>JBLRWS010000004.1:0-33544 GCA_047921075.1 Balneolaceae bacterium | reverse complement strand
CCAAAATCGGAACCGCGCTGAACAAATCCGGTCGATGCTCCGTGAATAGACCGGCTGTGAGTGCGTGCCGCTTCCTGTACAATGGCGTCAAAATCAGGCCCCAAGTGACGATTGTTATCGCGTGTAATAACCAGTGTACCGCGAGGGAAGGCTCTGCCATCTACCTCAAAAGGAACCTCCGAATATCGGCTGCGCACACCTTCTTTGGTGATGTCGGCCAGAAAACGGGCATCATCCATGGAGGTCCACGGCAACGCATAGGCGTAAGGCCGCTCCCTGCCGGTTACCTGAAATCGCCGGAGTGATTCTGCCTCCAGCGTAACTCCCGGATTGATGCGGTCGGTGAGAGCATAACCATCCAGGCCAAAGCGGTGATGTGACTCCCATGCGGTAATATCGTACGTCAGTGAATCGGATAATTCCGGACTGGGTTCAAACAGCACCCGTACCATTTGCGACTGCGGCTGATAGGCACTAATGATAATATCTTCTTCTGCAACAGACACCCGGCGCTCTGTGCCAGCACGGTAGTCATATCCCGTAGCCGAAGAAGAGCGGCCGGCACGGCCATAAGTGATGTTTTGCGAATCCAGAAAGCGCAACAGTGCATAGATGTGATCAGGATCGTTATCGGCTTTCACTACATAGGTTTTGAAGCGGCCGGCAGGATTGGTGCGCGCCCGATCGAAGTGATTTTGAAACTCGCGGATCACCCGGTCGGCATGCTCTGCTGTCACCTCAATGGTAGAGATACCCGTAATATGGTGGTGAGTGAGCCGATCTTTGAGCGTTAGCGTGTCTCCTTCTTGCGTAAGGATACTCGCTCCGGCAAGTCCGTGGCCAGCCTGTTCATACGTCATCCCAATGGCCCCGTTAAAGGTGGGCCAGGTGTCGCCATAACTTGGATAGAAAAGGTCGAATCGTTCGCGCGTAAAATAGTGCCATCCCTCGGCATCAAAATAGCGGATATTGTTTTCTCCGATGGTGGTTTGAAACTCACGCTGCCAGTCGGTAATTGCCTTGTGGAACGGTTCGGCAGCAGGTGCAAAATAGTAGGGTGAATTGTATCCCTGTTCGTGAAAATCAACATGTACGTGCGGCATCCACGATTGGTACATGGGCGAGCGCTGTTGCGTTTCGAGTTGTGTTTGCCAGGCCCAGTCGCGGTTCAGGTCGAAATAATAGTGGTTGGGCCTGCCTCCGGGCCACGGTTCGTGGTGTTCCCGTGTGGATACGTGCGGGTTGTAATCCCGTCCGATGATTCCGTTGAACCAGTTTACGTACCGATCACGTCCATCCGGATTCAGCATTGGATCAACAATCACAACCGTATCCTCCAGCCAGTGGGCTACGTCGGTGTTGGATAGACTGGCAAGTTCGTACACCGTTTTCATCGCGGCTTCGCTGCTGGATGTTTCGTTTCCATGAATATTGTAGCTAAGCCATATAATGGCGCGGACCTCCTCCGTTGGCTCGCCATCCATCAGGCCGGTCAACTTCAAGTTGTTGGTGCGTATCTCGTCGATAATGGCGTGGTTGTCCGGTGAGGTGATGGTAAGCAGCATCAGCTCCCGCCGCTCGTTGGTATGCCCGTACACTTGCGCGGTTACCCGGTCTGATGCTTCCGCAACATGATTCATGTACGCCATCACACGATGATGAGGCGTGAAATAGTCGCCCAACTCATAACCCAAAAATTCGTCCGGCGACTGAACCTGTGCCCATGCCGGATTCATAAAAGCACCCACCGATACGATGATCAGTAACAGAAAAAAACGGTTGCCTGTATTCTTTAACTCTGCCATTCGTTTATTTGCTAAGGGATTCGAAATACAATATTCTGTTTATACAATCTGCCGTAGATTACAGACTGAAACGCTAAGGTACAAAAACCGCCGGAAAGGAATGAGCGCCTATTATCGCTTTTATACTGTTTTTACTGTCAAAATCACCCGATTTACAGCTCTTTTACTGCTTGCTGTTTCACTTTCTGTTTCATCGGCCTTTGGGCAGAATTCGGTTCCCTTTACCATTTTGCACACCAATGACGAGCACTCACACCTGATTCCCCATCCCGTATCTCTGGACAGCGAAGAAGCGGGACATCGAGCCCTGGGTGGTTTTGCACGGCTGGCCGGTGCTGCACTGTCCATACGAGAATCCAAACAGCAGCAAGGCGAACCTGTTTTGATGCTATCGGCCGGAGACTTTACCGGAGGGCCTGCATTTAGCTGGCTTGCTACGCAGGGAGAGGCCCCGGAGCTTACCCTGTTTCAGGCCATTGGTTACGACGCTGTTGTGCTGGGTAACCACGAATTTGATTACGGTACCGATATGCTGGCGCAGTATCTTGCACGTGCCGGATACCCCGAGGCGCACGAGTGTACGGCCGTTCTTGGAAGCAATTTCATCATTCCGGAAGAGCACCCTCTCTCGCAAGCCGACATACAAAAAACAGTAATCCGAACCCTTTCCAACGGATTGCGAGTGGGTCTTTTTGGGTTGTTGGGAGAAGATGCCATCAGCAAAACAGCCTTTCCGGAGCCGGTTACCTTTCAGCACTATCTCGAGAGTGCACGGGAATCGGTGTCGGAGTTGCAGGCGCAGGGTGCCGATGTTATTGTAGCCGTGACGCACTCCGGGCAGATTGAAGATCGCAAGCTTGCCGAAGAGGTGGATGGAATTCATGTTATTGTAGGCGGGCATTTTCACGCCTCGCTGTTCGAGCCGTTGGTGGTGAACGAAACGGTGATTGTACAGGCCGGTTCGTATACACGCTATCTCGGGCAGCTTGAACTGGCCTGGCTTCCCGATGAGCAGCGCGTTATGGTTCGTAACCGAGAGAATGGCACCCCGTTTCTGTTGGAGCTGAATCACCGCGTGGAACCCAATGAGGAGATCTCTTTGATGGTGAATCGATACGAGCAACAACTCGACTCACTGGTGGCCGCGATGACCAACAGACAGGTACAGTCTGTACGTGATGTGATTGTTTATGCAGACTTTCCCCTGGAACGGAAACACAAGCAAGAGTCTGCGATTGGCAATTTTATTACCGATGGGATGCGGATTCAAACAGAATCAGTGCTCGGCGAGCCGGTACACATGGCCGCGCAGGCCAACGGTGCCATCCGCGGGTCGGTACAGCCCGGGCCAGATGGCGGCATCACATTTTACGATCTGATAAACACCACCGGCCTGGGCTCAGGTGAAGACGGACTGCCTGGCTATCCGATCGTCTCCTTTTTTCTGAGCGGCAAAGAGCTGAAGCGGACGCTGGAGGTATCGGTTCTGCTTTCGGAAATGCTGGCCGATAATTACTACCTGCAATTTTCCGGCCTCTCCATGACGTACGATCCCGGCCGGGCACTGTGGGGAACTATTCCCATTATAGACCAACCGGTGCCAAGCACACGCGCCGTTCTATCTTCGGCCTTTCACCCCGGATCCGAAATTCAATCTTCAGAAGGCGTGACGGAACCGATTGAGGATGACCGGCTTTACCGGGTGGTGACCGACTATTACATTGCCGGTTTTTTGCCGATGGTTGGTGAACTGCTGCCGAGCCTTACGATCGAGTTTAAACATGCCGATGGGTCGCCCGCAGAGCTGGATGATACCATTGTCTACGAAAACGGGCGAGAGTTGAAAGTATGGCAAACCGTGATTCGGCATGCGCATATGTTTAGCGACGTTTCAGGCCCGGGCTACGTGCCAGACAAATATAGTGATAGTAATCAGCGGCTGATTGTTGCAGATGGTCCCTGGCTGTGGCGATGGCCGGTTGCAGGTGCGGTTGGGGTGATGCTAATAACCGGATACTGGATCTACAGAAGGAAGAGAAGGGTTGGGAGATAAATTAATACGTATTGCCCCGACGAATAGGCACAATATTTGACTTTTCCCGGCCGAGTACCTTATAAAGGTTGATAGGAGCTGATTTCCCATCCATAATCAACGGTTCAGACGGCTCGGTAGCAAATTCATCTTTAACGTGGAGATAGGTATTCTCGCTGATGAGAATGGAGTTGGGATCATCTTTGGTTTTCGATTCGATACGAGAGGCAATGTTTACGGAATCACCAATCACAGTATATTCCATATAATCGTTGGTTCCCACGTTGCCAACGACTACCTCACCGGTATTGATGCCAATACCGACTTTTATATCCGTTCCGAACTTGGCGTTGTACTTTTCGTTGACCGACTCGAGTGATTGCAGCATATCGAGTGCACAATTGACCGCATTTTCCTGATTGTGAATATGCGAAATAGGCGCGCCAAAAATGGCCAGCATACCATCACCAATCAATTTATTTACAGAGCCATGATTCATTTTAACCGGCTCGCCCAAGGCACTCCAGAAATCATTGAGGAACGCTACCACATCTTCCGGATTCAGGGAGCTGGCTATTCGGGTAAACTTGCGAATATCTGCAAACAGAATAGAGACAATGCGGGTTTCGCCCTGCAGAATTTCGTGATCCTGAACGGCCAGAGTTTGCGATACAACTTGTTCCGGTACATACCGCTTAAAGAGTTTCATAATTCGCTGCTGCTCTTCGGCGGCCTGTTTCAGTTCGCCGGCCAGCACCTGGTTATCATTCAACAGCTCAGCCTGCTTCAGCAGCGAGCGCACAACCTGATAAATCTCTTCAAAACCGGCGTTCTGCTTCAGAAAATAGTCTATACGACCCTGAACAGCAGCCTGGCGTGCCGCTGCCAACTCTTTTTCGGAGGCGATTAATACGGTGCGTAAACTTGGGAAAGAGGGGGCAACACCCTCAAAAAATTGAATGGCCGTCATATCCCCCAAATGACCACTCGAAATGATCACATGCATGTCAAATTCATTCAGCAACTGAAAGGCAAACTTTGAATCAGAGGCCGTAAACACATTAAAATGAGCAGATAATTTTGCCCTTAGTTCGACAAAATGTCCGTCATTTTTGTGAATAAGTAATATGTTGCCCTTACTTTGGAGCATGAATTAACCCGTCGGGTATACGCTGTAAATAACTGATATTATTAACCTTGCACGAAGTAAATAGGTACTGATAATGCAATATAATTATAGATAACGTCTATAATACTAATGAGTTTCGGTAAAAGCAATCTATTTAGGGTTGGCACACCTGTATCTATAAAAGCGATAAATTGAATGAAAGCGCAGTAAACGCCCAAAATTTCGAAGGTAAATACACGATCAGAAAAACCATAAAAATAGCGACACCCATACCCCGGTGTAGTCCGAGAATCTGTTTTTCTCTTTGGTGTAATTAAGCTAAATGTTGGTATTAACTCGGTGTGTGATTGCCTCTCTCCCCACAAAGTAACGGCGCATCAAGCCTTTCTGCTTCAGGTACCGTACCTTTCGGTGAGCATCAGGGTTTGTAACCGTTTAACCATTCAAAATCATGCTAACACTCGTCATCAATTGCGGCAGTTCGTCGGTAAAGTACAACCTGATAGAAACGGAGGGGGAACAGGAACTTTGCCGTGGCTTGGTAGAGCGGATCGGGGCGGTGACCTCTATTATCAAACATCACCCGGCCGATGGAAAGCCGGTCAAAGAGACGGCCGTGATTCCCAATCATACCGAGGCGATGCAACAAGTGCTTTCCTACCTGATGAACCCCGATAACCGCCTCATCAGCTCACCCGACGATATCGAGGCGGTGGGCCATCGGGTGGTGCACGGCGGGGAGATGTTTAAGGATTCGGTACTGATTGATGAGGATGTGCTGGAGGCCATTGAACAGGCGTTTGACCTGGCACCGCTGCATAATCCACCCAATATGCGGGGCATACAAGCGGCGAAAAAGGCGCTGCCCGATCAGCCGCATGTGGCCGTATTCGACACCGCATTTCATCACTCTCTGCCTCCGGAGGCGTATCTCTACGGGATTCCCAACCGTTTATATCGACGGTATAAAATCAGAAAGTACGGCTTCCATGGCACGTCGCATTACTACGTAAGCCGCCGCTACTACAAGTTGAAAGACCGGCCCGCCGAGGGCTCTAAAGTGATCAGCTGCCACCTGGGGAATGGCGCCTCCATTGCCGCCATAAAAGATGGCAAATCGGTGGATACTTCCATGGGTTTTACGCCGCTTTCGGGCCTGGTGATGGGAACGCGCAGCGGAGATATCGATCCCTCCATTCTCTTCTATCTGGTGGAGAAAGAAGAGCTGCCGCTAAACAGCCTCCATGCGCTGTTGAATCGCCACAGCGGACTCTTGGGGCTGAGCGGATACGCCAGTGATATGCGCGATCTGATGGCCGAGGCGGAGCAGGGCGACCGCCGCTGCCGGCAGGCAATCGATGTATTTTGCCATAGAGTGAAGCAATATATTGGATCGTATATGGCCACGCTAAACGGTTGCGACGCCATTGTTTTTACAGCCGGAATCGGAGAGAATGCACCGGCCATCCGCAGCCAGGCACTTAGCGGCCTCGACCGGCTGGGCATCCGGCTTGATGAAGAGAAAAACGAATCGGCTCCCCGCGGAGAGATTGCCACCATAAGCGCTGATAACTCGGAGGTGGAGGTAATGGTGATTCCAACCAACGAGGAGCTGGTCATCGCCATCGATGCCGCCAAAATTGCACAGGCTTCGGGGCAGAGTCCATGGGTTTGAGGGGTGAACGAGTGGCGATCATCCGAAACAAATGGACCGTACTGCTTAACGAGAATCAACCAACGTATACAGATAGTGCAGGTGGGTTAAAAAAAAGTGACAGAAATCGCATAAATATGTGATAATTAAAAGGCGTGGGGACGCTATCTAACAATAGAGATTCTGTAGTGTATATATAATACACTTTTATTACATTCTTACTACGCATCAGTGCGTCTTATTCTTTTTCTATAAAAAAACAGGTGATTGCCATGAAAAAATTAATTATCACTATTCTCGCAGTTGTTTTAATGGCTGGATTAATGGTACCGTTATCACAAAGCCAAAACCAGCAATCGCAGGTAGAGTTTTTGCAATTGTTCCGAGCTATTCAGCAAGATCTTCCGCGTGAGCGAATCTATGTACACACGGATCGCGATTGGTATATATCCGGAGATCGTCTGTGGATGTCGGCATATGTTACCTCGGGAGCAAGTCATCAACAATCTGAGATTAGTGGAGTGTTATATGTAGAGTGGATTGCACCCGATGGCAAAGTATTGGAGAGAATTCCGGTGCGGCTTGAGGAGGGCAGAGGAGAATCCAGTATTCTGATTCCGGAAAGGTTGCGTTCTGGCACCTATTTACTAAAGGCATATACGGCATGGTCGTTGAACTTTGGATCCACCTACACATTCGAAAAAACAATCGATGTCGCTAATCTTGACCGACCGTTTACCGCAGAGTCTATCGCCGGCGGAGCTGCGGATATTCAGTTTTTGCCGGAAGGAGGGCATCTTATACAGGGCATCGAATCGGTAGTAGGTGTAAAAGCAATTGGCCCCGATGGGTTTGGCAAAAATGTAACGGGTGTGGTAATGAACCGGTCCGGTGACGAGGTACTTCGTTTTTCTACGGAGCATTTAGGTATGGGATCGTTTCGATTTACTCCGCGTGAGGGGCAACAGTACCACGCAGTTATTGATGGTGTGGAATATGAACTTCCAACCGCGCAAGAACGAGGTTATGTGCTTCAGGTAAGTGATCAGGACGATCATTTTGGGACGAGGGTATTTGCGTCAGGAGTTTCGCCTGGCGAATCAATGATGTTATTTGGGCACGTACGCGGGGAGATCTATTACGCGGCACCCATTGAGCTAAACGAGAATCGGGGATTTGCGTATTTATCAAAAGGGATGTTTCCAACCGGAGTCGTCCATCTGACGCTGTTGGACGAGCAAGGTGGCCCGGTGGCAGAACGCCTGGTGTTCAATAAGAACGACACAGACAGCCGGCCGGTAGAGATTGCAATGGAAGAGTCGTATGGTCAGCGAGATCAGGTACAGATAGAGTTTCAAATTGAGGGTTTGCCGGCGGGTCAGAAAGCGGCTACAGCCAGTGTTAGCGTATTTGATGATGGCATTACAGGATACAAGGCAGATAGCGGATCGATAATAAGTCAATTTTATTTGGAATCGGATATTTCCGGCACTGTAGAAAACCCTGGATTTTATTTTACGGATGATTACGATGCTTCAAAGGAGTTGGATCTGTTGATGCTGACACAAGGCTGGCGTGTCTATGATATGGATCAGATACGAGAATTTGAGGGTGTTGATCTCTTTTCCATGCCGGAAACAGGCCTGGTTATTTCCGGAACAGCGAAGTCACAATTCCGCAGGGTTCCACTGGAAAATGCGAACGTGATGATTGAAACCGGATCAGGAGATGAGGACGATGTTGTGATTACCGAAACCGATGAAAATGGGCGATTTTATGTTAGCGGTTTTCATTTTGAAAACGATCAGGTTATTCGAATCAAAGGTACCCGTGAAAATGGTTCGGACAATGTGCACATTGAAATTGACGATCAGTTTGGCTACTTACCTGAAAACGATCGCCAGCCCAATTCTCACAAGTACTCCTTACTTGTGGAATCCCATATGGGAGAAGCCGTGATAGAAGTGCTGGATAAACGTGCCGAGAGTGCACAAGAGCGTGCAGAGGAGTTTATTGAATTTCAGATGAGTGGGGAACTTGAAGAGGTTGTTGTGACCGGAGAACGAACTCCCCTTTGGAATTCTAATATGGACTTTATTACCTCCGTACCGCCAAATTGGGAAATCAACTTGATGAAGGATGCTCACTTGGGTACCCTGCCATTATCGTCTCTGCTCAATCAGTTGTTAGGTGTACGCGTTGATGCTCAAAATCAGATTCGGGTACAAACCGGCACCTCTTCATTTCGGGGTGATTCCACGCCGTTAATCTATGTGGATGGCGTGCCTGTCGACCAACAAGAATTCTTATTAATGTCTGCATTCGATGTGCTTACAATCTCCGTTTATCGTCGCGGTGCAGATCTGGCGATATTTGGTACAGAGGCGGCGGGTGGTGTCTTGGTGATACGTACACGTAGCGGAGAAGGTATTCCTCCGTCGGATTTAAACGTATCCCGAACGATATTTGCGGGCTATCAGTCTTCTGTAAACTTTTATTCACCGGAATATGGGACGATGGTTTCCCGTGATCATGAGCAGCCTGATGAGCGAATTACGCTATACTGGGATGGTATGTTAAATGTGGAGGATGGCGTTGCCGATGTTTCGTTTTTCACCAACGATTTACCTTCTACGTATCGGGTAGTTGTTGAAGGGGTAACAGAGCAGGGCCGCCCTTTTTACCAAACGAAGACTTTTACTACAAACTCACCGGGTATTTCGCTCTTGAATAAATAATAGTGTAAGAGGGTGGATGATCAAACGAGTAGTTTTTCAAGTTAGGCTTTTGCCCTCTGCTACAGACAACCTTGCCCTAAACCAAGATCCTTGAACCCCAGAGTGGTAATAAATGGGGTTCAAATATGTTTGACGCAAACATGTCGGGTTTTACAAAGCTTTTTTATCTCACCCTAATCAGCAATACAGGCCAGGTGGGGATTTCATCAATGAGAGCGTACATAATATAAGGCCATAGTTACTTTTCTCGTTTGAAGACAGTGATAGCTTGGATGCGCTCATGCTCTATCTCATACAAAATTGTAAAATAATGCAGAGCATGAAACAAACATTTGATGTTGCGCGTCATCATAGTCGGGTTGGTAAAATTTCCCACAGCAATTAAAAAAGCTACTTGAAAGACTCAGCAAGAAGAAATATCATTGAAGTATGAAAACAATAGTAATATTACTCTCGTTTCCACTTTTACTCGCACTGCCGTCAAACTCATCAGGTCAGGATCAACGAGCTCAAATAGAATTTTTACAGCTTTTCCGAGCCGTTCAACAAGATCTTCCGCGCGAACGTATCTACCTGCATACCGATCGCGACTGGTACCTTGTGGGCGATCGGGTTTGGATGTCGGCGTACCTGACTGCCGGGCAGGGAAACCTGTTGTCCGGGATAAGCGGAGTTTTGTATGTGGAGCTTATCGATGAAGATGGCACAGTGCTGGAAAGGTTTCCGGTAAAAGTGGAAGACGGCCGTGCTGAAGCGAGTTTGCTGCTGGCTGACCAGAATATGAAAACAGGCACCTACTTGTTAAAAGCGTATTCGGCATGGTCGTTGAATTTTGGGCCCAGCTATACGTTTTCCAAACCGATTGATATTGCCAACCTTGAACAGGAGGCGCCAAACAATGAATCGACAGAAGGTGTAGCCAATGTGCAGTTTCTACCTGAGAGCGGACGTCTTGTGCAGGGAATTGAGTCTGTAGTTGGTGTAAAGGCCGTTGGTTCAGATGGCCTGGGTGTGGATATTGAAGGGCGTATTGTAGATGGTCAGGGGAATGAGGTTACTCGGTTTCAGACCGAGCATAAAGGCATGGGGTCTTTTGTGATTACCCCTGAATCAGGGTCTACTTATTCCGCTATTGTGAATGGAGTAACCTATAATTTGCCAACGGTGAGAACGCAGGGCTCTACAATGAGAATCACAGAGCAAGATGGCGGCTATTCAGCCAGAGTTCAGTCCGGCGGGGAAGATCAGACATTTCTCCTATTTGGGCACGTTCGGGGAGAGGTGTATTACGCCGCACCAGTGGAGCTCGAGAGTGGCAGAGGCTTTGCTTTTCTATCACAAGAGATGTTTCCTACAGGTATTATTCACCTTACGTTGCTAAACCAGCAGGGGTTGCCTGTTGCTGAGCGTTTAGTGTTCAATAAAAACAGTGAAGATGTTCAAGAAGTACGTATAGATATACCGGAAACCATAGCGCGTCGCGACCAAGCGCAACTTTCGCTAACAGTAGAGCAGACCGATGGTACACGAGTCCCTGCTTCGGCCAGTGTTGCGGTATTTGATGATCGAATATCTACGTTCAATGAGTATCGAGGCTCAATCGTAAGTCAGTTGTTTTTGGAATCAGAACTCAGGGGATATATTGAGCAACCCGGCTACTATTTTGAGCTAAATGAAGATCGATCCCGGGAGCTTGATTTATTGATGCTCACCCAAGGTTGGCGCTCTTACAATATGGAAGAGCTTGTAAATTTTGAGGGAGTAGATCTTTTTTCTATGCCTGAAACCGGTCTCATTATTTCAGGGAGTGTACAATCGCAATTTCGTCGGAATCCTATTGTGGACGCGAATGTAATGATATCTACAGGGTTAAGCGAAAGTGATGACGTGGTGATTACAACCACAGTTGAAGATGGGATTTTTTCTGTTACAGGCTTTCATTTTTATGGTAATCAACCGATAAATATCCGAGCCACAAGGCAGGGTAGTAACGATAATGTTCACGTTAATATTGACCCGCAGTTCGAATATTTGCCCGAAAATAGGTTGAAATCAAACCCACACTTGTTCTCATTTTCGTTAGAAGACAGAGATGTAGAAGAAGATGTAATGCCACCATTGGCCGAACGATCAGAAAATGCACAGATTACTTCCGAGCGGTTTGTAGAGTTCCAAATGTCGGGTGAGTTGGAAGAGGTGGTTGTAACCGCCGATCGATTGCGAGAAGATCAATTTGAACGTGATTTGAGATTTTCAGGCGGTCAGAGTCAAAGCTTGGACTTGGATGAAGAACCGCACCTTCGCGATCTTCCCGTTTCATCTGTTCTAAACAGAATGGCAGGTGTTCGTGTTGATCCGACGAGCCGAATTTTGATTAACACCGGAGGTTCATCTTTTGGAGGGACCCCGGATCCGTTAATCATTATCGACGGAGTTGAAACCACGCCAGATCAGCTCTTGCAACTTACCTCAACCGATATCCAATCGATCAATGTGTTTCGCAGGGCGGCAGACCTCGCACTATTTGGAGTGGAAGCGGCCGGTGGTGTATTGTACGTTCGAACACGGCGTGGCGGAGGTGTCATAGAACAAAGAGGTCTTTTTACAGAAATTTTTCAGGGATATCAGCGCGCGGCGGAGTTTTATTCGCCTGAATATGGTATTTCCGTTCCTCGTGATCACGATGCCGTAGATGACCGAATCACATTATATTGGAACCCTATTGTGGATTTGACTGATGGGAGCGGGCAGGTACGATTTTTTGGGAATGATGTGCCGTCTACATACCGCATTGTAGTAGAAGGGATTACTGAAACAGGCCTTCCATTTTATAGAACCAAAACAGTAGATATTATTAGTGAAAATTGAGTAGGTTTTGGTAATCATTAAACAAATCTGATTGCCATGTATCTACGATATTTTGGAGTCCTGCTCATAATCCTGCTTGCGGTACCGATTCTTGCCGCGCAGCATGCGAGTTCCGATCCCCCCCTCCTGCTCCAACAAGTTCACATTACCGATGTAGAGACCGGTGAAATTGTTCGCAATCAGACCATTGTGATTCAAAACGGCCTCATTGAGTGGGTGGGTGATGCGGCCAATGCTCCTGTTCCGGAACAGGCTACTATCATCAACGGCCCGTTTTATGTGCTCCCCGGGATGGCCGAGATGCACGCTCATATTCCATCGGCTCAACAAGGAGAGCAGGCGATGGAAGATGTATTGTTTCTTTTTCTATCGCAGGGGATAACCACCGTACGCGGTATGCTGGGGCAGACTGCGCACCTGGAACTGCGTGAGCGTGCAGCGCGTGGCGATCTTGCCTCCCCCCGGATTATAACCTCTGGACCTTCATTCAGCGGGAACTCCGTTTCAAGCCCTGAGCAAGCACGGGAGCGGGTACAGCAACAAGCAGAAGCGGGATACGACCTTCTAAAACTCCATCCGGGACTTTCTCGGGAGATTTTTGACACCATCGTGGAGGAGGCCGACCGGGTTGGCATGGAGTACGCAGGCCATGTCTCGTTTGATGTGGGTTTGCCTCGCACACTCGAAACCCGGCAGGGAACTATCGACCACCTGGATCGTTATCTCGAATATCTGGCGGGAAGCGACGGAGAGCGCCCGGAGCCTTCAATCATCTATTTTGGGTACTCGTTTACGGATGAAGCCGACCCACAACGCATATCCGAAGTAGCCGAAAAAACACGAGAAGCCGGGATCTGGAATGTACCGACCAATTCTCTGCTCGATCATATTTTTAATCCGGATGTATCGGTGGATGACCTTTTAAACCGGCCGGGAATGGAGTACATCGCAACGGGAACCGCACAGAACTGGGCTAATTTTGTTCGTTCCATTCGGCAGCAGGAGGATTATGATCCTCAAAAAGCCCGACGCTTTCTGGAGCTTCGCGACGCACTGGTAGCCGAGCTGCATCGATCGGGAGCCGGAATTCTTTTAGGTGCCGATGCACCGCAAGTATTCAATCCGCCCGGATTTTCGAGCCATCATGAGCTGGAGCTGCTTGTACGAGCAGGCCTTTCACCGGCTGAGGCTCTGCAAACAGCAACCACAAATGTTGCTCAATATGTAGGGGAAGAGTCATCAACCGGCCGAATTGCACCCGGCTACAGGGCTGACTTGGTTCTATTGAGTGCATCGCCGCTGGAGGTCATTCCGTTTCACTCACACATTGAGGTTGTTATAGCAAATGGCCGGCTATTCGGTAAAGAGTTTATTGAACAGCGCCTGGCAGAGATCCGGGAAAGAACAGAGTAGTGAAGAGGAATTGCACTGCCGGAAATGACGCGCGAATTGAATGGAGTAGGGTCCCGCCGCCTTTTTATGAGACTGACTTATGCTATTTAATCAGCGTCATTCGCCGCATCAGGCTGGTGTTTCCGGTTTGCAGGCGATAAAGGTAGATGCCACTGTTCAGCTGGCTGGCATTAAATTCAACCTCATGCATACCCGGTTGAAAGGTCCCGTCAGCAAGTACGGCTATCCGGCGACCAATCATATCAAATACTTCTATTCTGACGGAAGCGGTTTGGGGAATTTGAAAACGGATAATGGTTGCGGGGTTGAACGGGTTGGGGTAATTCTGATCCAACCGAAAGCCGTTAACCATATCGTCATCTTGACGATCCGTAATGTGCTGTTCATCTTGCTGTACGGATTGTGCCGCTACTCTGTTTGCGGTGTGGCTGGCATACGGCAACACGATGAGTAATCCGGCAATGGATAGCATCAGGATGCGAATCACTTTTTTTAAATATGTAGCTGCTGAAGCCATAGATGTAGTCCGTTGTTTTTTGTTGGGTGAAACATCCTAAAACCCAATGAATAGTACTGTAGAATGCCGCATTTGTTTCACTTCTGTGATAAAGAAATAACGCGTTGTGATCATTGCATGCATTTCTTTATAGTTTTGTGACTATTTTACGAACAAATTGATTTTTCTGCAGTTAGCAGAAGAACCATCTTTACACTAACTAACAATATTTACCATGCTTGAGTTTCTACTCTTGTTACTTATTGCCGGCATATGCGGCTCCATTGGACAAGCAATTGCCGGTTACAGCCGTGGCGGTTGTATTACATCCATCGCTGTAGGCTTTATCGGGGCGTTATTGGGAACGTGGCTAAGCCGCCAGATGGGCTTACCGGAACTGTTCAATATTTCCGTGGGCGGTAGTGAATTTCCCGTGATATGGTCCATCATCGGCTCGGTTATTTTCGTGGTCATCGTAGGGCTTTTTACCCAACGCCAGCGCTAAATACCAACTCTATGTATGGCGACAAACTATCTGCGCACCTGCACGGGGATGCGCAGTGTGTCGCGGCCGGCAAGGTGAAGCGAAAGCGTGAATGCGTCTCCTTCGGCAAGTTCAGGCTGTACATTCAGCAACATCACATGCAGCCCGCCGCGCTCGAACGGCAGGGTTGACTGGCCCGGAATCGTAAGCTCTTCAATCTTTCTCATTCCCATAAGCCCCGGCTCGCGCTCGTAGCTTTCGTGAATTTCGGCAAGTTGTGCGCGGCTGCTTGCTACGCCTGTAATGGTTGCACTTACCTCATCGTAATTAACCAGGGTAAAATAGACGGCTGAAGGCAGCCCTTCTGCTGCAGGCCGTGCCCATGCGTCTTGCACTTCCAGGCCGCTGCCGACTAAGGTGGGGTTTGCCGGCGCCTGCCGGTTGGGCACATCCTGCTCACAAGAGATTAGTAGAGGAAAAAGAATAAAGAGTAGTCCGACGTTCACTTTCATAATCGCTCATCCGTTGCGTTACAGTTTTTGCAGATCTTCGGCAATGATGTTCACCGGCGTCATGCTGCCCCCATAATCGAAAACGAGCCGGGAGCGGCTGTCGATCAGTAATATTTTATCGGTGTGGTTAATAAAATAAATCTCCTGTCCGGTTTCGGTAGTCCGCTCATCGGTTATTACCGAACGTACGCCAACCCGCCGCATCATCTGTGAGATGATATCGGGGTTGCCTGTGAGGAATGAAAATGGTTCGCCATCCATCTCAAATGCTGCGGCATATCGCGCCAAAACGTCCGGTGTATCCCGTTCCGGGTCGAATGTTACGAGCACAAATCGAGTGCCTTCGGGGTGAACTCCCTCTTCGTATACCTGTTTCACATTAGCGGTTATAAACGAGCAGATATCCGGACACTGGGTGTAAATAAACCCCACGACCAGAGGCGCGCCCTCAAAATCATCGGGAAACTGAACGGCTTCGCCCTGTTGGTTTATCAGCTCAAAGGAAACATCGCTGTAGTCGTCAAGGCGCTGATCGCTGCAGGCGGTCAGAATAAACGCAAAAACCAGAATGGGTAGTAATTTGATCATTATTGGATCGTTTTTTAGGTCTGGACAAAGTGCATACAACATACCTAATCCATTTGAAGATTTTGAGAAGATATAGAAGCGGGCCGGTCAGATACATTCGTTCGCAATCATTTTTTATAGAAACAGATGATCAACCCACTTGGGTTCATTCAACCGGTTGCGCAAAAAATATCCGGCCTGGCTACCTCCTGCTATTACCGGTTAATCGGAAAGAGATTTAACCGGCTTCGGATAAATCACTATATTAAAACGCTATTACAGCCGCTTAACGCTGTTTGATTTGACATAACGGAAAGGCCGATACGTGAATGACGCTTCGATTCCCCCACTATTTATTGACTATTATTCTTTTTTTGGTGATCGATGCGTGTGGCTCGGCAATTGTGGCCCAAGCGCAGGACGAGCGTACCCCCATTGTCTGGACACTCTCGTTTGAGGGAAACGATACTTTTTCGGGGACTGTACTCAGCAATATTACGGCTGCAAGCCGCCCCAATAAGCTTCGGAAGTGGTTTCGTGCATATAGCAATTTTGAGTTTAACGAAACGGAGATGCGGCGCGATCGGGTACGGATAGAACGGTTTTACCAGCGCCGCGGCTTTTCGGATGTAGACGTACAGCTGGTTGTGGAAGATGGCAACAAGCCGTGGAAAAAAAAGGTTCGGTTTCTCATCCGTGAGGGCTCACCTATCCGAATTGCAGATTCCCGTATCGAGATTGAAGCCCCTGCAGATATTGCCGATGAAATTCGTGCCAATACCGACTTTCAGCGTACGGCCGAATCGCACGACTTTTTACCGGGCCGGAGGTTTCAAACCGTTCGAAAGCCCGATTCGGAGGGTGCGTTCCGGCGGGTTTTACAGAATATGGGATTTCCGTGGCCGGAAGTGGAAGTTATCTCTCAGGTTGACAGCCTGTCATTAAGGGCAACAGCGACTATTGCCGTGCGCCCCGGCCCAAAAAGTTACTTCAGCACGTTCGACGTGCAGGGACACGAAACCGTGCCCGAGCGGGTGGTGCTACGCGAAATGGTCATTAAAGAGGGAGATCTTTTCAGCCAGGAGGATATCCAGGATTCGCAGCGGCAGATTTTTGGCCACCACCTGTTTCGGTTTGCCACCATCACCCTGCCGGAGCAGCCGCAAGACAGTACCGTACATCTGCAGGTTCGTGTGCGGGAAAATCCACTTCGCATGGTACAGGCCTCCATCGGTTTTGGCAGTGAAGACCTTCTGCGTGGGCAGCTCTCCTGGCAGCATCGCAACATCAATGGCAGTGGCAACAGGCTTGGGTTTTCGGGCCGTGGATCGTTTATAGAGCAGCGCCTCGGCGGCGATTACCTGATCCCCTACGTCTTTAACACACGCAGCAGTTTTGTGGTGGCACCGTTTGGCCAGCGGCGATTGGAGCCGGCATTTGAGTTGTTGCGTGCAGGTGTTTCAAACAGTTTGATCTATCAGCTGCGCCGCAATCTCACAGCTACTGCATCGTACGAATTCACGTTTAACGAAGAGAGTTTACGGGGGGAATCGACCGCCCTGCCCGATAGTGTGATCGGATTTAACGTCTCTTCTTTGACGTTTACAGGTTTCTACAGCCAGGCCCTTAGCCGGGAACCGAGAGGTTGGGTGGTGCAGCCGTCGGTAGAACTGTCGGGTACGTTTGGGGAATCGAAATTCACCTTTCAAAAAATCACTCTCGATGTCCGTCGCTTTCAGCAGGTAAGCACAACCACAACGCTTGCAGCCCGGGTAAACTTCGGCCAAATCTTTTTTGCCCAGCCCGACAGCCTGCCGGCAAACATTCGTTTCTTTTCGGGGGGTACCAACTCTGTACGCGGCTTTACACGTCAGCAGCTGGGGCCCAAGCGCCCATCATTTACCGATGATGATCAGTTCGACGGGTTTGTACCAATCGGCGGGCGGGCTACGTTTACATTCAACGCCGAAATTCGCCAGGCGGTGCCGTTCTTTTTTGATGGATTTGGTATTGCGGCCTTTCTGGATGGCGGGCAAGTGTGGCGGGCGTTGGATCGAATCGACGAACGGGCGCTGCAATTTGGGACGGGGGGCGGTTTGAGGTACCAATCTCCAATCGGCCCTGTGCGGTTTGATGTGGGATATAAACTAAATCCGCGTGATGAGGACATGAACATTTTCCAGGGAGAAGATTTTGGCGGGGGAAGCCGTTTAACCTTTCACTTTAGCATTGGGCAAGCATTTTGACGGATCAACAACCAACACGCCGATTGACCCGGCCTATGCGCTGGTTATTGGCACTGCTTATTACAGTAGTGCTGCTGGGTGGCGTTCGTCTGGCCCTGAAAAGTGACTGGCTCTTCGATACGGCCCGTAATCTCATCACAGAGAGGGTAAATGAACAGATCAACGGAACCCTGACCATCGGGTCCATGCGCGGAGACTTGCTCTATGGATTTACCATTCGTGATATTCATCTCTCCGGCCCGGACGGGCAGCCGGTTTTCTCGGCCGACTCGGTACAGGCCCGCTATCTGGCATGGTCGTTTATCCGGCAGCCATACCACCTGGATTTTCTTCATGCGGGCGGAGTGGAGGTGCACCTGCGCCAGATTTCCGATTCGCTCTGGAACGTGCAGGAGCTTCTGCCGGCATTCGGGGTGGAAGAGCCTGAGGGTGGCGAACCTCCGTTCTACTGGATGCTCGATCAGCTGCAACTCTCACAGGCCGATATCTATATCGAATCGGCCATGCTGCCGGATGGATTTCTCGACATTATGGGGCTGCATGCCGACCTGCAGGCCGGAGTGATGCCGGCGGGGTGGCTAGCTGAACTGAACAGTCTTGAATTCTCTATTCGTGAGGGGCGGCTGCCGCAGCCATTAACCATTTCTGCCCAGGCCGGTGCGGAACAGATGGGTGAAACGGGCCGCATCACGCTGGAGTCGCTGGTCATTCAAACAGGTAGGTCCATGTTGCGAGCGCAGGGAGATGCAGAGCTCGACGCTGACGTGACTGCCGGATCCGATCTTTCTCCCCTCTCGTGGCAGGATGTACATGCCTATGCCGAAGGCCTGCCGCTGGTACAGGACCTAAACCTGAGTCTGCGAGCCGCCGGCCGCTTTGATGATCTTAACCTGGGGCTTACGGTGCAGGCAACCGGCCTTGAGCAGGCTGTCGCAGACGTGAACATATCGCTCATAAATGGCACACCGGTATTCAGGGAGATTTCGGCTTCCGTCGCCGGTTTTGACGGCCCGCTGCTTACCGGTGTGGAGGAGATGCCGCAGTTTTCGCGGTTTGAACTGACCGGTTCGGGGCAGGTGTCCGTTGGCGAACCGAAGCAGGCGCAGTGGGGCGGACAGATGGCACTGGAGGGTCTTCGATATGACGCGTACGGCCTGGATCGTTTGCAGGTTTCTACGGTGCTGGGCAATGAGCGTGCACAGATTGCAGGAACCATCACCAATGCAGGCGAAGAAATCAGCCTCAACGCAGATGCATCCTCGATCTTTGATGGCCGGCCGCAATGGGAGCTGCAGGCATCATCATCTGCACTGAATCTGGCCAACTGGCTAAACGATGAATCGCTTGATTCCCAACTTTCGGTATCCATTCTGTTGGAAGGTGAAGGGATCGAGCCGGACGACTTTTTGGCGCGGTACCGGCTGGCGGTGGATGGTGGCCGGTGGGGCGATCAGCCTTTTGGCCGGATTGAGGCAACAGGAGAGGCAGACGCTGTGACACTGAGCACCGAACTGCAGGCGTGGATCGACCGCAGCCGTTTGCAGGCAGAAGCACAGGTAGAGAGCTGGCAGCAAGTGCCTGCGTACCAATTTTCAGTGCGGCTGCTTGAGTTTAACAGTGCAGAGCTTACCGGGCTCGAAGATTTCCCCACCTATATCAATGCCCTGTTCGAAGGCGAAGGAACCGGTATCGATCCCGAAACGATGCGCGTATCGGCGGTTGCCCGGCTCGATTCCAGTCGTGTAAACCGGGAGCCGATTGAAACGATGCGTGCCGACCTGAGGCTGCAGGACGCCATTCTCTACGTGGAAGATGCCGTGCTTTCCAGCCCCATTGCCGATGGGTCCTTTTCCATGCGCCAGCACATTCTGGATTTGCGCGACAGCGAGAACCGCATCGATTTTTCGGTAGATATCAAAAATCCGTTCGCGCTGGCGCCTCTTGCCGGTGTAGAGTCGCTTCGCGCCGAAGGAAACCTGAACGGAGAGCTGCGCCGAAATGAACAAGGCACACTGGCCTTCCGTGCCGGTGCCCGGCTGCAAGAGGTCTTCGTGGATACTCTTTTTCAAAGCAGTGAAATCACAGGCTCCATCAGCGTGCTACTGGAAGAGAACCCCCAGGTGGATGCACAATTGGAATTGATTGAACCGGTTTTTGCCGGTGCCGGGGTGCAGGATATTTCAACCCGGGTGCAGGCCGTACTGACCGGAGACGATTTGGATGGATTTGTCGAGTTGTCAATCATAAACGACGTGGAGAGCCGCTTGGATCACAGCGGCAGCTTCCGTTTTTCGGACGGTGAGTGGGAGCTTTTCACAGAGAGCCTCGATTTCGATACGCCGCTGCGACTCTTGTCACTCCGGCAGCCCTTTACACTCACCCTTCGTGATGACGTTGTTCGGGTCGATTCATTTCGCGTGCAGACGGAAGAAAACGACGCTTTTCTATCGTTTTGGGCACCCACCCTCTCTGCCGATGAGCAGGAAGCCGGCATGGAAGCTGTAAACCTGAATATTGGCGTGTTGCAGCGGACTCTTATTGACAATTCGTTTTTGGATGCGATACTGTCGGGGCGTATTGAGTTTCGGAACAACAGTGAGGAGCTCTACCTGTCGGCAACCGGCTTGCTGGCTCAGATTCAGGCAGAAGAAGGTACGATGGACTCTTTGCGGTTCAGCGCAATCATACAGGACGAGTGGCTCGATGCCGGAGTGGCGGGCTGGCACCAAGGGCAGCTACTGGTCGAGGGAGCCGGAAAAATCCCGTTTATTCCGGGTGATCCGATCACGTTTGACGATCAGTTTTTTGACAGGGCCATCGTCGGCAGTTTTGAACTAAATGAATCGGATATTTCGTACTGGACAGCCTTTCTGCCCCCGGGCACCGTACCCGAGGCCGAAGGAACCCTTTCTCTGCGGGCGTTTGTGGACGGCGTAGCCGGTGTGCCGGAATTTGGCGGGCAGTTGAAATTACTAAATGGCCGTTTATCCGGTGTGCCTGTCGATTCCCTGGGTGTGGGGTTTTCCTATCTCCACGAAAATGAACGCATACATCTTACCGGAGATCTTCTGTCGAACCGGCAGCAGATTCTCGATTTTGATGCCAGCTTACCGTTAAAGATCGATCTTCGCCAGTTGGAACTGTTGCTTCCCGATGATGATGATGAAGTGGAGGTGGAGCTGCGGACCAACAACTTCAGCCTGGCACTGTTAAATGATTTTGTAGACCCCGAACTGGTGCGCCAGCTTTCGGGAACGTTAAATGGACGGGTTGTTATTACCGGCACGGTTGCAGATCCGGAACCGAACGGCACCCTTACCCTCAGTAGGGGAAGCATGCGCGTGGTTCCGGCCGGCATCACCATCAGCGAAATCAACAGTGCCTTACACCTGCAGCCCGGGCTTGTAACCCTGCAGCAGTTTTCCATGCGCAGCGGGCCGGGCCGCATCAACGCAACCGGTTCGGTACAAGTCGAAAATCTGCAGGCCGGAGTGTTTGACCTTCAAATGCGCGGCAATCAGTTCCGCGCGGTTAATACAAGCCAGATGAATGCTGTGATTGATCTGAATGCGCAGCTTGCAGGCACCTTTGATGAGCCCATGCTTACCGGGAGTCTCACCGTGCTAAATGGCGTGGTGAACCTGCAGAATTTCGGTGCTCAGGATCTGGAAGAGGTGGTTCTTGAGGATGAAGAAACGCCCGAACCAATCGCCTTCTACGATCATCTGGCGATGGAGTTTGATCTACGGTTTACCCGTAACTTTATCATACGAAACCGGCAGTTTATTGATCTGGAAATTGAGCTTGGCGGCGGCGTGGATCTGGTAAAAGAGAAGGGGCGCGACCTGCAGATGTTCGGCACGGTTGAGGGAACCCGTGGTTTTGCGCGTCCGCTGGGTCGAAATTTTCAGATTGATGAAGCGTTTGTAACCTTTGTGGGACCGGTAGACGATCCGGAATTGAATGTTCGTACCAAGTTTGAACCTCCACAGGCGCAGTCCAATGTTACCATTTTCTATATCATTGAGGGTACCGGCCAAAATCCCGAATTCCGGTTCGACAGCGAACCGCAGATGGAGCTGCAGGATATCATCAGCTATACGGTTTTTGGCCGTCCGTTTTATGAGCTGGAGTCGTGGGAGCAAGTGGTGGCCGGTGGTGGCGGAACCAGCGCCAGCGATGTGGCGTTAGATATTCTGCTCGATCGATTCGAAATCCTGGCCACGCAACGCCTGGGTATCGACGTGGTACAGATCGATACCGACCGCAGCGGTGCACGGAGTGCCACCTCGGTTCTGACCGGCTGGTACCTGAACCGACGAACCTTTTTTGCCATTTTGAATGAAGTGAGCGCCGACCCGAAAACCCTCTTTCTGCTGGAGTACATGCTCACGAACAATCTTGAAATTTCTGTTACCCAGGGCGACGACAGCCGCGAAGGCATCGATTTGCGCTGGCGCCACGAATACTGAGTACTGAACCGATGAACACCAAACGGCTGATACAAATCCTGAATATCGCTCTGATTCTCGGGGTGGTGGTTCTGTTTTGGCTTTATTTCACATTGGACCGCGAGCGGCAGCGGGCAGCGGTATTGCCGGCTGTCTGCACCGAGCCGCTTGGCTATACCATAGGCTCTATCGATTCGCGTTTTCCGGTTTCTGAGGCTGATGTGGATCAGGCGGTGCGCAGAGCCTCCGAGCTTTGGGCGAAAGAGCTGGGCCATCCCGCTTTTGAGCCGGGCAGAGAGCCGAGCGTTCGAATTGACCTGGTATATGACGAACGCCAGCAGCTGGCCGACGGTGAGCTTCGCGCGCGGGAGCGTATTCGTTCGGAACAGCTGGTGCTGAATCAGCGCCAGCAAGAGTATGAGCGATTGACAGACCGATTTGAAGCGCGATCGGCTGCTTATGAACAGCTGGCCGCTGAGGCTATTCGCGAGCGAAATGAGCTAAACAACTGGGTAGAGGATGTGAATCGCTCCGGTCAGGTAACCCCCTCTGTCCAGCAGGAGTTTGAGCAGCGGCGGGAACGGGCAGATAATATACAGCAGCGGGTGTTGCGGGAGCGGGAAGAACTGGATCGGATGGCGGAGCGAATTAATCGACTGGTGGATGACCTGAACCGATTGACCGATTATAACAACGAGCTGGTTGATGGATACAACCGCGACTTTGCCGGATCGAATCGGTTCACAAAGGCGACGTATCAACAAGAAAACGGACAGGGTGTTATTACCGTAAGTATGGTGTTGAGCCGCGATGAGCTGGCGCTGCTTTTGGCTCATGAAATGGGCCACGCGTTTGGCCTGCCTCATGTCGAAAACCCAGCATCGGTAATGTTTGCTCAACTGGGCGAGCAGCCGCTTTATCCGGTAATGCAGCTTACCCCGGAAGATAAAACCGCGCTTCGGTTGCTCTGCAGACAGGATTAAGAGGTGTAACTTTGAATACCCTTTCCGGAAAAAGGGGACATTGAATTAGAGCAATACCATTTGATAATAGATCACGTAACCGCCGGCTAAAATTAGCAGTATGCCGGTTGCCAGCTCCATATGGGGAAGAATTTTGCGCAGATATTTCATCAAAAATTCTTTGGCGAAGGTAGAGAGGAGAATGGCTCCAATCATCATCATGCTCATTCCCGCAAAATAGGCGAGTAAATACGTCGATCCTTCCCATGCAGTAGGTGCAGCCATCGCCTGTGTGGCCACAACCAAAAACAGCGGAAAGAGACATCCCAACGCACCGATAGCGTAGGCAGCGCCAAAAACGAGCGCCTCAACGGTTTCTGATTTATTGGTGGGATTGTTCACATTAAAAGAGAACGACACATTTTTTCCGGCCACCATCAAAATGCCGAGAAAAATCAGCACAATTCCCATGCCGATGGTGATCCACTTCATGTAGTCTTTTAACAGTTGACTGGCGACAACAATCAGCACTCCGGCTACAGAATAGATGGCTAAAATGCCGACAATACTGAGCATGGCCAGTTTTAATCCACGGCCCAGCCGTACAACCAGGCCCGGATCGGATTGGGCATTACGGGAAATGTAGGCCGCAATATACCCCGGAAGCAGGGCAACGGCACATGGCGCAAGAAACGCCATGATGCCCTGCAGAAAAGAGAAATAGACAAACTCCATGAAATCTCTTAGCCTTCGATGAGTGATGCAAAGAGTTCACGGTACTCGTCAGCGGTAAGCGCCTGCTGCTGCTTACGGAAGGTGATGTATCCGTCGCGGTTCACACCAACCGTGGTAGCCTGCGCACGTACGCCGTACTCGACCATCAGTTCAGGTTTGCCGGCCGTGCTTGGAAAGGTAAATCCACGCTCTTCAGAGAGCTTACGGATCACATCATCCGTGTCGGTGGGGTCGATGCTGATGGCAACCATCGTCAGTTTATCCGCGTATTCGGGATACACTTCCGACATGGCGGGCCAGTTTCTGGCACAGGTTGGGCACCACGATGCAGTAAAGTAAATAACCATGGGCTTGTTATCGGCCAGGGTTTGCTCGAGGCTGATGGTTTCGCCACTGATGGTGGTTACTTCAAAATTGGGTGCTTTATCCAGATTGCTTTGAGCCGGTGCATTTGTTTGTTGCGCTTCGGCTTGATTCTGTGGTTGCTCGGATGAGCAGGCTGCTGTAAGTAAAGCTACCGACAGCAACAGTGTTGAAAAAGAGAGGGATGAAACGTTCATAAGTACATATCATTAGTTATGTCCGGGCAACACCGCTGAATACTTATTGCGGGGTTATCGGCGCGTTTATGTAAGGACTCGAAACTCTCGAAAATATTGGCAAAAGTCGCCTGTTGTGATAAAAACGTGAAGAGTATAATGGGTTTTTACAACCGCTGTGCCGGCCGGGCTAGTCGCCGTCTGTCTTGTATCTTTTGATGATCTCCAGAACCTCATCAACCGGCAGCGCCTGTTCAGACCGTCCCTCATGTCCCGTCATATCGTCCGCAGCAAACAGAGCGTTCAGGATCGCCTCTTCCGTGGCTTCTAACGCCGCTAAAAACAGAGGAGTGGTGTCGCTGTTACGAAGCTCCGCATGGTGATGAAGCGGTTTCTCGTTGCCCGTACGGATGCGCACCTCTTCGGCGGTAGAGAAAGCAATGACATAATCGCCGCTGCCGTTGGATGCAAACCCGCCAACCCGGGCAATGCCAAGAAATGCCCGCTTGGCCAGCCGCTCCAGATTCCGAGAGGTTAGAGGAGCGTCGGTTGCCACAACAATCATTACAGAACCGTCTACATCAAAATCGTACCCGGTGTCGGCGGCGGCCATTTGTTCGGAGAACGATTGGCCGGAACGGTTGCCGGCCATATAGTGGCGATTTAGCTCCTCACCCACCGGCACGCCATCAATGGTAAGAATGCCGCCAAAGTTAGCTTGTACCAACACCCCAACGGTGTAACCGCCGCGGTTTTCGGGAAGTACCCGTGAGGAGGTGCCAATACCGCCTTTAAAACCGAGGGCGCGGGTTCCCGTGCCGGCACCTGTATTTCCCTCGGCAACTGCTCCCGACGCAGCCGCTTCGATGGCATGGCGGGCATCATCAGGGGTAAGAGCCCGCTTTCGGATGTTATGCAGGTAGCCGTCATTTGTTTCGCCAACTACGGGGTTTACCGAGCGAACAGTCCGGTTTTCGGGATAGCTGAGAACAACATCAGCAACACCATGAGCAATCTGAAATATGTCGAGTGTATTGGTGAGGGCAATGGGTGTTTCGAGCTCCCCCAGCTCCTGTACCTGTGTGAACCCGAGCGCTTTGCCAAACCCGTTGCCCACATAGACCGCTGCCGGTACGCGATCGCGAAACAGGTTGCCATCATGGGGTAAAATGGCCGTCACCCCGGTACGGATATCATCCCCCTCGATGCGCGTCACATGGCCGACCTGAACACCCTCCACATCGGTAATGGCGTTCAGCGGGCCGGGCTGTAAAATGCCGGGTGTGATGCCAAGATCCCGGGCGCGCTGCTGTGCATCGGAGACGGTGTGGTTTGCGAGGGAGAAAAGCAGAGAAAAGATGAGAAAAAGCAAGAGTCGCATAGCAAAGCGGGTTGGTTCAATTTGCAACAAGATATTGAAACCCAGCCACTTTTTTCGATACCGGGGTCGGCCGGCTACATCCGGTCGGGTGCAGATATGCCCAAAATGGTGAGCCCGTTTCGGAGAACGGTGGCCGTGGCCCGGGCAAGTGCCATTCGGGCGTTCATCACCCCCTCCTCTTCGCCAAGAATGCGGCAATCGTGATAAAAGGAGGTAAAATCGGATGCCAGTTCGTTCAGGTAGGTGATAACGCGATGCGGCTCACGATGACGCGTGGCCAACTCTACGGCTTCGGGGAAAGTGAGCAGTTTTTTAATAAGTGTAAGCTCGGCGGCATGGGTAAGTCGGCTCAGGTCAAACGTATCGGAGCCGCCCGATACATCCTGCACTTTTCTGAGAATGGATTGAATACGGGCGTGTGCATATTGGAGGTAGAAAACCGGATTTTTTTCACCCGCTTCCTTGGCCTGTGCCACATCAAATTCGAGATGCGTATTGGGCGAGCGCATCAGAAAGAAAAAGCGGGTTACATCTTCGCCCACATCATCCATCAGTTCATCCAGCGTAACAAAGTTGGCTTTGCGCGTACTCATTTTGTACGGTTTTCCATCCTGCACAAGCGTTACAAACTGATACACCAGTACATCTACCTTTTCTTTGTCGTAGCCCAGTACCTGAATGCCGTTCATCACATCGGGGTAGGTGTCGATATGGTCGGCGCCAAACACATCGATGCAGAGATCATAGCCGCGATCGAGTTTGTTGGCGTGATAGGCGATGTCGGGCAGGCGGTAGGTCGGTTCGCCGGTGCTTTTGATCAGCACGGTGTCTTTCTCTTTGCCAAATTCGGTAGTTTTAAACCAAACAGCGCCATCTTTATCGTAAACAAATCCTTTATCCCGAAGGGTATCGATGGTTTGTGTGATGGAGCCATCGTCATAGAGCGATTTTTCGTTGAAAAAGGTATCCATCTCTATGTTCATCCGTTTCAGTGTTGTCTGGATGTCGGCAAAAATGGCCGCCTCGGCAGCTTGCTTGAAGAGATCGGAATCCTCCAATCCGACCAGTGAGTCAGCGTGTTCTTGCACCAGCTTCTCTGCAATTTCTTTGATGTACTCCCCTTCGTATCCCCCTTCGGGTAATTCGGTATCACGGCCCAATTGCTGCTCGTATCGCGCCTGTACACTTTGGCCCAGCACGCGCATCTGCCGCCCGGCGTTGTTAAAATAGTATTCGCGGGTAACCTCGGCACCCGACCACTTCAGCAGGTTGGCGATGGTATCGCCCAGTACAGCGTTGCGGCCGTGGCCCACAGTAAGTGGTCCGGTAGGGTTTGCGCTTACAAATTCCACCAGCACCCGTTGCCCGGTGTGCCGATCGGTTTTACCGAAATTTTCTCCGGCGGATAGCAATTCATCAAGCGCATCGTATAAGTAGTTTTCGGCGTAGCGAAAATTGATAAATCCCGGCCCCGCAATGTCCGTTGCGGCAATTCGTGCCGGATCGAGGTCCAGTGTTTGAACCAGCTCTTCGGCAATGGCACGGGGATTCTTGCGAAGTGTTTTGGCCAGCTGCATGGCAATGTTGGATGCTGCATCGCCATGAGACGGGTCGCGGGGTGTTTCGATTTGCAGATTGGGCAGCTGGTCGTCGGTTAGCCCCATCGTTAGAAGGGCGCGCTTGAGTTGTTGCTGTAAATAAGATTCCATGCAGAAAAAGTGTTCAAATAGACAAAGGGAAGCAAAGATACGGCTTTTGAAACTGCAAACTCTACCGGTTTCTGAGGGGGTTAAAAGAGAGAGGTTTGATCGGGTGAGGGGATGCGGTGTCCGCCGGTGTGAGCATCACTGCGGCGGCTATGAAGCATCTCCGGGACAAACCGTTTTTGATAAATCCGGCGCGCAATTCCCTGCAGCGCAGATTCTCCCCGCGGAGTAATAAGCAACACACCCTGCCCGTCTTCATGGAGAAAACCGAACTGTTTCAGGTCGTTTACGATCAGGTAACCGAGTTTTGGCAAGACGCCCAAATTGGCTTCCACCTTCTCGCGGCGGGGTGGCGACTCGCCCCCGGCAACAACAAGTCCCAACGCGTTCAGCTCCGCTTCGGTTAGCGGGTAGCCCTCGGATGATTTGGTGAGCAGCGAATCCCACGCTTTTTGGCTGTAGTAGAGGCCAAACCACCACTTGGCCTCCCGAATCAGCCGTCGTGTGAGGGCGCAGGCAAAGTAGGTGCCCGGTTTGGAACGGCGAATTTCGCCACGCTCCCGGTACATCGTTACCATCGTAGCAAGATCGAGCTCCTGCAAGTTGGGTGGGTAACAAAAAATATGTTGTTCAGTCGGTTTCATTAGGGAACGTTTGTCCGTAAAAACAATACAAAAAATTTATCTATAATAAATTGTTGAATTCCCCGAACATCTAAAAAATCATCAGGAAACATGCGTAAAGAGATCTTGTTTTTCATCTTTATCATGGGGTTGTATACCGTACTTCAGGCTTGTTCCGGCGGCGAGGAGCTCGAGCGGCCACAGCCGGTTAGCGATCACCATACGGCCCGCACAGCACTCGATTATTACGGAGTATATAAAGGGATCGTTCCCTGTGCCAGCTGCGAAGGGATAGACACCCGCATCACCCTGTCGGAGGGGAACCGCTACACCCTCGAGTCGCGGTACATTGGCGAGAGTGATTCTATCTTTATCCAAGCAGGAGTGTTTGAGTGGATGGATGACAACAGCCGTATTCGTTTGTCGCAGGAGCAGCCGGATTCTTTTTCGCCCTATTATTTTGTAGCAGAAGGGCGTCTTATACAGCTCGATCTGGAAGGGAACCGGATAGAGGGAGAGATGGCCGGTGCGTACCAACTGCAACAGGTAGCTACAGATCCGGTATTTCCGCCGCTTACCGATCAAGAGTGGACACTTACCCGCCTGTATGATCGTGAGGAAGATTCGCGTGAACGGGAGCGTCATCCCGGATTGCAGTTCGAAGCGAGCATGCAGCGCGTTTTTGGGTCGGGCGGCTGCAATCGGTTTAACGGCAGCTTCAGCCTGAATGGCCCGGAGATCTCTTTTATAAACATCGCCTCCACCAAAATGGCTTGTCCCGACCCGCAGATGGAGTTGGAACAGATGTTTTTCAACGCACTGAACAATACACGGCAATTTCAGGTGAATCCGCAGGAACAAACCCTTCGGCTGTTTGACGAAAATGGAGAGGAGATTGCACAGTTTGATGCTGTAAGGTAATCACTGCTTGCCCGTCCGGGTATTTCAAAAACAGGCACACTGCGAAGAAGATTATTTCTGTCCGGTGATAAAGATTTAACGCTTAACGGGATTGCGCAGTTACGTATATTGAATCATCAAATCGTACGTTTGAGTTTCGCTTCCCACCAATCGATCGCCATCCCCAACCCATGTTAGCTGTACCCATTAAGCAGCAGCCGGATGAAACCACGTGCGGCCCCACCTGCCTTCACGCTATGTATGATTTTTACCGGGATCCGATTTCACTGAAATCGGTAATAGACGAGGTGCATCAGTTGGACGAAGGCGGCACCCTCGGCGTACTGCTGGCCAATCATGCGCTGGAGCGCGGCTATAAGGCCACTATCTACTCCTACAACCTGCAGATTTTTGATCCCACATGGGCCGGGTTAAACAACGGGGAATTGGCTAAAAAACTGGTTGAGCAGATGGCCGTCAAAAAGAACAAAAAGTTCCGGCTGGCATCAGAGGCGTATATCCGGTTTCTGGAACTGGGCGGAACCATCCGAGTCGAAGACCTTCGCTCGGGTATCATCCGCCGATACCTCAAAAAAAACCGCCCGGTGATTGCCGGCCTAAGTGCCACTTGGCTCTATAGAAGCATGCGCGAGTTTGGCCCCAATTCCGATTATGACGACCTGCGCGGCGAGCCCGCCGGACATTTCGTAGTGCTGCACGGGTACGAGCCGAAAACCCGCGAAATCTATATTGCCGACCCCATCGCAAAAAATCCGCTGGGCGGCGGCCAATATTACAAAATGAAACTCGACCGCGTGATCACCGCGGTTTTACTGGGAATTGTAACCTACGATGCAAATCTCATTGTTATCACACCAAAACCCTCTTAACCATTCCGATGCAGCACATTCTTGTTGTTGACAATCCCAAAAAGTGGACCCTGGATATTCCGGATGTGGAGGTGATTTCGGCCCGGGATTATCTGACCAATCCCGCGTTTAGCACTCTGCGAAATGTGAAGGTGTTCAACCTTTGCAAAAGTTACCGCTATCAGTCGTTGGGGTACTACGTATCGCTGCTGGCCTCGGCGCGTGGGCACAAGCCGATTCCCAATGTGCTTGCCATTTTGGATTTGAAATCGCAGGCGGTCATTCGGATTCTCTCTGACGAACTGAACAACCTCATTCAATCGAGCTTGAAATCCATTCAGGCGGATGCGTTTACACTCAGTATCTATTTTGGAAAAAATCTGGCCAAAAAGTACGACAGGCTTTCCCAGCGGCTGTTTGCACAGTTTCAGGCACCGCTGCTACGAGCCGAATTCGCTAAAAAAGAGGGTGAGTGGATGCTTCGCAGCCTGCAGCCGGTCTCATCCAGCGAGGTGCCCGACGACCATAAACCGTTTATCGCGCAGATGGCGCAGGAGTTCTTCAAAAAGAAAAACCTGCCCGCCGCGAAAAAAGAGTACCTGTACGACCTGGCTATTTTAGTGAATCCGCAGGAGGAGATGCCGCCATCCGATGAAAAAGCCATTCAGCGCTTCATTAAGGCGGCTGAGTCGATCGGTTTTTATACCGAATTGATTACCCGCGAAGACTACTCCCGGCTTAATGAATTCGATGCCCTGTTTATTCGCGAAACCACCAGCGTAAACCATCACACCTACCGGTTTGCCCGGCGCGCGGCGGCCGAGGGTCTGGTGGTGATCGATGATCCGGAGTCGATTTTAAAGTGTACCAACAAGGTATATCTGGCCGAATTGTTAATAAAGCACGGCGTGCCCGCACCAAAAACCATCATTCTGAATAAGGAAAATCTGGAGGTGGCATATAAAGAGATCGGATTTCCATGCATTTTAAAACAGCCTGACAGCTCCTTCTCTCAAGGGGTGGTAAAGGTAGATGATCGAAAAAGCTTTATGGAGCAAAGCGACCATCTTTTCGAAAAATCGGACCTGTTGATTGCCCAGGAATTTATTCCGACGTCGTTCGACTGGCGCATTGGGATCCTGAATGGAAAGCCACTGTACGCATGTCGGTACCACATGGCCAGGAAGCACTGGCAGATATATGAACGCACCGGCGATGGCAAAACACATGCCGGCCTGTCGGATACGCTTCCGATTGAACAGGTTCCGGATAATGTGGTAAAACACGCACTAAAAGCCGCAAAACTGATTGGCAGCGGGCTCTACGGCGTGGATGTAAAGGAGGCGGACGGACAGGTGTACATCATTGAGGTGAACGATAACCCAAACATTGACTCCGGTATTGAAGACGCAGTGCTGAAAGAGCGGCTCTATCAAACCATTGTGGAGGAGATCCTGCGGCGGATTGAACATCAAAAAGAGAGCTTCTCGCGATGAGCATTCCCATCCAAACAAAACAGCCGCTCCATCTGTTTGAGGGATTTGGCATTGAGATGGAGTACATGATTGTGAGCCGGGAAACGCTGGATGTGCTCCCAATCACAGACCGCGTTTTGGAGTACGCTGGGGGCGCTATTACCAACGAGGTGCCGCGTAACGGGGCGGCCTGGAGCAACGAACTGGTGCTTCATGTGATCGAAATAAAAACGAACGGCCCGGCTGCCGGACTAACCGGAATCGGAGACGCCTTTCACAACGAGGTTCTGGAAATCGAGAAGATTCTGGCCGGTTTTGATGCGCGACTGATGCCCGGCGCCATGCACCCGTGGATGGACCCGTTTACGGAGGTGAAACTCTGGCCGCATGAATACAACCCAATTTACGAAGCCTACAACCGGATTTTCGACTGCCGGGGGCACGGATGGTCGAACCTGCAAAGCACCCACCTGAACCTACCGTTTTGTGGAGACGAAGAATTTGAAAAGCTGCACGCGGCATTGCGTCTGGTAACCCCGCTGATCCCTGCTTTGGCGGCCGGTTCGCCCATCGCCGATTCGGAAAAAAAACCGTGGCTCGACTTCCGGATGGAAGCGTATCGAACCAACTCCATGAGAATGCCGTCTATAACCGGCAAGATTATTCCCGAGCGCGTATTTAGCGAGGCCGAATACAGAGAGCAGGTTTTTGAGCCGATGTACCGCGACATTGCGCCATACGACCCGGACGGCATTTTGCAGGATGAGTGGCTCAACTCGCGCGGGGTGATGTCGCGATGGGACCGTAACGCCATCGAGGTGCGGGTGATCGATATTCAGGAGATTCCCCATGCTGATGTGGCCATTTTGGAGTGGATTGTGAACCTGACCAAATTCTTGGTAGAAGCAAAAACCTGTCCGTTGGAGGATCAAAAATCGTGGCACGAGAACGACCTTTTTAGGTTGTTGATGGATGTGGTACGCGACGGGGAAATGGCGATCATAAATAATCGGGAATTCCTGGACGTATTTGGATTAAAACAGATGTCGGCCACGGCCGGGGAGCTGGTCCGGCACATCACCACACGGCTGAAGGCGGAATACAGCTTCAGCCCGGAATCACTGCCGCTGCTCGATTTGATGCTGGAAGAGGGCCCTCTTGCCCGCCGCATTCTGCACGCACTGCCAGCCAATTTCGGAAAACATAAACTATTCGCGGTTTACACTCGACTGTGTGACTGTCTGCGCCATGCCACGCCCTTTGTTCCGTAATATCATCATCACCTGCGAGCACGCCGGTAACCGGGTGCCGGCCGGGTATGAGCGGCTTTTTGCCGGGAGAGAGGAAATCCTGAAGTTGCACCGCGGGTGGGACCCCGGTGCAAAAGAGCTGGCAGTGGCGATATCGCATGCGTTGGAGGCGCCACTCTTTCTGTATGAGTACACGAGGTTGCTGGTTGAGCCAAACCGCTCGGTGGGGCACCGTGCGCTATTTTCGGAGTTTACCCGTAAGCTCCCGGTGGGGCAAAAAGAAGCGGTGCTAAACCGATTCTACAGGCCTTACCGGAACGAGGTGGTTGAAGCGATTGACTCTATAACTGAATCCGGACAGTCCGTGCTGCATATCAGCGTGCATACCTTTACGCCCGAACTGAACGGTAAGGTGAGGGATGTGGATGTGGGGCTGCTGTACGATCCGGCTCGGCCGGGGGAGAAAGAGTTTTGCCGTGGCTGGAAACGGGAGCTGGTCAGGAGGGTTCCGGATCTCAGAACCCTCATGAACAAGCCGTACCTTGGCGTTTCGGATGGCTTTACGACGAGCCTGCGAAAACAGTTTCCGGACGAGATGTATGGGGGTATTGAGCTGGAGGTGAATCAGAGATTTTATGATGAGGGTGAAGAATCATGGGTTCGGGTTGGTCAACAAATCGCGCGATCGTTGTTGGAATTTGCAGGTTCG
>JBLRWS010000003.1:0-81846 GCA_047921075.1 Balneolaceae bacterium | reverse complement strand
CTGGGAGAGTACCACCTGAAAGATGTCCCCTTCATAAATGTACTCTTTCGCACGACGTACGATTTCATGAAACCGTTGTTCGGTGATATTGCTGCTGAGCCGGTTTGCATCCAAGTTGAATGTACCGGCTGAATGCACCTGTCGTTTTGCCGCTTTTTCCATCCGATCAAGTGACTCCTGAGCTTGTTTATAAGCCGCCTCAAGATCGGTATCCGCATCCACAAACACGGTTTTCATCAGCACTATTTGCTGCTTTACATGATCGAAGGCGTACACCTCATCATAAAAACACCAGATCGCTTCGGGTAAATTCAGATCATCTTCGGGTGCGTCGGGCAGGTGCTCAACCTCCCGCACGGTATCGTAGGCCGAAAAGCCGACGGCACCTCCGGTCAGCCGCGGCAGCTCCGGCAGTGTTGGCTCGGAGTGTTGCGATGTGAGGCGGTTCAGCGCTTCAAAGTAGGATTCATCCAATACCTCGGTCCTGCCGGGAGAATGGATCAGCGTGGTTTTGGCGCCATCGTACGTTAGTGTTTGGTAGGGATTGCAGCCGAGAAACGAATAACGCGCCAGGTGCTCGCCGCCTTCAACCGATTCCAGCAGAAATGGATAGGTAGCGCCATCCCGAATCGACAAAAACAGCGATACCGGTGTTAGAATATCGGCAAGCATTCGTCGCGATACCGGTATGGCCGTGTATTGTCCGGCCAGTTCCTTAAAGTCTTTAAATGTCATAGATCCTTAAAATAAAAAAACCCACTTCAGTATTCTGCAGTGGGTTTTGAAAATCTTTGATTCACGTAATCACATCATAGTATGTCCACTGCCGCGTATGTAAAGCAGGGCCACCACCAGGAAGTATGTACGTTTGTTAAAAACACGGATTGAAACTATCCCATCACAGCATGAAATGCAACCGAAGAGAGAAGAAAAGCACCTTCTTTACGAAAAAGTAATTTTTTCCGTCCGCACAGGGTTCGCTATATTATCAGCGTTTAACGCTGCGCTCCTTCCCAAAGAGATTGTATTTTGAATTACCGAATTTTCCCGATTCTATTTCTTTCCGTGTTTATGGCCGTGAGTTGCAGCGATGCCCCTCTGCAGCAGGCAGCTGAATCGGTCGATTTTATCTCCTTTTCGGTAACCCCCGAACAGATTTCTATTACTGATGCAGCCTCCGCAGATACCTCCCTTACGTTGCAATTACGGGCAGAAACCGCCGAGCCTTCAACCGTACCGATCTTCTACCTGATCAGCCGTAATGGCCAAAACATCGCTACTGGCGAACTTATTTCGCAGAACGGAAATGTATTTACGGCCGAGTTTACACTAACCGTCCCAACCCGTGTGCGAGCCAATTACAACCTCTTCGCATTTATTGAGAACCCGGCCATTTCCACTTCGGCCGAGACCGTGCTGCGGGTATTGGGAACCGAACTGGAACCCCCGGTTCTGCTCGAGGTCAGCAACCCCGATACCGTACAAATCCCGGACTCGGGAAATCGACGAATCGACTTTTTTGCCCGTGTTATGCATCCCGACGGGCAGGAGCTGATAGACCGCGTACTCTTTTTCATTATCGATCAAAACGGAGCGCGGCTGGGCGATGAGTTCCGGATGTTCGACGACGGGATTATCAACCTTCCCGAGGGCCGCATTGACGAAACCGCCGGAGATTCTCTGTTTAGCCGTGCGCTGTTCATCAACGAGCAGAACAACCCCGATGAAACCACCGTTTTCTACTACGCACTCGGTGTGGATGGCCAATCGAGTGATACGCTCCAGGCACCTCTGATTATCGTACAAGAATGAAACAAACGCCGATCATACAACTTGTTTTTGCAACCCTGGCTCTAGCCATACTGGCCCCTGTGCATCTATTTGGCCAGCTTTCGGGTCCGCTGGAGAACCGTTTCGAAACGTTGCGTCAAAACTCCACCACCGCCCTCGACGCATTTGGCGATACGCTCTGGATTGCCCCGGGTATGAACCGAATAATCGGCAGCGATCCGGCCATCTGGGTTCCTCAAAATGCCGACAGTGTGTTTAGCGGGCGAGGCAGGGTCTTTTCTCTGCAAGCCGGGCAGGATACACTCGTTGCCGGTTTGGGTTTCAATTTGCCGCTGGATGATGGCAGCGTTCAAACCGCCATGGGATACTACCGCACTCTGGACGGCGGCAACAGCTGGAATTTCATCCCCTTTCCACTGGATGGGCAGCCCCCACAAGAGCTCTGCAGTGATGGACAAACCGGCGCACCGTGTGATATCGAATTTACCTACGGTTCGCAAACCTACATTCGTACCCGCATCACCGTGCCGCAGCAATCGCCACCCTTTGAGGTCGATTTTTTTGGCGATACCATCCTTTCGGTAAACTGGGCGTCCGGCCTTATTCGAAGTATGGATGGCGGCGACACCTGGGAGCGGCTCATTTTGCCCCCATCATCCGAAACGGAACTCGTGCCGGAGCGCACCTACAACTGGAGCTCCCAAAACCGCACGGGGCAGCCGATCAATCGCTACGACCCCCGTTTCGATAACAACCTTCTCGCCTTCGGGCTGCTCATCGATTCGCAACAGCGCGTGTGGGTGGGATCAGCCGCCGGGCTGAACATCTCCGAGAATGTGCTGGATGCCCCGCTTGAAGAGATACGCTGGCGACGGGTTCGGTTTACCGGAGCGACCGATGGATTGCTGGGAAACTGGATCGTAAACATCCGCGAGCAGCCCGGTACTGGAACCATCTGGATGTCGACCTGGAACGCGAGCAACGACCCCGCCGACCGATTTGGTTTGATCGCTACCGATGACGGAGGTACCACCTTTCGGCAGTTTTTACCCGGTGAACGTGTGAATGACATCGCCTTTTTTAACAGCCGTATCTACGTTACAACCGACCGCGGGCTTTTTATTTCGGATGATGATGGTCAATCGTGGCGACAGTTGCGGCAAATTGAAAGCCCGAACACCTTTATCCATGCCGGTGCCAGTTATTTCTCGGCAGCAGCAACCCAAAACCGCCTCTGGATTGGCACGTCTGACGGCATCGCGTCCACCCAAGACGGGGAAACATGGTCTATCCTTCGGGTTGATGTACCCCTGCGGGGTGGAAACATCTACCAGCCCGACGCGCGCAATGTTGATACCTTTGCCTATCCCAACCCCTATTCCCCTTCGGTTCACGATATTGTACGCATCAAATTTGAAAGTTCGCGAAGCGGCCGGGCTACACTGCGAATTTTTGATTTCGGCATGAACCGCGTTTTTACTGAATCTGCCGACCTGCCCGCATCCGGCAGTTACGAATTTACTTGGAACGGCCTCGATAACAGTGGCCGGTTTGCTGCCAACGGTACTTATATTTACGTGATCGACACACCCGACGGCCGGCGAGACGGAAAAATTTTACTCCTCGATTAATGAATTACCGACATTCCCTTACAGGATTTCTCCTCGCGACGGTGCTGTGGTTGGCGCCGGTGGCCGAGAGTGTGGCACAGAGCGGTGGATTTGCCGGTTCATTCAGCCGCATCGGGTTCGCCCCGAGGGGAATGGCCATGGGCAACGCCATGACGGCGGTGAACCAGGAAGGTGTGTACGGATATTACAATCCTGCGCTATCGGCGCAGCGCAGCGATCGCATTCAGATTGATCTATCGAGTTCGGCCATGCGATTTGACAGGGAGCTGCATATGGTCAATGCCCACTTTCAGCTTCCCCCCTCGGCGGGCATTAGCGTTGCATTGATCAACGGGCGGGTGGGCAACATCGACGGACGATCGAACAGCGGCTTCGACACCGGAGACCTTTCTACCAACGAGTTTCAAATCCTTACCAATTTCGCCATCCGGTTTTCAGAACGTGTATGGGGTGGTATCGGCATAAAATTCAATTTGGCTGATTTTCATGATGAAACATCCACAGAAACCGGTGTCGGTTTCGACGCAGGAATCAGGGCTATCCTGATGAATGGCATCACCTTTGGCGTGGCCGTACACGACCTGTTTGCAACCTACTCTACCGATACACGCGATCTGTTCAGCACCAATGCGGTGGCACGAAACAACGACTTTCCCACCAGGCTAACTTTTGGACTGGCCGGCTTCCCCATCAAAAAACTGCTGGTCAGTGCCGATTATGAGATTCAGTTTCTAAATGCCGAAATTGCCAACAACAGTGTAAATGTAAGCAGCGGGCGGCCCGTCGTTTCCTCCACTCGCGAAGGAGTTACCAATCACGCTCATCACGTACGTGTTGGTGGCAGTTACCGGCTGCATGAACGGTTTACTCTGCGCTCGGGCCTTCAGCTCCTGGATATTGATTATGATACCGCTGCTCGACCCACTGCCGGATTTTCAATACATTTACCCTTCGACCGGTTTTCCCCCTCGGTAGATTACGCTTTTATGCGGGAACCATCGGGTATTTCATCCATACACATTTTTGCACTCAGGCTGAACCTATGAAATCCACCATCTTCTCATTGCTGATTGTGTTATTGATTGTTCCGTCGCTGATCGCGCAGGACTCCGGCAGCGGGCTCGATTTTCTGAATGTAGGCCCATCAGCACGTCTGCTATCCATCGCGGATGCTACTGCAGCCACACCTGTTGGAGCCTCTGCAGTGTACAGCAATCCGGCTCTTTTGGTGATGGAATCTGAATCGAGTGTGGATGTGAACTACACCTCATGGGTTGCCGGTGTGGAAAATCAATTTGCCGCCGTTAATTTCCATCGCGGGCGCTATGCGCTCGGTTTTGGGGTGTACAGCTCGCGCTCCGACGGTTTCGAGGCACGCGAACGGCCCGGCGAATCGGATGGAGATTTTGCGGTAAGTTATCTCTCCTTGGCCGGATCATTTGCGTATCGAATCAACAATCTCTCTGCGGGCATCACGCTTCAATATCTGCGGGAAGAAATTTTTGAACTCCGTGCCAGCGGCTTTGCCGTGTCGGTGGGCGTGAACGCCTTTTTGTTTGATGAACGCGTCCGTATCGGTGCAGCTGTACAAAACGCCGGTGAGATGGACGATCTCGATTTTGAATCAACCACACTTCCGTCACAGTTCCGTATCGGCACAGCTATTGACCTGCTTGAAGTAAACACCCCCGGCCGCAACGACCTGCCCATCCTTTTTTCGGTCCATGCCGATTACATAACACCGATCGAAGATGTAACCACCAGCGATTTTATAAATCGCAGCAGTACCGATTTTTTCAGCCTGGCCGGACGCGCCCGTGTGGCAAACCTTTTTTATCTTCAGGGAGGGTATAAATTCGGAAACACCGAACGCCCGGTTAGTTTGGGAGCCGGCATCATTCTGTCGCCTATTACCGTAAACTACGCATTGGTGCCGTTTACCACGGGGTTTGGCACGGCGCACTCCATCGGGATTCAATTTTACTTTTGATCGCGTTCATCTCATGACTGAAGCGGGCCATCTGGAATCGCACATTCGCGAACTCTGCGAGCACCGCAGGTTTACGCTTTATGTTGTTCCACAGATACGCCACGACTACAAACAATCTGATTATCTGTACCTGCTCTATCAGAACCTGCTCTCTTCAGATGAAATAGATGTGCAATCCCTCTCCTTTTGGCAGCACCTGAAATTTGTGTTCGCTGCCCTGCGCAATAAACCGGTGGTACTCCACTACCACTGGTTCGAGTGTGTAGACCTTAAATCGACTGGCGGGATGCTGTTCAAGCTACTCTCTATACAGCTCTACACCTTGCTGGGCGGTCAACTGGCCTGGACAGTACACAACAAAATGCCGCATATTCGGCATCACACCCGTATCAACAGGATACTGCGACGCTGGTTAGCCCGAAAAGCCGATCGGCTGTTTGTTCACTGCACATCGGTTATACCGGAACTGGCTGCTTATTTTCAGGTGCCCGAGCAAAAGTTTCATCACGTTCCACACCCCCGCTATCCCACAAAAAAGGTGGATCGATCCGCTGCCATTCAAAAGCTGAACGAGCGTCATCATCTTCAGTTATCCGTTGAGGATACTCTCTTTCTGATGTTTGGCAACATCAGCAGCTACAAGCAGATGGATCGCGTGTGCGAACTCTTTACCTCCCTGCCGACTCGAGCTAAACTGTTGATTGCGGGCCCTGTAAAAAAAGGAGAGATGAAACACTACAGGCGGGTTAAAGCGTACGCTCAAAAATCACCAAATATTTGCCTGCACCCCCATTTTATCAAAGAGCAGGATGTCTGCTACTTTTTTAACGCGACTGACTGTGTCCTGTTTAATTACCGCGAAATTCTGACCTCTGGCGGTGCCGTACTCGCACAAAGCTACGCCACTCCCATCATTGCACCCGCCAAAGGATGCCTGAACGAGCTTGAAGGGCCAAACGTGCAGCTTTTTGAAACAGAAGAAGAGTTCCGTTCACTGATCCAAAACGCATTGAACCGGTCATGAAGAAACTGCCCGAACATGCCTTCTGGGTCGGATTGAGCGATGGCGGCGCCAAACTGTTCGGCTTTTTGGCCGCACTCTATCTGGCTCGGCATTTCGGTGTAGAGAGCTACGGCTGGCTGATCATTGCCTTGTCTGTATTGGGCATCGCGGCGTGGTGTACCGACCTCGGCATCAGGCAGGTGGCCACGCGTGCCGTTGCCAAAGGGCGTGGTGCTCCGGCCGATGTACTCTGGCTCAAATCCACTCTCTCGGTTTCGCTTTTTTTGATCAGCTCACTGGTGGTTTGGTACATTCCCATTCCGATGGAGGCGAAGTGGCTCATCATCTTCTTTTTAGCCTCGCTGATACCGCAAGCCTTCCTCCTGGATTGGTACTTCCACGGGCGTGAGCAATATCGATGGATTGCCCTGAGCCGATGGCTGCAAGGGGTAATCTGGCTGGGCGGGCTGCTGCTTTTTGTTCAACAGCAGGAATTACTACTCGTTCCGGGTATCTACATAGCGTCCATGGCCGCTGCAGCCCTGCCTCTTCTGCTGGCCTATCGGGGAGGCCCACCGCTACTCCAAAAACCGAATATCACCTCCATCAAACAGATCGCCGGCGAGTCGGTACAAATTGGCACCGGAAGCCTGTCAACCCATCTGGTTCTGCTGCTGCCGGCCCTGCTTATCGGCTGGTATTTTTCGGAATACGAAGCAGGACTCTACGGTGCTGCATTTAAAGTGATTGCCGCGGCAATGCTGTTCGATCGCCTCTTTACCACGCTGCTGCTGCCGGCGGTGTCCAAAGCGTGGCCTGAACGCAAAGAGCAGATGATGACTCATCTGCAACATGCCGCCACCTGGATGACCGCGATCGGTTTTCTGCTGGCCATTGCGCTCCTGTTTGGTGCCGAGTGGGTTATCGGGTTTCTTTTTGGCGACTCGTACCTGGATGCGGTGCCGCTGCTTCAGGTTGTTGCCTTTTTTCTGCCGGCTACCTTCTACAACTCGATCGGCACCTTTGGATTGATTGCAATCGGTGCCGACCGGCCGTTTCGCCGAGCTTCGCTGGCCGGTGGAGCCGGGGCGCTGATATTGATGGGAGCGGCTCTTTTCACCGGGCATCTGCTTTGGATAGCAGCAAGCGTGGTGGCCGCCGAACTGTGGATTGCGTTTTGTTTGATGAGTACATTTGCCAAAAAAAGCGGCATCCGTACACTCCGCTCTTTTTTGATGCTATCCGGCGCATGCATCGCCTCCCTGCTCGCAACATTTGCATGGGGGCCGGCCTGGTTGATGGCATGGGTATTCGCTACGGTTCTCTTTCTGCTGCTGGCAGTGGCTACGCGAACCATCACAGGCTCCCATCTGGCGTGGCTGAAAGAGAGGGTGGGCGTATGAACCGGAGAATTCACATCGTTTTATTAGCGTCATCACCGGTTTGGTCGCGATTACTGGGCCAGCTGGGCGCCTCTTTTTCTGTAATGAATCCGGAAGAAACCGTCCATCCCGGGAAGGTGAGTTGTGTCATTGTCAACCGGGCGATTTCCGATTCCGAAAAAGAGTCCCTCGAAACATATATGAACATGGGCGGTTCTCTCATCGATACCGCCGGTGCCTGGTTCCCGTTCAGATCATCCGGGATGGATATCCTCTATCCACAACCGGATTCTCCCTTTGCCCACATCGAGCGCCTGCCGGTACACAGCCGCTGCCTTACGCTACGAAACGGGGGGCTGCTAAATGGCACCGTATCCCTTCCGTCCGGACAGGAAGATGCACTGGCATGGTTTGGGCTGCCGCTTGAGCAGATGTTTGAACCGTACCGGACCAAACTCACTGCCTTTGCGCATTCTCAGCACCCCGCGGTGCTCGAGGAGACTGCAGCCGTCCCCTCCATGCCGATCGTACAGCTGCTGCAGGTGATGTTTGTCCGATTGCACCACCACATCGGCATCCCTTTTCTACACACCGGCTGGAATGGGCTCGAAAACGATCCTCCGTTTACGTTTCGGATTGACAGTGACTTTGGCAGCCCGGACGCTATTCGTGAGCTGCAACAACTCTGTCGCGACCATCAGATACCCGCCACGTGGTTTTTGCACACCGAACCGCTGCACGATCAGCCCCATCTTTTTTCAGATTCTGAAGATGTTGAGCTTGCACTGCACGGATACCATCATACCCTTTTCTCATCGGCTGAGTCGGCTGCTGAAGACATTCGACGCGGGCTCCAATGGTTTCAACAGCAAGAGATCGATGTAACCGGGTACGCGGCACCATACGGACAATGGAACCGCGCCCTGCACCAGGCGCTGCGCTCATCCGCCTTTCGTTATTCCAGCGAGTTTGGATATGATTTCGGGGGGCTGCCCAGCCGGCCCGACGAGCGCTCTCCGCTGCAACTGCCGGTGTTCCCGATTTCCATAGGCACGCTCAAAACATTTGGTTATACTCCGTCTATGATGATCGATTTCTTCATGGAGCAAATTCGAGTACACTCGATGCTTGGGCTGCCGCTGCATCTGTACCATCACCCAAACGACGGACACATCGACGTGTGGGAAACAATCTTTTCGGCACTGAAGCCGTACTCCTTTCGTCCGATGACCTACTCTCAGTGGGCTGTAGAATGGAGTAACCGGCCTGCGTCCTGCCATTGCATATTTAACGGCAGCAACGTGCAGATTGATACTGAGGCTGATTTACATGATGTGCCGTACCTGATACACTGGCCCTCCGGAAAGAGCACCATCACCCGAAATAAAACCGCTACGCCCGATCAGGGAGAGCCGGTAACCGACCGGCCCGAAGAGCTTAAGCTGTTGCTCTCCTCTCGCCGCAAACGTGACCGGGTCTCCTCCATCACCCGCATCAAACAACACATACGCCACTACCGATGGAGAAAAAGAAGCTAAACATACTGGCAGCCATCCCATTATCGGTGGGTGTGATAAACGGAGGGGTGCGAACCCAAAGCCGAGAAACGATGGCTTTTGTCGAAAAAATGGATGGTGTTTCCGTGCAGCGGTTTCATCCATGGGAGCCGACAGACCTTTCGCAGGCAGACATTGTACACATTTTTTTAGCCGGGCCCGAAACGTCGGCGTTGGCACATCATGCCGCAAATTCATCCGCCAAACTGGTCGTTTCGCCGGTGTTCTATTCCCGCCACTCGCCGGGCAAGCTCAAAACATTACTGAAAGGCGAGCAGATGGCGCGCCCCCTGCTCACGGGATACAGCTCTGAATACAGAGTAAAAGCCGATATACTGCGCCGTGCCGATCTCATCCTGCCAAATACCTCGGCCGAAAAGGAACTTCTGATGGACGCGTTCGAGCTGCCGGACGAACGGCTTCAGGTGATTCCGAATGGCGTAAATATGCACTTTGCGGATGCCGATGCTGCACCTTTTATCGATGCCACCGGACTCAAAAATTTCACCCTGTTTGTGGGAGATCTTTCCGCCAGGCGAAAAAATGTGGCAGCGCTGCTTCGGGCCTATACACCGGACAATCCTCCGCTTGTTCTGATTGGCCGGCTGGATGAGTCCGATACCGCCAATGCGTGTCGAACGCTCATCGAGGCACTGCCAAATGCCCATTATCTGGGTGAGTATTCGCCCGACGATCCCATGCTTGCATCGGCTTATGCGGCGGCCGCCGTGTTCGTTCTACCCTCCCTGTTTGAAACACCCGGCATCGCCGCCATGGAAGCTGCACTTGCGGGATGTGCCATTGCCATTACAGCCGAAGGAGGCACCCGCGACGTTTTTGGAAACGACGCTCACTATCTCGATCCGGCCGATCCGCCCTCCATGCTTGCGGCAATTCGTCAGGCACACAAAGCCGGGCCGAACGCTACATTAAAAAACCGGATTGCCACAACATTCAGCTGGCAGCAGGTTGCCGAACAAACCGTTGACGCGTACCAATCCCTATATGGCTAAACAGATCTTTATTCTTTTTGGCACACGCCCCGAAGCCATCAAGCTGGCTCCGGTTATCAAGCTGCTGCAGGCAGAGCGTATTCCGCATACGGTCATTCACACCGGGCAGCACGACTCCCTGGCCAACGACATCCTCGACTATTTCGATATTTCCCCCGATCTGAATCTGGCTGTGATGGAGAAGAGCCAGTCGCTCAATACACTGCTTACGGCGCTCTACAGCACACTGGCTCCGCATCTTGAGGGCCGTAAAGGCGACCTGATGCTGGTACAAGGCGATACACTATCCGCATTTGCCGGGGCGCATCTGGCACACCTGAACGGACTGACAGTAGCTCATCTGGAGGCCGGCCTGCGTTCGCACGACCGCCTCCACCCGTTTCCTGAAGAGACCAATCGCCGGCTGCTTTCCCATATCGCCGACCTACACTTTGCCCCCACGGCCTCTGCCAAGCGGAACCTGCTAGCCGAAAATATCCCGGATGAGCAGATTCAAATCACCGGCAACACCGTCATTGACGCTTTGCAGCTGATACTCGAAAAAGAGGGGCATACCGGGCGTGAGCTCAGAAAACAATACGCTCCCGACAACGCACGGGTCATGATGCTCACCACACATCGCAGGGAGAATATCGGCGAGCCACAGCTCCGCATTTTTAAGGCCGTACGTGAACTGGCTGACCGTTTTGACGATCTCCATGTGCTCTTTCCAATCCATCCCAACCCGGCCATACGGCCTCATCTGGAGCTCCTGCTAACGCACAATCGCATTCACCTGCTTGACCCGATTCCATACACCTCCTTCATCCCGCTGCTTGCCGAGTGTGATCTGGTTCTGACCGATTCCGGCGGTATTCAGGAAGAGGCTCCTGCACTGGGTGTGCCGGTATTTGTGGCCCGGGAAAAAACAGAGCGGCCGGAACTGATCGAATCGGGAGTCGGTTTTTTAACCGGTACCGACACAGAAACCATTACCCATATGATCAGTGAACTGCTTATTCACGCGCCACACTTTTCGCGCGAGGAGTTATTTGGCGACGGACAGGCGGCACCCCGGGTTGTCCGTACACTGGCACAAAACCTCTGACTGACACCGTATGGCATCACAACTGAAGCGTGCGCTGGGCACGCCGGGCGCTATCATGATGGGATTGGGCTCCATTGTGGGAACCGGTCTGTTTGTAAGTATTGCCATTGCCACACAAGTTGCCGGTAATGGGGTTGTCATCGCTATATTTGTGGCTGCACTGCTGGCCATTTGCAACGGACTTTCCAGTGCACAACTTGCTGCTGCACATCCTGTAAGCGGCGGTACATACGAGTACGGTTACCGCTACATCAACTCGTGGTTTGGCTTTACGGCCGGCTGGATGTTCACCTTTGCCAAAACCGCATCGGCTGCCACGGCGGCACTGGGTACCATCGGGTACCTGCTGGTGCTGTTTGATCTGTCTCTCTCCCAAACGGCCATCACACTGCTGGCGCTGCTCTTTCTGGCAGGAATGACCCTGCTCGTTTCGGGCGGCATCACCCGAAGTAATACAGCCAATATTTTCGTTGTCGGGTTGACAATGGTCGGGCTGGGCTATTTCATTATCGCCGGTTTTGCCGATGGCGGGGTACCGATTCAGCCGCTTTCCGACCCGCTTTTTGATGACGGATATGCCGCCATTCTCTACGCCTCAGCCTTGATGTTTGTGGCGTACACCGGATACGGCCGTATTGCCACACTTGGCGAAGAGGTAAAAGAGCCGCTTCGTACCATTCCGCGAGCCATCATATTAACCATGATCATCATTGTGGTGCTTTACGCACTCACTGCACTAACAGCACTCCATGCCGTTGGTGCCGATGATTTTGCCCAAACACTGGACGGACGAGCAGCACCGCTTACCGCCGTGGCAGAAACACTGAAGATGCCTGCAATCGGGATTGTGGTGGGCGTAGCTGCTGTAACGGCCATGACCGGTGTGTTGCTAAATCTGCTGCTCGGTATCTCGCGTGTGCTGCTGGCAATGGCACGGCGGCGCGACATACCCCACACGCTCTCTTTTATCCGTTCATCCAATCAAAGCCCGGTGTATGCCGTGATGGCTACCGGTGTAATCATCGGCCTGTTCACCCTCACCGGCGATGTGGTTGTCACCTGGTCGTTCAGTGCATTTACTGTGTTGATTTATTACTCCATCACCAACCTTGCCGCCTTGAGGCTGCCACCCGAAAATCGTCTGTTTCCGCGGGCCATTTCATACGCCGGGCTGCTGGGCTGCCTGTTTCTGGCGTTCTGGATTTCTCCGGTTTACTGGATTACCGGGCTTGGGCTGATCGTTATCGGGCTCGGCTGGCACTGGACTGCACGCCGCCGCTCCGGGAGCTTAACAGAGTGATTTTTACACCTGCATCACTCCGGTTTTAAATTCCGGCATCTCCGGGTTGTGATTGCAGTAGCGAATTGCATTCGAAATTTTGAGACGAGTCTGTTCCGGAGCGATGATTCCATCAACCCAAAGACGCGCTGCGGCATATCGAACGTCGGTCTGCGTATCATACCGCGATTTAATCTCCTCTAAAATAGCCGCTTTGTCGTCATCACTTAACGATTTCCCCCTCTTTTCAAGTGCAGAAACCTGAATCTGAGTCAACACCTTAGCGGCTTGTGTTCCGCCCATTACTGCAATCTGTGCCGTAGGCCAGGCGTAGATAAACCGGGGATCGTACGCCTTACCGCACATGGCGTAATTTCCGGCACCGTAGCTGTTGCCCACAATAATGGTTATTTTCGGGACAACGGAGTTGGCCACCGCGTTCACCATTTTTGCTCCGTCTTTGATGATGCCGCCCTGTTCGCTCCGTTTTCCAATCATGAAACCGGTCACATCCTGCAGAAAAATAATGGGTATTTTTTTCTGATTGCAATTCATCACAAACCGGGCTGCTTTGTCGGCACTGTCGGAGTAGATCACTCCCCCAATCTGCATCTCACCCGATTTGCTTTTGACCACCTTCCGCTGATTGGCCACAATCCCTACACTCCATCCATCAATGCGCGCATAGCCGGTAATTAACGTTTGCCCATACCCTTTTTTGTACTCCACAAACGTTTCGGCGTCGATGATCCCCTCAATGATCTTGTTCATGTCGTACGGCCGGTTGCGGTCTTCAGGAAAAATGTCGGTAAGAGTTTCCGGAGAAGTAGCCGAATCGATGGGATCATGACGGGTAAAGCCCGCTTCGGGACGGGGGCCGAGATTACGCACCAGCCGGCGAATGGTTTGCAGGCATTCGGTATCATCTTTCATTTTATAATCGGTTACCCCGCTGATTTCGGTATGGGTGGTAGCTCCGCCCAGGGTTTCGTTATCAATATCTTCGCCTATAGCAGCCTTCACCAGATAGCTTCCCGCCAAAAATACACTGCCGGTGCCGTCTACAATCAGGGCCTCATCACTCATGATTGGCAAGTAGGCTCCACCCGCTACACAGCTGCCCATAATGGCCGCAATTTGCGGAATTCCCATAGCGCTGATGCGCGCGTTATTGCGAAAAATGCGGCCAAAATGCTCCTTATCGGGAAAAATCTGATCCTGCATCGGCAGGTATACGCCGGCCGAATCCACCAGATAGATGAGCGGGAGATGGTTCTCCATGGCAATTTCCTGCGCACGGAGATTCTTTTTGGCCGTCATCGGAAACCAGGCACCTGCTTTTACAGTGGCGTCGTTGGCTACCAGCATGCAGTCTCGTCCTTCCACTTTTCCGATACCTGCCACCACCCCGGCCGACGGGCACCCGCCCTCCTCTTGATACATCTTATAGGCAGCAAAAAGACCTATTTCATCAAAGGCAGACTCTTCATCCAGCAGAAAATTGATCCGCTCCCGCGCGGTCATTTTTCCTTTTTTGTGCTCCTTTTCGATGCGGGCAGTTCCGCCACCCTGTTTAATTCGGTCTTCTTCTTTTTGAATGGTTTCTGTCAGGGTTTCCAGCCAGCTTTTACTCATGGTAGTTCACTAAAATTAAATCGTGTTATGGTTTTTCAATACGATAGGGGGAATCAAAATCGTTTAATGATAGTGAATTTATTATACTCTTTTGAAGTTTAACCGAATCCAGATTGCTACTTTCAATATTTTACAGGCAATCATCGTCCAACGAACATCGCGATCTCTCTTTACGCATGAAACGATTTACACCGATTTTTTTTCTACTGATTTGCACACTCACTGTCGATCTGTTTGCGCAGCGCTCATCTTCCGTTACCTACGAGAGCCTGCTCATGCGGTCCGACCAGCCCAACGCCTACACCAGCCATGTGCTTCTGCCCGATGAGGATGGTAAAACTACCTTTGCCACACTCTTCCGGCTCGATTTCGATTTTCTTCCTTTTTTGCGTGTGCGGTCCAACATGGAAGATGTGCCGGCTTATGCCGAATATTTCTCACCGTTGCGGATGGGGGTAGAGATCAATCATGGTGAGTTTCGGGAAAATCGTCGGCGGCAAAGTGAAGGGGAAGTCGTATACCGCAGCACCTATCAGGATACGGTGTACGCCTCCTCATTCGATCAAACCCGCTCCCGATTTGACCATGCACAAGGCTACATTGTCACACAGCTCGAGCCGGGCCAGTACAATTACGAACTCCAATTAACCCGCGGCGAATCGGTACGTCAGGCGTCCTCGCGGCGCGTAAATTTTCACGTAGCCAAATACGAAGAGGCCGACACGACCCGCATGATGCTGTTGGCCGATCACTGGAATGATGGAGATCTGTTTCAAAGCAGGATGCTCAATTTTGGCACCAACGTGATATATGGACAGGATTACACCGTTTTGGTTCCGCTTCCCAAAGAAGATCGCGGCCCGTACAGCCTCTCCATCACCCGGCTGATGCCCGGTGAAGGCGTCAACCCCTATCCCGATAAATCATTTGAGCACGATATTTCACCCGATGAACTCCTGAGCGCCGGCGGGTATGAATTTGAAAAGCGGGATGGGTCGGTCTACTTTTCCATGAACAGGACTATTCCCACAGCCCGATTTGCTGTAGTGGATATCCCCAACGCCGACTTTGAAAATGCCCGCTTTCGGATTGCCGTCACTGATAATGAAGGTAAGAACGTCTCCCGGCTCATCATCAACTCCCAGTGGATCGACATGCCCATCAGCCTCTACAATTTGGATGTGGCCATCAACATGATGCAATTTATTGTGGATGACCAGCAGTTGCGGGAGTTGCGATCCGGTTCGCAGACCGATCGTGAACGAAAATTCCGGGAGTTCTGGGAGCAGCGCGACCCCACCCCCGATACCGAATTCAACGAACTGATGGCCGAATACTACGCCCGTATCGACTATGCGTACGCCAACTTTACCACACCCCAAACAGCGGGCTATGCCTCCGATCAGGGCCGTGCCTACATTCTGTTCGGCGAACCCGAAAACATCAACCGCCAACTGCGTACCAGCGGGCCAACCCAAGAGATTTGGGAATATGGAAACCGTACGTTGGTGTTTGAAGCAACCAGCGGTTTTGGCGACTTTAAGCTGGTTCGCGAATTGTAGTACGCACCGTCACTTCGGTTTGCACTGAGCGGCCAGTTTCCTATTTTCCGCCCATGAAAAAGGTTTTAGCACTTAGCATGGGGGATTACAATGGGATTGGTCCGGAGATTATCCTAAAGGCCATTCACGCGTACCCCTCTCCCGATACGTCGTTTGTGCTGTGCGGCCATCCCTCCGTGTTTAAACATTATGCAGAACGGAGTGGACTCCCCGCTGAATGGAAGATTATCAACGAACCGAAAGAGGTTACCGAAGGAACACGTGTTCATCTTTTGAAGTGCGTGCCCGATAAACTGATTTCCGTACAACCGGGCACCTTCACTGCCAATACAGGTCGCGCCGCCATGCGATCGGTCGAAGCAGCCATCCGGCTCTGCCGGCAGAGTGTAGCCGACGCTATGGTAACCGCTCCTATTTCAAAAGAGGCCATTCAACTGGGCGGATATGCGGTTCCGGGGCATACCGAATACCTTGCAGATCAAACCGGTGGTTCTGATTTTTTGATGATTTTGGCCAGCGGCAATCTGCGGGTGGCCCTCAACACCATTCACCTGCCACTGCGTGAGGTTCCCGATGCCATCAATAAATCCGACACGGAGCGGCGGATTCGACTTTTCCATCGCGGCTTGCAACAGGACTTTAATATCCCGAAACCGAAAATCGCGGTTTTTGGATTAAACCCCCATGCCGGTGACGGCGGCGTTCTCGGGCAGGAAGAGGCAGACATTATTTCTCCCGCTCTCAACAACCTCCGCCAGAAAGGACTACATGTGGATGGCCCCTTTGCAGCAGACGGCTTCTTTGGAATGAAACGACAGGAGGCGTACGACGGGATCTTTGCGATGTATCACGATCAGGGGCTCGCACCGTTCAAAGCCCTCACGTTCGGCAAAGGGGTCAATATCACCGCGGGATTGCCGATCGTTCGAACATCCCCCGACCACGGCACCGCTTTTGATATTGCCGGTACCAACCGTGCCGCTCACAGCTCTTTTCTGGAAGCATGCATGATGGCCGAATCCATTTCACATAACCGCCTTGCTCATGACTGACCACATTTCACAAACTGAGCTAAAAAACGATTATACCATTCTGGCCCAGATTTATGATGCGGTGATGGCTGACGTCGATTACGAAGCGTGGAGTGATTTCATTGACGAGATTATCATGCATCATCACTACGAGGCCACTGAATTACTGGAACTTGCCTGCGGCACCGGCACTATGGCGATTAAGCTGGAAGAGCTTGGCTATTACAACATTACCGCCACCGACGCCTCTGAAGCGATGATTGACGTGGCACGCCGCAAAGCGCAGCAGGCTGAGAGCAGTGTGGTATTTCATCCTATGAATATGCTGGAGCTGCAGACCGACCGCACCTTCGATATCGTGTATATGGTGTTCGACAGCCTTAACTACCTGCACACCGAAGAGGAGATTTTGAAACTTCACGCCAATGTACGGAACTGCCTGAACGACGGTGGGTTATTCATCTACGATTTTACCACGCCCGATAATTCGAAGCGGGCCGTGCGGTATCTCAACAACGAAAAAAAGAAGGTGGATTCGCGCTACCGCTACGAACGCCGGAGTCACTATAACCACGACCGGCGCACCCACACCAACGTTTTTCATATATCATTACTTGATAATAACGGCACGGTGTCCGAGGTACTACAGGAAAAGCATCAGCAGCGAATATACACGTTCGATGAGGTGCGGAACATCATTCAAAAAACAGAATTTGAGATCGTTGAAGCGTACAATAATTTCGATTTCAAGGTTGCAACCAACAAAAGCCTGCGCATAACCATGGTATTACAATGAGTGGACAAAGTGTTATAGAACTACACAACGTAACCGTTTCGTACAACCACCACGCGGTACTCGATGCGGTGAACTTCTCGCTGCATGTAGGGGAGTTTTGTTACGTGATCGGGGCAACGGGTGCGGGCAAAAGCTCGTTTCTAAAACTGTTATATCGCGATATTTTACCCGACCACGGCGTCATTAGGGTAGCCGATTACGAGGTATCGTCCCTTCCCGAAAAAAAAATACCCTACCTGCGCAGGCGGCTCGGTATCGTCTTTCAGGATTTTCAGCTTCTCCCCGATCGGGATGTATATGAAAACGTGGCGTTTGCCCTGCGGGTTACCTCACAGAAGAATCGCTACATCAAGCAGCGTGTGCTGGAAGTGCTTGGCCTGGTTGGCCTAAGCCACAAACGAAAAGCGATGCCTGCCGATCTCTCCGGTGGCGAACAACAGCGGGTAGTTATTGCACGCGCCCTGGCCAACGAGCCGAAAATTTTACTGGCTGATGAACCGACGGGTAACCTCGACCCCGCCGCAAGTGCCTCCATCATGGAGCTGCTGCAGACCATCAACAACCGGGGCATGGCGGTACTGATGGTTACTCACGACTACGACATGGTACGGAAATTTCCCCATCGCACAGTGCAGGTAAAAGACGGACAGTTGCAGGACATTAATGTGTTGTAGGCAGCCTGTTGCTCATCCACCTGCTGTAACCGAGCAAGCCTCTTTGTGTAAAACATCTACATGTAACGCTTTTCTAACCCGTTTTCAGCGCTACTACATGTCCGCCGTATCTGCTATATTTACGTTCTCTGCCAATTAAAAAAAAGACGATTCATTACCATGCACGTAACCATTGCCGATAAACTGCCCGATTCTGCCATCAACGAACTGAATAAACTGGGTGTCGAGGTCTCAAACCGACCGGAGCTTACCTCCTCCGACCTCGAAAAGGGACTTCCCGAAACCGACGCCCTGATTGTCCGATCAACAGAGATCAGCCGGGAGTGCATTAAAAAGAGCCCGCAGCTCATGCTCATTGTGCGCGCCGGAGCCGGGGTCAACACCATCGATATGGATGCGGCAAGTGAGTTTGGTATTTATGTGGCCAATTGTCCCGGGCAAAATTCTATTGCCGTGGCGGAGCTCACCTTTGGCCTGATTCTGGCCCTCGACCGCCACATCGCCGAAAATGTAGCCGATTTCCGTGCCGGTAAATGGAACAAGGGAGCCTACAGCAAGGCCGATGGGCTTTTTGGCAAAGTAATTGGGGTGGTTGGCGTCGGGCAAATCGGCCTTGAGGTCATTCGCCGCGCCAAAGCGTTTGGGATGCCGGTTATAGCGTGGTCGCGTTCACTAACGCACCAACAGGCCGATGAGCTCGGCGTAACGTACGCCAAAAGCGTGAAGCAGGTGGCCTCCGCGTGCGACATCCTTACCGTACACCTCGCACTGAACAGCGACACACGGGGTATCATCAGCAAAGACGTACTCTCCTACCTGAAGGACGGGGCAATGGTTATCAACACAGCGCGGGATGGCGTTATTGATGAAGATGCCCTTTACAAGGACGTTTCCTCCGGACGCCTGCGGGCCGGGCTGGATGTGTTTTCGGAGGAACCGGAATACAAACAGGGAGAGGTGAAAAGTCGGTTTCAGGAGGTGAAAGGAGTGGTGGTAACACACCACATCGGGGCCAGCACTCGCCAGGCACAGGATGCCGTCGCAACGGATGCCGTGGACATCATACGGGGCTATCTGCAGACCGGAAAGGTACGCAACTGGCTGAACCGCTCCGAGCAGACCGAGGCACCGTGGCAGCTGATTGTTCGGCATCTTGATAAACCCGGTGTCATTGCTAACGTGATGAACGAGTTAAAACAGGCAGATATTAATGCTCAGGAACTCGAAAACGTTATTTTCCAGAAAAAAATGACCGCCTGCTGCACCATTCAGCTCGATGCAAAGCCGTCGGATGAAGCCATGCAGCGAATCCGGGCACGTGATGAAGAGGTAATCAGTGCCGTGCTGATGAAGAACCGGGGATAACGATCAACGACTCATGTAATCAGGGTTCAAAGTCCGGAGGGAGTTGATGTGCAAGACGGTGAGTGCTCCAGACCCCCTGGATCCCAACATCTCCAGGGTCTACCAGAGTGCCATCTTTTCGTACCAAAAAAACACGCTCTCTGTGCTGCGGAACCAGTGCTGAACGTGTGCGCCTATCAATGTCCATACGTGTGGCCGGCTCGCGTCCATAGAGAACATCAACCGGACCGTGCGTAGCAAACGCTTTTACATCCCGATTCAGAGCTGATGCAGGTAAATTATATCGTAGCAGGAGGCGCGCTACCGGTAAGCTTTGCTCAAGCTCAATTATATGTGCCGCGCGACTCCCATCTTTTTCTACCACGGTAAATCGTTCCCTTCGATGCTCCCCATTAAACAGGCTTTTCAAAAAATGCCGCAAAGATCCTTCATAAGCTTTACTGCGATTCGATTGCCACTCTCGCATCTGCGACCTGTTTACCGGCACCATCTCTTCAAAGTTCAGGTGCATGCTCAAAAAACCGGTGCGGGCCGTTAACGCCCACTCAAATTTACCCAAAGCTGCCGTCACTACATACCCAAGAGCGTGGTTGCGTATCACGATTGGTTCTGCGGCCGTGGCCAGCAGTTCACCATTTGCTTTTTGCACAAAATCGAGAACCCATCGGTTTTCGATAACCGCCTTTTCTGCAAACTCATTTTGGCCAAGAAACTCACTTCTAAAACGCTGAAAGTGTCGCATCCATTGCGAGTTATCAGCCGACACTACCACATCACCCAAATCGATACTGGCTTGTTCGAGTTCTATACTCAACTCTGTATACTGCCCGGCATTCTGAGGATGCACAGGCAAAGAAACCGAATGATAGCCAACAAAGCTTACCACAAGCTCAGCCGATTCCAAAATCGATGCCGAAAAGGAGAATCGCCCGTCAAGATCGGTTATACTTCCCTGAGTGGTTCCACCGATGTAAACATTGGCCCCGGTAACCGGCTCTTTGGTCTGTTGATCAAGAACCTGCCCGGCAAACTCCACCGATTGTCCATATACCATAGCGGCACCAGACGCTAGTACAAACATGACCACCAAAAAAAATCGTCGGATTTGGATCATCTTACCTACAGAAAAAATGGAACCTATTTTTTGTTCTAAACGACGGCATAGTGGCTTTCTTTTATTTATCTGATGTTGCACAAATTAAACCCGAAACCCGTCCGGCAGTACTTCACCCTTTGGAATGATCACAATGCCATCGCGGACAAAGTATTTGTCGTAATCGCCATCCTCGAGATGAGAACCGCCTTCGATTTTAACATCGTTACCGATACGGGTGTTTTTATCCACGATAGCATGGCTCAGAAAACAGCGCTGGCCGATTCCCATCAGTGGAAAGTCGGCCGATTGCGAACTGAAATCTTCCTGTGTGGCAAAATAGTCGTTCCCCATAACAATCGACGTTTCGATGGTGGTTCCTTTGCCAATCCGGCTGCGAATCCCGATGACCGAGCGCTCAATCCGGCTCGCTTCAATAATGCACCCTTCCGATATGATAACCCGCTCGAGGGATGTACCGGTCAGTTTTGAAGCCGGCAATAGCCGCGCACGCGTGTAAATCGGGTTTTCGTTATCATACAGATTAAACTGGGGCATGGTTTCGGCCAGCGACAGATTGGCTTCAAAGAAGGAGCTGATGGTACCGATATCAGTCCAGTAGCCATCAAACGCAAAACTGGTCACGCGTGTGCCCTCCTCAATCGCTTTGGGAATAATCTCTTTTCCAAAATCGGTGGCTTTTGGGTTTTCGCTAAACAGCCGAAGCAAATCGTCCCGGTTAAAGACATAAATACCCATCGAAGCCAGATACTCCCGCCCCTGCTCTTTGAGATGGGGCTCGGTTTCGGAGGTCCATTTCGGCAACTCGTCCATGTCCGGCTTTTCAACAAAACTGGTAATCTCACCCGATTTGTCGGTTTTCATAATGCCAAATCCGGTGGCATCTTCTGCGGTTACCGGAATGGTGGCTACCGTCAGGTTGGCCTTATGCTTTTTATGATGATCCAATATCTTGCGGAAGTCCATTTGATAGAGCTGATCACCCGATAAAATCAGTACGTGTTCATAGTCGTGATTGGCCATATGATGAATCGACTGGCGAACCGCGTCAGCTGTTCCCTGAAACCAGTTCTGGCTGTCGGGGGTCTGTTCGGCAGCCAGAATATCCACAAAACCGTGGCTGAACACATCAAAATTGTAGGTGTTTTTGATGTGGCGATTCAACGATGCCGAATTGAACTGCGTGAGTACAAATATTTTTCGGATATCCGAATTAAGGCAGTTGCTGATTGGTATATCTACAAGGCGATACTTACCGGCTACCGGTACGGCCGGCTTGCTTCGTTGGCTTGTAAGAGGATGCAGGCGCGTGCCGCGGCCCCCTCCCAGGATAATAGCTAACGTAGATGATCTGGACATGATGGGTCAGGCTTTGGATTTTAGTTCTTGATAAAGCTCGATGTATTGATTCACAGAGGCGCGCCACGAAAAATCGAGCGACATGATCTGTTTTTGGGTCTTCTTAAACAACGTTTTTTTACCGTAGTAGTCAACAGCCCGCTGCATGGTATGTTCAAAATCATCAACCGTAGCATGGTCAAAGGCAAAGCCGTAACCGCCGTCCGTTGCTATATCCGTTACCGTATCGGCCAATCCTCCCACGGCCCGAACAATTGGGATGGTACCATAGCGCATGGCGTACATTTGGTTCAGGCCGCACGGCTCTACACGAGACGGCATCATCAAATAGTCGCTTCCTGCATAGATGCGGTGGGCCAATCCCTCGTTGTACTCCAGCCGGGAATTAAAAAGCCCCTCCATCTGCCTGTTAAGCTGCTCAAAAATATCGTGCAGAGATGGAGATCCGGTACCTAAAACCAGAAACGATGCCGCAATCTGCTGATCGTGGAAGCGGCGTACCATACCCGGAATCAGGTCGGCGCCTTTCTCCAGTACAAGCCGCCCGATAAACGAAATGAGCGGCCGATCGGGGTCAAACTCAAACATGGAGCACAACGCCTGTTTGTTTTTCTTTTTTCCGGCGGTAACTGTTTTTTTTGAGTAGTGATGCGGCAGATACGGGTCGGTTGCAGGATCCCAAACTCCGTTGTCTATACCGTTCACAATACCTCGCGTTTTCTGCTGTTCCTGCTGCAATAACTGCTCCAGGCCGTGGCAATCTTGTAGCAGCTCCTGCATGTATCCCTCCGATACAGTGGTTACCTGCCACGCCGTTTTGATGCCGGCCGCCAATGAGTTAAGGCGTCCGTCCCACTCCAGTAAACCGATCCGGGATAAGTCAAAAACCGGCAGATCGGCATAGGTATTCATATCGTACTGCCCCTGATATTCTCCATTGTGGATCGTAAGCACTGTGGGCGTGCTGCGAAAAACTTCATAACGGTGGCACTCGCTCATCATAAACGGAATCAACGCCGTATGGTGGTCGTTGCAATGGACTACATCGGGTTTATTTTCTGCCGATGTCAACCATTCCAGCACAGCAATCTGGAATGTAAAAAACCGGGTGCGCTCATCTTTATAGGCGTAGCCCGACCACGGATCGATATAAACTCCTTTGCGGTCGAACAGGCCGGGCAAATCTACCAACAGAAAAGTAAACCCAAGATCGGGATTGGTTACACGGTCTATTGAAAATGAATAACGCTCTACCCCAACCGGAACTTTCCCTTCAAAAATGGTTTCGGTTTGTGCCGCTACTATCCAGTCGGTCTCATATTTAGGAATGACCACCACCGCCTCATGCCCTTGTTCCATAAGTGCCTTGGGAAGCGAGCCAACCACATCTCCAAGTCCGCCGGCTTTGGCTGCCGGGTAACATTCTGCTGATACATATGTGATGTTCATAAAGGTTGTAACAAAGATTTGTTCTAAACGTGAAAAGAAGTAGCCGTATCCGTTCTGTGAGCGGATAGTAAAAAAAATGGGTGACAGTTGTGGTAATTCAACTGTAAAAAAACGATTTTAGCTTCGCTTTTAAAACTAAAACCTGACTATGCCGGAACCATTTACGATACAGGTGTCGGACCTGGAGAAATCATTTGGAGAGACAAAAGCCGTACAGGGTGTCTCATTCGAAGTAGAGAAAGGGCAAATTTTTGGCCTTCTTGGGCCAAACGGCGCAGGTAAAACCACTACACTTCGCATGATTAATTACATCATGCCGAGTGATTCAGGCTCTATTCATATCAACGGGCAACCGGTAAGCCCCAAAACGCAACGGCTGATCGGCTACATGCCCGAAGAGCGCGGCCTTTACAAGAAGATGAAGGTGGGCGAACAACTGATGTATCTGGCAGAGTTAAAAGGAATGAGTACCACTGATGCCCGAACTCGCATCAAATATTGGCTGGAACGATTCAACGCGAAGGATTGGCATCAAAAGAAAGTAAACGAGCTGAGCAAAGGGATGAGCCAAAAAATTCAGTTCATCTCTACCATCGTACACGAACCCGATATTTATATTTTCGACGAGCCGTTCAGTGGCCTTGATCCAATCAACAGCGAGCTGCTGAAGGAGATTATCATTGAATTGAAACAGAACGGAAAAACGATTCTGTTTTCCACCCACCGAATGGAACAGGTAGAGCAGATGTGCGATGATATTTGCCTGTTCCACAACGGCCGCGTAGTGCTGAAAGGCAATCTTCGGGCCATAAAAAAAGAGTTTGGGAAAAATACGGTGCTTCTTGAGTTTCAGGGTGATGGGTCGTTTATCGACCAACTGGAAAATGTGCGCATCAACAATCGCTCTACCAACTTTGCCGAAATTCGGCTGCTTGACGATCAGGATCCGCAACAAATCTTGCGTGCTGCAATGAATCAGTCCGAAATACACCGCTTTCAGTTGGTAGAACCTTCATTAAATGAAATTTTTATCTCTACTGTGGGCGAAAATAATCTGGAACAAGAAACCGCTGAAGTATGAACTGGAGACAAGTTTTTCTGGTAATGAAGCGCGAATACTTCACGCGCGTGAAGAGCAAGGGTTTTTTGGCCGCTACGTTGTTGGTTCCGGTTGGCATTATTGCCATCTATGGAATTGGCATTCTGGTGGTAATTTGGGAGGCAGATTCACCGTTTCATATCGGTATTGTAGATGAAACATCTCAGATTGTTGAACAGCTTGAAACGCTGAACCCCGATCGTTACTCCGATCGCTCCCACTTGCCGCAAGATTCACTCCGCGCGCTGGTTCAAACGGGCGAGATTACCGGCTTTATTGTGGTTTCGGAAGAGAACATCACCGATAACAAGCCGCTGGAATTGATCTATAGCGGTAGCGGTGGATTAAACCTCCTCACCAACGTTCGTGGGGATATGCGCGACGTGTTCCGGGAAGTACGACTGCAGCGAGCAGAGGTAGCCCCCGAAATACAGGCAATTTTCAATACCCGTATTGCGCTTGATTCGCGACGCCTTACCGAAACCGGAGAGGAAGCCGACGACGATACAGCAGCGCTGTCGATGGTTGGCTTCGCCATGGGGTTTGTCATTTTCTTCGCCATTTTTGGGTATGGAGGCTACATTATGCGTGGCGTTATTGAGGAGAAGACCAATCGAATTGTAGAGGTGATTGTGTCATCCGTAAAACCCATTGAGCTCCTTACCGGAAAGATGGCAGGTGTTGGGGCTCTCGCGCTCACACAGATCGGCATCTGGCTGATTACGATTGTTGGGCTGGGCCTGCTGGCCGGTCCTATTCTGGCTGCGTTCTTGTCGGGTTCGGGCGATGAACTGGCCGCTATGGAATCGGCTGCTCAGAGCGAATTACCTTTCCCGATTGCCATACCCACCATAGAGATCTCGCTGGTAATTTACTTTGTGGTGTTGTTCATTCTGGGTTATCTGCTCTATAGTGCCATGTTTGCAGCCGTTGGGGCGGCATCCGACTCCGAAACCGACACGCAGCAGCTCATGCTGCCGATCATGGCGCCTATTTTTATCGCCTATTTCATCATGTTTCAGGCTGTTCAAAACCCCGATAGTACCGTTTCTGTTGTGGGATCCATCATTCCGTTTTTTACACCTATTGTGATGATTACCCGCATCGCCATTACCGATGTTCCGTTTTGGCAGGTCGGCCTCTCCATGGTGCTAATGTTGCTTACATTTGTTGGCATCATGCTCCTGAGTGCCAAGATTTATAAAATCGGGATTCTCAGCTATGGCAGCTCTGCAGGATTTAAAGATATTATGCGCTGGTTAAAGATGTAGTGCTACACGCTCTTACAGCAGTGATTGCAACACCTTCTCAAAAAAAAAGAGGCCAGGTGTTCAACCGGACCTCTTTCTAACTACGTTGGCTTTTTCGGGGTATAACTCTTTTGCAGAGTTAGTACACAGGCTTGTACAGGCCACTCCGTGGAATGTTCCGTTTCAACTGGTTTTTTTTACAAGTACGATTCGCCCGTCTGCCACGTTTTTGGACTACGGTTTTCGGAATGATCTGGCGCACAGTCGGGTTACTGTATCAAACAAAAATGAACACTGCATGCGACTATCCTTGATTCTTTTATTCTGCATCACAGCGGCATGTACAACCCAAGGCCAGCAACCACCTGAAATGACCGAAGACAGTCACCGCGAATTCCTCCAGTCCATCTCCTACCAGAATGCCCTTAACGACACAGACGATGCCAAGCGTGTAGAGCGCACCGACGATGAGTGGAAAAAACTGTTAAGCAGCGCAGAGTACCGAATATTGCGCAATAAGGGCACAGAAATGCCCTATGTAAATGAATATGATGGTTTTTATGAAGAGGGTGTTTACGTGTGCCGTGCTTGTGGCAATCCGCTCTTTCATTCTCATTCCAAGTACAACAGCCGTACCGGTTGGCCAAGTTTTTGGGAGCCCATCCGGGAAGGAGCGGTTGGCGAAGAGGAAGATCGCAGCTTTTTTATGGTACGTACCGAAACCGTATGTGGCCGCTGCGGCTCTCACATTGGGCATGTGTTTGATGACGGGCCGGAACCGACGGGCCTGCGCTACTGCATGAACTCTCAAGCCCTTCACTTCATCCCCAAACCTGACTCTGAGTAGGTTTACTTCCCGATCTTCATGGGTCACTACACAGGTTCAGTATTCTGATAAGGAATCTGACTCTTCATACATTGCGGGTTGAGATGAAACCGCGTTACCTTCTTCCCGTACAGAAGGTAACCATCAACCAACAATGAACCATGCCTGCTGAACCACATGCTCCGGCCGATGCGCCGATTTTAATGGACGTCACATTCGATCCACGTCTCAAAACCTATATTTACGGGTACGTCTCTCTTATACTAATTGCCACCATTGTGGGTGTTGCCCTGCTCCCTTTTTGGCTCCTCTTCGGTTTTCTCTATTTAGATAGATACTTTAGTGCACTGGAGTGTCATGTAACCACCCGATCGCTCTATTTTAAAAAAGGGGTACTCTTTCAAACAGAGCGCACCATCCCGTTTGATAAAATTCAGGACCTCACATACAAGGAAGGCCCGCTGCTGCGGGCGCTTGGGTTGAGTTCGTTTTACATCGAAACGGCCGGGCAAAGTAAAGCGCAGGCGTACGACATGACTCTGATCGGTATTCAAAATGCGCGGGCATTCCGGGCGTTGGTAATGCAGCAGCGCGATAAGGTGACCGATAATACCGGCACCGGAAGCCCTCAAGAAAACCATGTACTGAGTCCCGTTCTGTCCGAAATTCTGGAAACACTGAAACGTATTGAAGCCAATCAAAAACCATGAGTAACAACTCCGCTCTACCCTACCGAACACTCATCTGGGAAGAGAATCATCTCTCCATTATCGATCAAACAATGTTGCCGGGTCGGGAAATCCGTTCCCACCTGCACAGTGCCGGACAAGTGTGGGAAGCGATCAAAAAAATGAACGTCCGGGGTGCACCGGCTATCGGCATTGCCGGGGCGTACGGATTCTATATGGGAATACGCGAGCTTCCCGAAAACCGGTTCAACTCTTTCTTTTCAGAGTGTGAACGGATTGCTGATTACATCAACAGCTCACGCCCGACAGCAGTAAACCTCTCCTGGGCGCTCGAGCGTCAGCTGAAAACGATCCGCTCCCAAAAAGATGAGCCGATTGCCGACCTTAAAACCCTTGCACTCGAAACGGCCAAAATCATCCATCACGAAGATGAGATGCTCTGCAAGGCGATCGGTGAACACGGTGCATCTCTGGTTCCCGAAAATGGGCAGGTGCTTACCCACTGTAACACCGGTGGACTCGCCACAGCGGCGTACGGCACAGCCTTCTCGGTGATTTACCACGCTCATCATAATGGTGCACTCCGTCATGTTTGGGTTGATGAAACCCGGCCCCTGCTGCAGGGGGCACGACTGACCGCCTGGGAATTACAAAAGGCGGATATCCCCTTTCAACTGATTGTGGATTCTGCCGCCGGACATGTGATGGGTATGGGGAACGTAGATTTGGTGATTACCGGAGCGGATCGTATCGCGGCCAACGGCGACACCGCCAATAAAATTGGCACCTACATGCTGGCGGTGCTGGCGCATTATCACAATATCCCGTTTTACGTGGCGGCGCCTTACTCCACCATCGACCTCGATACCCCCGATGGTGCATCCATCACCATCGAAGAGCGCGACCCGGAGGAGGTAGCCGAACTGGGCGGCACCCGCACAGCGCCCAAAAAAGTAGAGGTGTACAACCCCGCTTTTGATGTGACCCCGGGAGAACTCATCACCGGTATCATTACCGAGAAAGGAGTTCTGAAACCCGATTACGCCACATCACTTAAGCATGCCGTGGAGCAATCCTGACGCATCTCGAAAAGAGTGCGCCGCTGTTCAGGGTGTCACGGCCTGCAACGCATTCCGCAGCTGAACCCCGCCGTGTGACGTGTGAAACACAGCCTTTCCGTTTTCCACAATAATCAATTGGGGAGATTCGTGCCGAATACCGACTTTATCAGCAAAGTAGAGTGAGCAATCCCGCGCACCGCGTACATCTATAAAGTGCAGGTCGGCATGCTCGGCCAGTTCGTCGAGGCCCGACTCCAGATTTGACTTTGCAAAGACAGAAATGCTGCAGATAAAGCTGTGTTTATAAACCAACTGTGGCCGGTCGGTACGTGCTAAAAGTTCATCCACTTCCGCCGGCGAGGAGATCGTATTCCACGCCTCGTCCAACCCGTTTGATCCACCTGAAAAAAGCCCTGAAAGGCCGCCAAAAAAACTCATGTTTTAATCACCTAATGATATTCCAATATCCCGTGCCGTGCGAATTGTGTCGCCGTTAAGAGGCACGGTTTTCATTTTGTTTGCTACCGATTCGATCGGTATTCGCTGTATGCAATTGTTCTTTAAGATAACCAATTGATTGTAATCATTCTCTTCTGCGGCACGAATTGCTTCTGCACCAAATCGCAGCGAGATCAGCCGATCATAGGTGCTGGGACGTCCGCCGCGCTGCAAGTGACCCAACACGATGGATCGGGACTCTTTTCCGGTGCGCGTTGAAAGTTCCGTTGCCAGATAGTCGTCCAGCCCGCCCAACTGTTCAGACTGCCCGGGCACCTTCCCTTTTACAAAGCGATGACCGTTTTTTTCGGTTGCTCCCTCGGCCGCTACCACAATGGTATAATGGCGGCCGCTTGCCTCTCTCGCCTCAATCTTTTGCACCACGGCATCCAGATCAAAGGGAATTTCAGGGATTAAAATTACATCCGCCGACGACGAAATACCCGCGTGCAGGGCAATCCACCCTGCATACCGGCCCATGACCTCAACCACCATAATACGTTCATGCGCCTCTGCGGTGGTCGTTAATTTGTCGATCGCATCGGTGGCGGTGGATACTGCCGTATCGAAACCGAGGGTAACGTCGCAGCCCCAAATATCATTATCGATGGTTTTGGGTACACCCACAACGCATAACCCTTTTTGGGTGAGCCTGTGAGCAATGCGCATCGAACCATCGCCGCCTATTGCAATCAATGCATCTATATCGTGTGCTTTGAAGATCTCAATCACATGGTCAGACCGATCAACCAGAGTCCACTCCCCATTGGGCTTTTTCTCGGGCATCTCGAAGGGGTTGCCCCGATTGGCGGTTCCCAGCATGGTTCCGCCTTTCAGTGTTATTCCCCGCACGGTGTCACGCGTAAGGGGAATAAACGGCTCATCCGTAAACAGAGAACCGTATCCGTTACGAATTCCGAATACCTGCCACCCTTTCCGCAGTGCAGCCAGAGTAGCAGCCCGAATAGCCGCATTTAAACCCGGCGCATCTCCCCCGCCGGTATTGATTGCAATTCTCAAACCAGCGCCCTCTCATCCAACTCCACGCCCTCCAGGGCAAACGCCTCCGTCATATACTCCATGCCCAATCCGGCACGTACCAGTTCAGCGCGGTTGCCCGTAAGGTCCAGAATGGTGGTCTCTTCGCCCTGGAGCGGCTGCTGGGTATCCACCACGGCATCCACAAGATTATCGAACCGGCTCAGAAAAAGCTCGCGCGATTCGGCCGTGGCCGGATTACCGTTTTCCACATTCGGAAGCTTGGCGCTGATGGCCATCACCGGGCGGCCAAGTTCACGAATCAGCGAAAGGCAGATCGGATGCTCCGGCACACGAATACCTACGGTTCGTTTTTTGGGATGCACCAACAATCGGGGCACCTCGCGTGTGGCGGGTAAAATAAATGTATAGGCACCGGGAATCATGCGCTTGATCAGTTTAAAATTACTGTCTGATAACAGCGCAAATGTAGACACATGCTCCAGGCTATGGCACATCACACTCAAGTGGTCGCGCTTGTCCATCTGGCGAATCCTTCGAATCCGATCCATCCCTTTCTTGTTTTTATAATCACATATCAGCGCATACTGGCTGTCGGTGGGTATCAGCAAAACGCCCTCGTTTAACAAGACATCAGCCAATTCAAAAATCTGTTTCTGCTTGGGCTGTTCCGGATGGATTTTTACTCGGTTAGGCATGGTCATCTCCTATTGTGATATTGTGGTTTATATGTTGATTACCTGGCTTGTGCTATAGCATCGATTAAGAATGCGAACAGAGTGGCATGTGATTTTATGTTGATGGTGGCCGAATGCTGTCGCACATCAGGAAAAAACAGATCCGGAGTGACAAGAGTATCACCTATTTATAACACAGATTTACTTCTTTGTCAACGATTCATTCCTTTAACGTGTTATATTTAATGAACTATCTAATCAAAACCTGCCATACTTATGAAAACAGATATCAAAGCTCAGTGGCTCGGCCATTCTGCCTTTCGTATTGAATCTCAATCGGGAAAGATCATCTATATTGATCCGTTTCTTTCGCAAAATCCCACCACTCCCGACGAATTTAAACAACCGCAGGAAGCCGACTATATCCTTCTTACCCATGGCCATGAAGACCATGTGGGCGATACGCTTGACATTGCCAAACGAACCGGCTGCACGGTGGTTGCGCAAGTAGAACTGTCGCATCTTTTAAAAAAACATGGGTTAAATGAAGATCAACGCGTGGAATTCAACAAAGGCGGTTCGGTCAATTTCGATGATTTTTCAGTTACACTGGTAAACGCCAATCACAGCAGTTCGTTCCAGGGAGATTATGCCGGAGAAGCCGGTGGGCTCGTTCTCTCGTTTGAAGATGACATCTGCTTCTACCATTTGGGCGACACCAACATCTTTTCTGATTTGGAAATTTACGGTGAGATCTATCAGCCGCACGTGATTGCCGTACCAATAGGCGATTACTACACCATGGGCGCGCAGGAAGCGGCCATGTGCTGTCAGATGCTCGATGCCGAATTGGCCATTCCCATTCACTACGGTACATTTCCGGTGCTAACCGGTGACCCTGAAGAGTTTAAGGAGTTCACCGAGGATTACTGCGAAACGAAGGTAGTGATTCCGAAACCGGGCGACTACTTTCTCGGTGAGTGATCTGGCATCTGTAACGATACGAAAACCGCGGCCTCATCAGGTTCGCGGTTTTTTTTATACATATGCATTCAGGATAAAAAAGATCATCACGCCCGTTATCGAAACGTAGAGCCATATAGGAAAGGTCCATTTCGATACTTTCCGGTGCGTGGAGAACTTGCCCGAAAATGCAAAATAATAACTGGTGAGAACCAGCGGAACAACAAAAGCGGAGAGAATGATATGAGAGATAAGAATGGTAAAGTAGGTCGGGCGAATCCATCCCTCTCCCGGAAACGGCGTATGGCCAACAAAGTTATGGTACACCAGATAGCTGATTAAAAAGAGAGCAGACGTGACAAATGCCGTCAACATCAATTTCATGTGAACAGCATACTTCTTCTTTCGGATAGCTGCATAGCCCGATACGATCAGCACAGTGCTGACACTATTCAAAAATGCATTCAAAGCCGGCAGCTGCCCCACCCAATCGGCCGTGGTTTCGGCCGTTTCCCGAAAGTAGATCAGCCATATCAAAAAAAGAAAAGCGGCCGCACTCACCGCCAATATGGTTGCAAGTGCTTTGGGCACCGACAACTCTTTGAGAAACTCGAGCGTGATCTCGTTTTTTATCTGTTCATTCATACCGATTAGGATTGGTTCGCACAAAAATACCGTTTTTACCAACGGGAAATCCACCCGAAAAACCACTTCTTTGCAGCCGTCGTTCTGCTATTCGGACAGAAAATACCCGCCCGCCTGCGAACCATATTTTCTAAATCATTACAAACCAACACCTTTCACACTGCTTCTATATTAAAGCAATATTGTCATCTTGATGCGAACAGGATAAGGAAGAGCTCCACCGAAATTTCGAGCAATTATGATGGCTGTGTACTATCTTTACAGCGTCTCAGAATTGGGTTACTGCCGTATGAAATTCTGGCTGCTGTTCGATGCTCATTATTATTTAGAATAATTTTAAATAAGAAAACGGTCACATCGGACGGTATGTAGATATGGATATTTTCGGTACCTTCAATCCAATTTAAAAACCGAGTATTACATTTAATATTAAGGAACCTGCCTGCTACCTATGGCACAGATTTTTCCCAAGTGGACCAACGAAGCGCCACGACGAATTCTAATCGCTTCCATCGTATTATTAAACGCTATCGTATTCGGAATCTGGTATTTCTTCTCTCCGGAGTTTACCCATGTCGGTTACGCTCCCGAACAACCGGTACCGTTTAGCCATCAACAACATGTGGGGCAGCTCGGGCTTGACTGTCAATATTGCCACACACAGGTTACCGAATCGAAGTATGCCAACATTCCGGCCACGCAAACCTGTATGAACTGCCACAGTCAGATTAGAACAGACAGTGAAAATCTGCAGATTGTACGCGACAGTTGGGAAACCGGCGAGCCGATTGAATGGATTCGTGTGCACATGCTGCCCGATTACGCCTATTTTAACCATTCCGCACATGTAAACGTGGGTGTCGGTTGCGAATCGTGCCACGGGCGGATAGACCGGATGGAGGTGGTTTATCAGGCAGAACCGTTAAGTATGGGCTGGTGCCTCGATTGCCATCGCGAACCCGAGAAACATATACGGCCGGTTGAAGAAGTTACCACCATGGGGTATCAGGTAGACAATCAGCTTGAGCTTGGACGCGAGCTGGTAGCCAAACAGAATATCAATGCACCCACCTATTGCCAGGCGTGCCACTACTGATATGACGCCAATCACGAATCCCCGCACGATTTTCAAATTAATAGTCTGCACGGAATGAGTACTGATCAGAACACAACAACGTATTGGAAAAGCTTAAACGAGCTTGCTCAAAACGAAGAATATAAAACGTTTGCAGAGCGCGAATTCGGTGAGAATGCAACCGAAATGACCGATCAGGTATCACGTCGCAGTTTCCTGCGTGTGATGGGTGCCTCAATTGCACTGGCAGGGTTTGCTTCGTGCCGCAAGCCGGTTCAGAAAATTCTGCCCTACTCCAAGCAACCTGAAGACCGCGTATTGGGTGTACCTGAGTTTTTCGCAACCGCCATGCCGATGCAGGGAGCTCTTACCGGACTGCTGGTAACCAGCAACGAAGGGCGCCCCACCAAGATTGAAGGAAATCCCGACCACCCGGCCAGCAAAGGGCGTACCAATATCTATCATCAGGCCGCCATCCTTGGCTTGTATGATCCGGACCGATCCCGCTCACCCCGAAGAGATGGCACGGGCGTTTCAAAAGATGAGTTTACTCAGTTTGCAAGCGATCACTTTGCCGACCGCAGCCGTCGTATTTTATTTATTGATGAGGCGAGCTCGTCGCTAACATACAGCCGTCTGAAGCGATCCATTCTCAGTGAGTTTGATAACGCCGAGTGGGTAACGCACGAGCCGTTTAATGAGTTTGAAGTTATTGAAGGGAATAACCTGGCTTTCGGGCAACGCCTCCGCACCGTAAACCACTACGGCAAGGCTGATCTTGTCGTATCGCTCGATCACGATTTTATGAGTCCCCATGGAGACTCCAACAGCGTGCAAAATGCCGTAGATTTAACCGCGCGCCGCAAAGTTACCGGCACCGACGACAATATGTCACGCGTTTACTGTGTCGAAAATTCCTATACCAGTACCGGCTCCTATGCCGATCACCGGTTACGGCTCAAACCCTCGCAGATTCCTGCCTTTGCAGCAGCTCTCGCTTCCCGCCTCTCCTCTCAACTGAATGCACTTTCGGCTTACTCCGGTGTGCAAAATGATTTTTCGAATCACGAGTGGGTCGCAACTCTTGCAAATGAGCTGTTGGCTCATCGCGGCGAAGCAATCGTAACGCTCGGTTACCAATATAATCGTCAGGTACACGCAACGGTGGCCGCGATCAATTCAGCGCTTGGAAATGCCGGTGAAACCGTCACCTATCACAATGTGCCGTTTTACAACGACCGGGATGAACAAGCCGCTTTTAGCGACGCTGTGCGCAATATGCAGGCCGGCCTGTACGATACAGTCGTGCTTGTGGGAACAAATCTTGCCTACACCGCTCCCGCCGATCTCGGAATTGCCGGCGCTCTTGCCAATGTAGAGACCAAAATTCATCTGTCTGATTATTATGATGAAACCTCGCAATTGTGCAATTGGCATGTAAACAGAGCGCATTTTCTCGAATCATGGGGAGATGGATACTCCTTTACCGGCCAACGCTCTGTGGTTCAACCGCTAATCGAGCCGCTGTTCGGGGGGGTCAGTGATATTGAATTTTTGAATATTATTGCCAACGGCAGTGAGTCGCCCGCATATGTACGGGTCGTTGAATCGTGGGAACAGTATGTAAGCGGTAACTTTAAGAACCAATGGGAACAGGTTCTGCATGACGGTATTGATCATGATGCCCCCGGTTTCAGCTCGGTAAATGTATCCATTGTGTCGAACCTGAGTTCGAATGTGCAGGATGTGCTGAATGCCCGGCCCATTGCCGATATTGAGATTGCCATTAAACCCGATGCAACGATGTTTGATGGGCGTTTTGCCAATAATGGCTGGCTGCAGGAACTACCCGAACCGATGACCAAAACCACTTGGGATAACGTGGCGATGATGAGTGCAGCCACGGCCCGAAAGGTTGGGATCAATCCGGAGCGAAGTTTTCGCCACAAAAATGTACCGATGATTCGTATCTCATCCGGCAATGAATCGATCGAAATTGCAGCTTGGGTTCAGCCCGGCCATGCCGATGATTCCATTACACTTAGTGTGGGCTACGGCCGCGAGGGTGTGGGGCGCGTAGCCTCCGGCGTGGGCGTTGATACCTATCCGCTTCGCACAAGCGCCTCGCCATTCTATCAGCAGGCGCAAGTAGAGGCTACCGGAAATACGTATGAAATTGCCAACGTGCAAGATCATCACAGCCTCGAAGGGCGTGATATGGTGCGCTCGGCGAGTATGGAACAGTATCGGCGGGAACCACAATTTGCGAGCTTCAAAAATCATCACGGATTCGAAGTACCGGGCATGAAAGAAGCGCGCGCCGCCGGCACCGAAGATCAGGGGCCTGTCTCTCTCTTTACCGAAAATTACGGTCCCGATCACCAACCGCAATGGGGCATGGCGATCGACCTGAACGCCTGTTTTGGATGCGGTGTGTGTACCATCGCCTGCCAGGCCGAAAACAATATTCCCGTGGTTGGCAAACGTGAAGTGGCCCGCCGCAGGGTGATGCACTGGATCCGAACCGACCGCTACTACGAGGGCGATGTCGACAATCCAAAAGTATATCACCAACCGGTGCCCTGTATGCACTGCGAACTGGCACCATGCGAGCAGGTATGTCCGGTAGCAGCCACCACCCACAGTGAAGATGGCATGAACCAGATGACCTACAATCGCTGCATCGGTACCCGATACTGCGCCAATAACTGTCCGTTTAAGGTACGCCGCTTCAATTTCTTCAACTACACCAAAGAGTTTTTAACCACCGGCGACGATCCGGAAGTGATCCAAATGGCAATGAACCCCGATGTAACGGTTCGTTTCCGCGGTGTGATCGAAAAATGCAGTTACTGCGTGCAACGCGTAAATCGCGCCAAGATCAGCAGCCGAATCAAAACCGGATCAAGAAAGCCGGCCGATGGCACAGTGCAAACGGCCTGCCAGCAGGCGTGCCCTGCCAATGCCATTACGTTTGGCGACCTAACCGACCGCCAGAGCGTGGTTTCGCAGCATAAGCTTAACGAGCGCAACTACGTGATGCTCGAAGAGATGAATGTACGGCCGCGAACATCATATTTGGCAAAACTGCGCAACGAACAATCAGATTTAGCCTAACAACCAGGATATTTTAATCGCAACTTTCTGAACATGAGTAAAACGTACGAATACGTTCCTGAACCTGCGCTGGTAAAGGGGAATCACGATTTCAGCAGCATCACCTCGCTGATTACAGATATTAATATGCGGCCCGCCCCAACCGGGTGGTATCTCGCCTTTATATTCTCTAACCTTCTGTTAGGTGTGCTTCTTGTTTCCATTGCGTATCTGGTGTGGGAAGGAACCGGTATCTGGGGGCTGAACACTCCGGCCGGATGGGGATGGGCTATCATTAACTTTGTGTGGTGGGTCGGTATTGGCCACGCCGGCACGCTGATTTCCGCTATTCTCTTTCTCTTCCGCCAAGACTGGCGAACCGCTATTAACCGGTTTGCCGAGGCGATGACCATTTTTGCCGTAATGTGTGCCGGTGTTTTCCCGGCCATCCACGTTGGGCGTATTTGGGTTGTCTACTGGATGTTCCCTCTTCCCAACTCCATGGCGATGTGGCCCAACTTTAACTCTCCTCTGTTGTGGGACGTTTTTGCGGTATCCACCTATTTTACGGTGTCCCTGCTCTTCTGGTACGTAGGCCTGGTGCCCGATCTGGCCACCATACGCGACCGTATTAAAAGCAAGTATGGTAAACTCATTTACGGCATTGGAGCGCTGGGATGGCGCGGAAGCAACCGCCACTGGTGGAACTACGAAAAGTCGTACATGATTCTTGCCGGACTGGCAACTCCACTGGTACTTTCGGTACATACCATTGTATCGTTCGACTTTGCCGTATCCATCATTCCCGGCTGGCACACAACCATTTTCCCTCCCTACTTCGTAGCCGGCGCGGTTTTCTCGGGCTTTGCGATGGTACTTACCCTGATGATTATCACCCGCAAGATTTACGGCCTCGAAGATGTGATGACCGACGACCACATCGAAAAGATGAATTTGATTATTCTGGTAACCGGAAGCATGGTCGGGTTTGCTTATCTGATGGAATTCTTCATCGCCTGGTACGGCCAGGTAGAGTACGAAAAAGCGATTTTCATTATTCGTGCCACAGGGCCATATGCATGGGCTTACTGGATCATGATAGCCTGTAATGTGTTGTCACCGCAGTTCTTCTGGTCGAAAAAGTTGCGGCGAAATGTGGCGTTCACCTTCTTTATATCTATTGTTGTGAATATTGGAATGTGGTTCGAGCGGTTTGTGATTACCGTAACATCCCTCTCGACCGACTTTTTACCATCCTCGTGGGGCTATTACTCCCCTACCATGTGGGACGTACTTACCTACGTTGGCACCTTCGGCCTCTTTTTTACCAACTTCCTCTTGTTCCTGCGCTTCCTGCCAATGGTTGCAGTTGCCGAACTGAAGGGAGCTATGCCGCAGGCCAAAGCCCACAACTATGATGAGAAAACCGGCAATTATATAGCGCCGAAAGTGAACGTCCCCGAACCAAACAAAGAAACGGTGTCGTAATGAGTGAACAAGCAACCGATAAGAAATTGTACGGCATTCTCGCCGAAGTCAGAAATCCAAAAGAGCTGATTGATATAGCTCGGCTTGTAAATCGCAGCGGCTACAAGAAGTTTGATACATTCAGCCCCTTCCCTATTCACGGAATGGACAAGGCGATGAGCCTGCAAAAATCCAAACTTGGATGGATTGTATTCGGGCACGGGCTGGTCGGTTTAACCGGTGCCCTTGCGATGATATACTATATGATGGTGGTAGACTATCCCCTGAATATCAGCGGTAAAACCCTGATGAATATTCCGGCATGGATACCGGTAACGTTTGAGCTGACCGTTCTGCTCTCGGCTTTTGGTGCTGTTTTTGGCATGTTTTTTCTGAACGGGCTTCCGCGGCTTAACCATCCGCTGTTTAACTCAGAGAATTTCAAGAAAGCAACAGATGATGGATTTTTCATCTGCATTGAGTCCGACGACCCGCAATTTGAACCCGAAAAGGTACACAAACTTCTCCAGGAGGCCGGTGCCTCAAACATCGAAGAAGTTCACGATATTTAAATCGACCCGAACTGTAAGAAGATTCTCCCGTTTATGATTTCCGCACGCACAACTTTTTTACTCCCGCTGCTTGTCGCTCTGCTTCTGATGGGGTGCCGTGGGCAAACGACCACCAACCCACCTATTTCGCCGCAGCAAAACATGCAATTTCAGGAGCGTTTCAACGCCCAACAGGAAAATCCGTTCTTCGAAAATAACATGTCGAACCGGATGCCGATTGAGGGAACGGTGGCGCGGGGCAACCTTCGGCACGATACCGTTCTGTTTGAAGGTGTTACCGAAGATGGAAATTACGTGGAAGAAAACCCGATGGAGATGACCCGGTCGTTTATGTATCGCGGTAAAGAACGCTACGATATATTTTGTGCCGTTTGCCATGGCGGAACCGGTGATGGCCGTGGCATTATTATGACGGGTCAGTACGGCTACGTACCGGCACCTACATTCCACAGCGAAGTGAGCCGGAATTACCCCGATGGCGAAATTTATTCAGCCATTACAAACGGCATTCGAAGCATGCCGTCATACGCTACTCAAATTCCCGTTGAAGACCGCTGGGCCATTGTCGCGTACATCCGGGCACTTCAGGAAAGTCAGTTCATTCCCGAAGACGAGATGGAGCGCTATGACGTAGACCTGGCGCAATTGCAGGATCTGTACTTCGAAGAGCAAGAACGTCTGGAAGCTCTTGCCGAAGCTCGCGCAGCGAGTGGAACCGAAGAGATTAGTGCGGAGCGAGGTGAAGCGCTCTACACCCGATATGCATGTATGACCTGCCACTCGACAGATGGTGCACGCCTTGTAGGGCCTACCTTCGCAGACCTGTACATGAGTGAGCGAAACTTCACCGACGGTACGTCCGGCATTGCTGATGAGGACTATCTGTTCGAATCGATTGTTGAGCCCGGTGCCAAGATTGTAGAAGGATACAACAACGTGATGCAGCCCTACAACTACCTGACCGACGATGAGATCGACTCGCTTATTGAGTTCATTAAAACGCTTGCCGACAACTAATTTAACAGCGAAAATTCACCAATCGAATGGCTTCAAATAGTCCAAAACTTACGGATTCTGTTCAATTTCCTTCGCAGCTCGACACGACGCGCACGTTTTATGGTGTAGGGGCTGTAGGGTTAATTGCCAGCGGTATCGGATATTTTCTCAACGCAGATCAATTCTTCTTTTCCTACCTCACGAGCTTTACTTTCTTCACCAGCTTTGCTCTGGCATCGATGATTCTGGTTATGATCCATCATATTACCAAATCGTCCTGGGGTACAGTTATTCGGCGAATTCCGGAAACATTTTCATCCAAACTCTGGCTTTGGGCTATCTTTTTCATACCACTTCTTTTTGGGATGACCAACCTCTACAGCTGGACCAATGAAGCCTATGTGGCCGATGATCCGATTATGCTCGGCAAAGTTCCATACCTGAACGAGCCGTTTTTTGTTATCCGTCAGTTTATCTATTTCGCGATTTGGGGATATCTTGGTCATAAATTGCACAAAGTGTCTATCGAGATGGACCGCACTAACGACTGGGGCCTTACGACTCTGTTACGAAAAGTGAGTGCACCCGGTATTCTCATTTTTGCGATAACCGTAGCCTTTGCCAGCTTCGACTGGCTTATGTCTCTCGATGCCCACTGGTTCTCTACCATGTTTGGCGTCTACTTTTTTGCGATGAGCTTCCAGGCACTCTTCCCGGTATTGATTCTCTTTACGTTCTGGTTTCACAAAAAAGGAATTTTGACCAATACCATCTCTAAAGCGCACGTATATGATATGGGTGCTTGGCTGTTCGGTTTCACCGTATTTTACGCATACATCGCCTTCAGCCAGTTTCTGCTGATTTACTATGCGAATATCCCTGAAGAGACGTTATGGTTCTATCACCGTTTAGAAGGCAGCTGGGAAATCATCACCTACTCCCTGTTGATTGGCCGGTTCATCATCCCCTTCATTTTACTGTTAAATCGCGATCGCAAACACAGCCGAACATTGTTGGGAGTCGTTTCCGTGCTGATTATTGTCATGCACTTTATTGAACTGCACTGGATTGTGATGCCGATTTTGCACCACGACGGATTTGTACTTAGCTGGCTGGATATTACTACCTTGGTTGGTCTCGGAGGCATTTTTATGGGACTCTTCTTCAGCACGCTGAAGAAAAACAACCTTGTCCCCATCAATGACCCGACATTGCCAGAATCGCTCGACAAGCACTACCACCAATAATCGATTTACGCACCCAAGCACGATGAGCAACGAAAAGAAAACATTCACTCTCGACGAAAAAACCAAAATTGCGCTTGAGGCATCCAGCGGCTCTTTAAAAGATGTTGCCGATCAATATGGTGTAGACGCGTCCACCATCACAGAGTGGATGAAAGAGACCGGTGTATCTGCCTCCAAGCCCGTTTATGACGACGAGAGCGACGAGGTTACGCTCGAAACAACCAGCGATTTCTTCTCCTCGGCCGAAGCGGGTGTCACACCGGATAATTTAAATTACAAACGGCTTACTTTCTGGTCCGTATTTGGAACGGTTGTTATTCTTTTTTTCATTGTATCTATCATATATGTATACGATTTCACAACGCAGGGAACACAACAAGTTCGCTCCGAGCAGAGTGATTTTTACGATGTAAATGAACTCCGGGAGCGTAACAATGCACGATTAAGCTCTTTTGGTGTTGTAGACCTGGATGAAAACATCTATCACATCCCTATCGACAGCGCCATCTCCCGCTTAGCCGTAGACGAGTAACTTTTTTATGATGCAGCAAACAACACTGAAGTTAGCGTTTATCTTTTCAGTGTTTCTGTTCGCAACGCCCTCCTGGGCTCAACTCAATCAGGGCATGCCTGCTGAGCTTGATAATGTTGGGGTTGATGAAAAGCTGGGTGAAACCATTCCGTTACACCTCGAGTTTACCACTTCCGACGGCGAAACAGTAACACTTCAGGAACTGATGGACGGCGATAAGCCGGTTCTGCTTACACCCATGTATTATAACTGTCCGGTATTGTGCGGATTGGTGTTGGAAGCGGTGTATAACGTTGTAGAAGATTTGGTATGGTCGCCCGGCAAAGAGTATACCATCATCTCTTTTTCGATCGACCCGACCGAGACAACGCAACTGGCAGCCTCAACAAAAAAAGCATATGCAGGGACCCTCAACCGTGAGTCGGCAAACCAAGGCTGGCATTTCCTTACCGGTACGGAAGAGTCTATAAAGGAGCTCACCCAAGCACTCGGCTTTCACTACAGATACGACCAATCTACCGGGGAGTATAACCACCTTTCGAGTATCATGCTTTTAAGTCCGGATGGCGTTATCACCCGATACCTGTATGGGATACAATACAACGAATTTGATCTTCGAAATGCACTCTCTGAAGCTGCTGAGGGGCGCATTGGCTCTACGATAGACCGCATTATTTTATACTGCTTTACCTACGACCCGTCATCGCAAAGTTATGTGCCCGTAGCGATGAACATTATGAAGCTTGGAGGCTTGGCTACCGTTCTAATTCTCGGTATATTTCTCGCCTTTATGTGGATGCGGGGAAAAGGCACTTTACAACCAACTCAAATCGATTTAAGGAATGAATAGATTCAGTGATTTTATGCTTCCGCCGGCCAAAAGTACCCTGGCCGGAGAGACGGATGCATTGTTTCATTTCATCAATGTGACGAGCGTTATATTGCTTGCGGGAATCACCATTGCCATTATTTACTTTTCCTGGAAATACCGGCGGCGATCCGAAAACGATGTCACACCGGTCATCACTCACAACAGTAAACTCGAAATCGCCTGGTCGGTTATCCCGCTCATTCTCGTGATGATTGTGTTTGGATGGGGCTTTACCGGCTACACGAATCTGGCCAATGCGCCCGATGACGCGTACGAAATCCGGGTTGTGGGTAAAAGTTGGCTGTGGGAATTCCACTACCGCAACGGAACGGTTAGCGTGAATGAATTGCACGTGCCTGTAAACCGGCCGGTGAAGCTGGTAATGAGCTCCGATGATGTTATTCACTCGCTATATATTCCCGATTTTCGTGTAAAGCGCGACGTGCTTCCTAACCGCTATACCAGCGTCTGGTTCGAAGCCACCGAAACCGGCGAAAACATCATCTATTGTACGGAATATTGTGGCACAGCACATTCCAATATGTTGGCTAATACCATTGTGCACTCACAAGAAGATTTTGAAACCTGGCTTGAAACGTCCGGTGCCGATATGGATGATGATATGGATCCGGCTGAGCGGGGCGAAATGCTGATCACACAAAACGCTTGCAACGCCTGCCACTCGGTGGACGGCACGCGAATGGTAGGGCCCTCATTCCAGGGGCTGTGGATGTCTGAACGCACCATGCAGGATGGCGAAGTTGTGACGGCCGATGAAAATTATATCCGGGAAAGTATTTTAGAACCAAACGCCCGCATCACACAAGGATACAACGCCGTGATGCCATCTTTCTCAGGAACCCTCGACGATCGGCAAATAGACGCTATCATCGAGTATATCAAAACATTGGAGTAATTACCCATGTCAACAACCGACACACCATCCGTTAAAAAATTACAGGTACAGCGATACAAGCCTGAGGAAGATCCGAAGACACATTACCTGAATGCCGAAAAAGGCATCTGGTCATGGCTTACCACGATCGACCACAAGCGAATCGGACTCATGTACCTTGGGTCTATCGTCTTTTTCTTCTTTATTGGCGGGCTGCTTGCGCTGCTGCTGCGTACCGAGCTGCTTACGCCGGCTCAAACATTTATTGATGCCGACACCTACAATCAGGTCTTTACCCTGCATGGTGCCATCATGATCTTCTTTTTCCTTGTGCCGTCGGTTCCGGCCGCACTCGGAAACTTTGTATTGCCGCTGCAACTGGGGGCGAAAGATGTGGCCTTCCCGCGGTTGAACCTGGCCAGTTTTTACATCTACACAATCGGTACCATCTTTACCGTGATTGCCATCTTTACCGGCGGTATCGATACCGGCTGGACCTTCTACACCCCGTACAGTGCTCAAACGGATACGAATGTACTCATGATGACGCTCGGGATCTTTATCCTCGGTTTCTCGAGTATTTTAACGGGTGTCAACTTTATTGTGACCATCCACAAAATGAGAGCACCAGGCCTAACCTGGAACAAGTTGCCACTCAATGCATGGGCGCTTTATGCCACGAGTATCATTCAGATTCTGGCAACTCCTGTGCTGGCGATTACGGTACTTCTGCTTGCAATGGAGCGCGTTTTCGGAATCGGTATTTTTGATCCGCGCATGGGCGGTGACCCGGTCCTGTTCCAGCACTTTTTCTGGTTCTACAGTCACCCGGCCGTATACATCATGATTGTACCCGGTTTTGGGGTTATCAGTGAGGTAATCTCCACCTTCTCAAGGAAAGTCATTTTTGGGTACTGGGCAGTCGCCCTCTCCTCTCTGGCTATTGCCTTTATCGGATTTCTGGTGTGGGGACACCACATGTTCACCGCAGGGCAATCATCCCTTGCCAGTATGGTCTTCTCGTTCCTCACCTTTCTGGTAGGAATACCAACCGGTATTAAAATTTTCAACTGGCTGGCTACCATGTACAAGGGCTCTATCGATCTAAAGGCGCCCATGCTCTACGCCATGGTCTTTCTGTTTCTCTTCACCATCGGCGGGTTTACAGGCATTATGCTCGGTGCGCTCTCGGTAGATATTCACCTGCACGACACCTACTATGTGGTCGCCCACTTTCACTATGTAATGATGGGCGGCATGGTGATGGCGCTGCTTGCCGGCGTGCACTACTGGTGGCCAAAAATGTTTGGTAAAATGTACAGCGAATTGTGGGCTCGCGTCTCCTGTATCATCATTTTTATAGGATTCAATACAACGTTCCTTCCCCAGTTTGTAATGGGTTCGCAAGGAATGCCGCGCCGCTACTTCAACTACATCGATCAATTTCAGCCTTTTCACCAGCTATCTACGCTGGGAGCGTATATCATGCTTGTCGGCTTTTTGATCATGGCCGGCTACATGCTGCATTCGCTCATCAAGGGCAAAAAAGCATCTGCCAATCCTTGGGGAAGCCGTGCGATGGAGTGGCAAACAGCCTCTCCGGCACCGCAGCACAACTTCGAGCACACCCCCGTTATTATCAACGGGCCTTACGATTATCACAAGCCGATGTCGGAGTTTCAGTTGGGCATCGCTCATTCACATAACGGACACCATGCACACGAGCCGGTGGACGAACAAACCAAAACTGCTACAGAACAAGCATAAATATCTTATTTCATGTCTGAACATGCTGTGAAAGAAAAGGAGTCCCACGTTCAGCATCATTTTGTCAGTTCCGACCAACAATTTGATGCATCAAAAATGGGCATGTGGGTATTTCTGGTAACGGAAATACTCTTTTTCGGAGGACTCTTCGCCGCCTACATCGTTTACCGCGCCTGGTACCCCGAACTCTATCTGCTCGCTTCCGAAGAGCTCGATGCGTTTTGGGGAACGGTGAACACCGCTGTGCTTATCGGTAGTTCGCTAACGGTAGCCATGGCCATTCGATCAGCCCAGCTGAACCAAATTAAAGGACTCATTATTAATTTGTGGATCACCATCGGCCTCGCGTTTACGTTTATGGTGATTAAGTATTTCGAATACACCCACAAATTCGAAAAGGGAATACTACCCGGAGAGTTCTACACCTACGATGGCCTTGATCACGAAAAAGCGAACATCTTTTTCAGCATCTATTACATGATGACCGGGCTGCACGGTATTCACGTAATCATCGGTATAGGCTTGATGTTATGGCTGGTTGTAAAGGCGAAGAAGGGAGCGTTCAGTGCCAAATACTACACACCGGTCGAAATTACGGGACTCTACTGGCACTTGGTTGACGTGATCTGGATTTTCCTTTTCCCGCTGCTTTATCTGATCGATTAATTCAAACCATTTTTTTCGACTTCCTATGAGTGGACATCACATTTCATCGGCAAAATTTTTATGGGGAGTGGCCATCGCCCTCTTCTTTCTTACGTTCATTACCGTAGCTGTAACCTGGATCCAAATTCCTGAACCGTGGAACGTGGTGGTAGCTATTGCTATCGCCCTGCTGAAAGCGACGATTGTAGCCCTGTTTTTCATGAATCTCTATTGGGACAGCAAATTCAATTCGATTTTGCTCATTATGTCGGTCGTCTTTTTCTTACTTCTGATTGGCATAACGCTGCTCGACACCCTGTTCCGTGTTGACCCTGTTCCAACGTTCTGATCGGGCACGGTTTTATCCTTCTGAAAAGCCGGTTTTTTTACGAGACCGGCTTTTTTTGTTGGAACTCACTGTTCGTATCTCAAAAAAGAAACGAACCTGTTGCCACAGTGGACTTTTCGTCTCAACACAGCTATACTGTATCTTTTCATCATAGTTCGAAATCAACTCCATGACACACTCTCCTGTACAAATAGGCCCGTTTACCTGCCACCTCATAGATACCGGCCGCTTCATGCTGGATGGCGGCGCCATGTTTGGCGTGGTTCCAAAAACACTCTGGAGCCGCCAGATTCCCGCCGATGATAAAAACCGTATCCCGATGGCCATGCGTTGCATGTTGTTACAATCCGAACAAACCGGTAAAATCTATTTGATTGACAACGGAAGCGGCACCAAATTCGATGAGAAGATGACCGCCATTTACGGACTTGATTACGACCATTCCAACCTGGAATCGTCCCTCAAAAACGCGGGATTCGACCCGGCTGACATTACCGACATCGTATTCACCCATCTTCACTTCGATCACTGCGGCGGCACCACCTATTTTGATGCTGATGGAGCCCTGCAGCATACCTTTCCCAATGCAACCTACCACGTGAACAAGCGCCACTGGGTAACCGCAACAAACCCCAACAAACGGGAAAGAGCGAGCTTTTTAAAAGAGAACATCCAACCCATTGCCGATTCCGGCAGGCTTCAGCTGGTAGATGATGATGTGGTCTATGAGCCGGGATTTTCGGTGTTCACGATGGAAGGCCACACCATTGGCCAGCAACTTCCTGTAATTGACGGAGGTAAAACCAAATTGGTGTTTGCCGCCGATCTCATTCCGACAGCCGCTCACGTACCCCTGCCCTGGGTGATGGGATACGATATGCGGCCGATTGAAACCCTCGCCGAGAAAGAGGTGTTTCTCAACAGAGCAGCGGAAGAGCAATGGAATCTCTTTCTGGAGCACGACGCGTTCAATGAAGTCATCCAACTGGAGAAAACGGATGGAAAGGTTGCGGTAAAACAATCCTTCGCTTTTTCTGATCTGGCATAATTTTACAGCTCTTAAGCAGTTAAATTAGCAGGTCATCATCCGCCTTAGCATACCATGCAGCAGCAAGCGCACATTCATAAAAAGATTCAGAAACTTGACGAGCAGCTAACCAACGCTGCCCGTAAAGCCCGTAGAATGCAGGGTATCTCCGCATCTCTCTTAGGCGCCGCTGTAGCTCTTCTCATTATCGCGTTGTACGTGTGGATCGAAACCGGCGCATTCGCATCGCCCGGTGTGAAAAGCAGCATTCTTAGCGCAGCCACCCTAATCGGCATAGGCACCGCCTGGCTCGTCTACCGAAAACGGGCCGACCACACGCTGCAAACATTTGCCGATCGGTTTTTACAGACCCGTCCATCCGACGGACAACAGATACGCAACATACTGGATTTGTATCATCACCGGCCGGAATCGGCATCCCGGTTTTATGATGCGGCTCTTCAGGAAAATTTAAACCGGATTGATGCGGCCTCTCTTGGCCGAAGCGCAGATGCCTACGTTCGGGAAAGCGGCACCGGTCAGCGGTTTCGAAAATCTATCGCCATCAGCGGTTTGGCCTTGTTCCTTTTTGCCGTAACCGGCACTCTGCAAACCGACAGCCTGCAGCGCTCTCTCGCTTTCTGGGAAAGCTACGAAAAGCCCAACCCCTACGAATTTGTCATTACTCCGGAATCTGCCACGGTTGAGCATGGCTTTGCCTTTGCACCGACTATCGAATTTTTAAACGGGCGTGAGCCGCAGCGCGTTGTACTTCTCTTCAAAACCGATGTAGAAGAGGAGTTTCGGGAGCGTCCGCTCCGCCAGGCCGGCGATACCCGTTTCGAATCGGATCCGATTGAGCTTACCTCCTCGATTGACTGGAAACTCTCCTTTGACGGTTTTCAATCAGACGAGTACCGGATGGTTGTACAGCTCAACCCCCGCTTCGATGCACTTACAGCCACCGTACAACCGCCCGCCTACACCGGCCTCGACAGACAAGTCCATTCCTATCCATTTACCTCCATACGGCTGCTGCGAGGGTCCGAGGTAGAATTAACCGGCACCAGCAACAAGCCCCTGGCACAGGCCGAATTGCAAAGCCGGCAAGCAGTGGATGCTCCCTCCCTCTCCCTCAAAGAGGATTCTCGCCTGGAAGTGACTACACGGTTTGAACCGCAACAAGATGATACACTCAGTTTTGCCCTAACCGATACCGATGGCCTCGAAAACCGTAATCCATTTCGGTTTGTACTTCAGCTCACAGACGATGAACATCCCGTTGTAACCATTCGGCAGCCGTCAGGCACCGTCATGGAATCGGAACCTTCCGAAATGGACATTATCTATGTTGCAACGGACGATTTCGGACTCCAAACTGCCGAACTTCGGTGGGAACGCCGCCGGGCTTTTGTGGATGAGCCTGAAACGGGCCGGCTTTCACTCGAAACCCCGGAAAACGGCGTAGCACAGGCGTTCAAATGGGATCTGGAACCCTTTGCGCTACGTCCAAGGGATGAGCTCCGGTTCACCATCCGCGTGCGGGATAACGACGCTATTGCCGGTGGTAAATGGGGCGAATCTCAACCGGTTACCATTCAGATTCCATCGCTGGCTGAGTTTTACGAATCGATGGATGAACGCGAACGGGATGTTCAGGCAGAGATGGACCGGGTAAGCGAGCAGTACGAGGAGATGCAGAGCGAATACGAGCGGTTTCTTGACCGACTGCGGCAAAATCCCGAAGGCGGCTTTGAGGAGCAGGAGTTGCTGGAAAGTGTTACCGATCAGCAGCGCCAGGTTGAAGAAGAGATTCAGCGCATTCAGGAGCAGTTTAATGAGCTGCAACGGGATATTGAACAGAACAGCAACGTTTCGGAAGAGACCCGACAAGCCTATCGCGAACTGCAACAGCTGATGGATGAACTCGACGATCCCGCTTTTCGTGAGGCGCTGGAAGAGTTGCGGAACGCGCTGGAGCGAATGAGCCCCAACGAAATGGAGCGGGCCCTCGAAAACGTGAGCTTTAACGAAGAGGTGTACCGCGAGCGGCTGGAGCGCACCCGTGAACTCTTTAAACAGCTAAAACTGAACAGCGATCTGAACCGGCTTGCCGATCAGTTCGACGACTTGTCCCAACGCATCGAATCGCGCGACGAACAGACGATGGATGAGCTTCGAAATGAGATGGAATCTTCCGAGTCCGATCTTGAAAGTCTGTCAGAGCAGTTGAATACTCTTGGCGAAAATCCCCCCGAACGGGCACGCGAGCAGATCGAATCGCTGCGCGAAGAGATCCGGCAAGAGCTCGATCAGATTATGGAGGATATGCGTAACCTGTCGGATCAGGTTGAACAACAGGGCGATCAGGCTCCTCAAAATGGCGGTCAGCAAAACGGAGAGCCGCAAGAAGGCGGTGAGCAAGTTCCCGAAAACATGCAGCAACAGCAGCAGCAAATCAGCCAGCAGCTACAGGAACAATCTGAACGCTTGCGCAGCTCCATGCAGCAGATGAGCGGGCAGCAGCTCAATGTGAATATACTGGCCCTGCAGCGTATTTTATTCACTATGCTGGACCTGTCGGAAACACAGGAGCGTCTCTCGGAAAATGCCACACAAACGCGAAGCCAGAACCTCGGCTTTGTCGATCTTGCCCGCACGCAAAGCTACATTCGCAACCAGTTTTCGCTCACGGCCGACTCCTTGTTTCAGCTCTCTACAGAAATTCCCGGCCTGCCGAACCGCATCAACCGGAAAAAATCGGAGGTAGATCGAACCATCAACCGCTCGGTAGACCAGATGGCCGAGCGAAACCAGCGGGGTGCAACCATTGCCTCTCGCGAGTCGCTGGGCGGCATCAACGATCTCACCTCCATGTTGGCCAATCTGCTCGATCAGCTGATGGATCAGGATGGCGCCGGTGGCGGTGGAGGGATGAGTATGGAACAGATGACCGAACAGCTGCGGGATATGTCGCAGGATCAGCAACAGCTGAATCAGATGATGCAGCAAATGGTTAACGATATGCAGGGCGACCGGCTCAGCCGCGATCAAATGGAACGGCTCGATCAGATGGCTCGCCAGCAAAACGAGATAAGGCGGCAGCTGCAAGAGTTGCAGCGAGGCGGTGCCCTTCGCGAGGGCGATCGTACCCTGAGTGAACTGCAGCGTATGATGGAGGACATGGAAGATTCCATCAACGACATGCGCGGCGGATTGCTTGACCCAATCATGGTAGAGCGCCAGCAAAACATCCTCTCCCGAATGCTCAGTGCCGAAGAGTCGCTTGAACAGCGCGGAGAAGAGGAACAGCGAGAAGGTACGCGCGCCGATCCGTTAGCCAGCGAGTTTCCCCCCGACATGACACTCGAAGAGCTTCAACAGGAAATTCGAACGCGGCTTCAGGATCCCTCCTACACACGTTTCAGTGATGAATATCGTCAGCTTATCGAACGCTATTTTGATATGCTGCGGCGCATGGAACGCGATCCACTGCCGTAGTGCCGTGACGGACTCCCTGCTCGAATTCACGTTTTTACACCCTGATTCTTTGCATCGATCTGCCTGACTCATCAAAATAGATAATCGTCACCATGCAATACCCGGATAGGAGAACCCGCCTCGTTCTTCTCTAAAATTCGCTGTACATTATGCCCATCTCATTTACCTTTAAACACAACTTTATGGTTACTATTCGCACTCTTCCGTTTATTTTCGCACTGCTGTTTTTGTGGCATACAGAAGCCGTTTCTCAGGACGCAATACCGCGCGGCTTCGACACCTTTGTTGAACAAGGGCTGGACGAGTGGAACATTCCCGGCATAGCCATCGGGATTGTAAAAGACGGAGAAATTCTGTTTACCGGCGGTTTTGGCGTTCGGAAACAGAGTGAACCGCATCCCGTTGATGAGCAGACCCAGTTTGGCATCGCTTCGGTCAGTAAAAATATGACAGCCGTCGCCATCGGAATGTTGGTAGATCAGGGAATTTTAGACTGGGATGACCGCGTCATTGACCATCTGCCATGGTTTCGCCTGAGTGATACGTATGCTACCGAACAAGCCACAATTCGGGATCTCTTAACGCATCAGGTTGGAGTGGGGCGAATGCTCGGTAACCGGCTTCAATTTATGACCAATCACCCTACACAGGAGCTGCTACATCACATGAGGCATCACGAGTTTGAGCAGCCCTTTCGCCAACAGTACGTCTACAGTAACATGATGTATGCGGCAGCCGGAGAAATTGTAGCTGCCGCATCCGGCCTCGAATTTGGTGAATATATAGAACGAAGGCTTTTTGAACCGCTTGGAATGAGCCGTACGGTGCCTTCCATTACCCGACTCGACGAATCAAATGCGGCCTGGCCCCATCAGGAAATAGAGGGTGAGGTGGTGGAGATACCCCGCCGAAACTGGGACAACGCCACTCCTGCAGGCGGGGTAAACAGTACCGTTGCAGACATGGCAAAATGGATGAATTTCTACTTAGGAACGACCGGCGAATGGAACGGCAAACGGCTGGTGCGTCCCGAAACCATGCGGGAAATACAGACACCGAAAGTTTCTCTCCCCACCAACTCCATCACCGGAGCTCAGGTATCGTATGGATACGGCTTGCGTATTACCGATTACCGGGGACGGCGGCTGCTCTCGCACGGTGGCGCTACCGACGGCATGAACACCATATTTATGTTGATGCCGGAGGAAGAGCTGGGAATTATCGTCATTACAAACACCTTCAGCAGTTTTCAGCAAGCGGTGGCGTACACCCTGATCGACCACTTTATCGGTGAGGAAGCCACCGATTGGAATCAGATCTTTAAATCACAATACGATCAGCGCTATCGCAACGCAATGGAACAGCGGCAGGCGTTCGAATCGACCCGCGTCATGGGTACCTCTGCAAGCCGCCCCCTGGACGACTACGCCGGATTTTACGACGATGACCTCTACGGCACGATGCGCATTTCGCTTAACGGCGAGACACTGCGGCTTACCGCCTGGAATGATGAGACGTTAACCGCCACCCTCGAGCACTGGCATTACGACACGTTCCGGATTGTATGGGACAACCCCGCACTGCGCGAGGAGTTTGTGCGCTTCCATCATGCTCTGGAGGGCCATATCGACTCAATGACAATCCGATACACCCTGCGTCCCCTGATGTTGCAGGTAGGCGCTTACCCCACCAATTATTACCGGGATGTCCGGTTCCAAAAAATTGCCCGTTAGCGTTTTATGACCAAACCACGCCCCCTTATTGACCGGATTGAACAGTTTTTGGAGATTGAACGCTCGATATATGGCGAGTTCTCCGTGCCGGAATATTCGGAACCGGAACTCAGCACTTCTGCTGACAGAGCCCATGGCGAATTGCAGACCCAACCCGCAGAGCCTACCCCCATTGCAGGCTGTTCCACACTCGACGAACTACGCAGCCTCTGCGAACAAACCGATACACTGCGAACCGATCTTGCCGATACCCGGTTGGTGTTTGGCAGCGGTAATCCGCAGGCCGATCTGATGGTGATCGGAGAAGCCCCGGGCGAACAGGAAGACCGTGAAGGTGTTCCGTTTGTGGGTGCGGCCGGACAATTGCTGACCAAAATTCTGGCGGCCATTAAGTTTGATCGGGATGAGGTATACATCACCAACATTTTAAAACACCGCCCGCCCAACAACCGCAATCCGAAGCCGGAAGAGATTGCCGCCAGCCTCCCCTATCTGGAGCGGCAGATTGAGCTGATCGCCCCAAAAATTATACTCGGGCTTGGGCGCATTGCCGGCTCGGCGCTTCTGGGCGAAGAGATCCCGCTAAAACAGATGCGCGGGCACGTTCATCAATTTCACAACATTGAGCTCATGATCACCTACCACCCCGCCGCGCTGCTACGAAACCAACAATGGAAACGTCCGGCCTGGGAAGATGTACAGGCTGTGCGGCAGCGCTTCGACGAACTAACTGCCGGAAGAGAATCATGAGCAACTACACCTATGTAACTACACAACCTGCGCTCGATTCGGCCCTTGCTACGCTGAAACAAACCGAAGAGCTTGCCTTTGATCTGGAGTTCGATCGTAACTACCACGCCTACGGGTTCAACCTCTGTCTTATTCAGGTAAGTGACGGCCATCACGCCTATCTGATCGATCCTTTTCCGGAAGAGATCAACCTCTCCCCCCTTTTCCAACTCTTTGAAAAGTCCGGCCAGCGGCTGATTGCATTTTCCTGCAGTGAGGATATACGCCTGCTCCATTCGCTTGGTTGCTTTCCGTCTGATGTGTGCGATTTAAGTCTTGCCACGCATCTGCTAAACTATCCGCCCGCTTCACTCGACTCCTACCTTGAAACCATTCTCGGTATAGACACCGCCGGTTCGTCGCAAAAAAGCAACTGGATGAAGCGGCCGCTTACCGACGAACAAATTCGCTATGCTGCGCGGGATGTACAGCACTTGCACGACCTGAAAGAAGAGCTCTTTAAACAAGCCGAAGAGAAACAGGTACTGCGGTGGATTCAGGAAGAGAATCAACAGTGGAATCATGCTGATTTTTCCGATCTAAAAGATCCGGTTGTCCGGGAAAAGGAGAAACAAAATCTGACCGAATACGAATGGCACATCTACAAAACCGCTGCCCATTTTTTTGATCGAAAGGCGGAAATACTGAATAAACCGATGTACAAAGTGGTGCAGAAGCATGTGTTGCAGCGCCTGGCCCGAAAACCGCAGAGCGCGGGTGAGTTGCATACCATCCGTGGTATCCATCCCGCTCTTAAAAAGCGTGGAGTTAGCCGCGATCTGGCCAATACACTGCAGCAGGCAGCCGAAGAAGCGGCAGAGAAAAAACTTTCCAAAACCGATCCCGCAAGCAAGCCGCCCACCCGGGAGCAGAAAAATGAGCGCCGTGAGCACCGTGAACTTGTTCAGCAGGCCAAACAAGAGCTGTTCGACCCCATTAAAGCGCACATTGAGAAAGCTTACGGTGAAGGAACATCTACATTTCTGTTTAGCAACCGCCTCGTAGAAGAGATGGTACTGGACGATAACCTGACCCTTCCACCCTATAAGGAAGAGCTGATTCGACAGACAGCCAAACAACTGAACCTCTCTACCGAACCGTATTTAAGCTTTTCTGAAAACCGGTAGAACCTGCAGAAAAACGGTTTTGTCGGTTTTAGGGATATACAATACATTGTACCTGTCCTTCCTTTTTTTGGATCGTGGGTATAGTATATGAGTGAGAATAACATCCGGCAACTTCTGGAGCAACTCGCTTCCGGAGCAGATCACCTTGAGCAAGAGCTTGACGCTTTGCCTGAAGAGAGGGTGCGTAAAGACCTACTTAACGATCTGCAGCGGTTAGCCGATCGGGTTGACTCGCTCTGCCGGCGAGTGGAAGCGCCCTCCTCCAAACCATCGTTTGCCACTTCATTTTTCAGGCAAATCGTCTCTCAAAATCACCTGCCTATTGCCGCATTAAATCCGCAGATGGAGATCGTTTACCGTAATGAGGCATTTGATACTATTTTTAGAAATCCTGGAAGCGTTAGCCAAACCCTTCATCTCTCCTCCATTTTGGATGAAGATTCGTTTCAACGGATCGACGCTATTTCAACAGAAAGCATTGCCAACGGCGCGCAGCGTATCGTGGTAAATCTGCATCTGGGCAATCAGACATGGCGCTCAACCGAGCTCATCTTGTCGACTCTACGCCCCACAGATGGCGAAACGATTACGGTTATGATGCTTCATGAGTTGGGCCATAACGATGAAGAGAAACAGCGTGTACTTGCATCGCTCGAAATGGCGCGCATCGGTACGTGGGATCTGAACCTGAAAACCAATCAGCTTTATTGGTCGGATCAGGTTCGTGCAATCCATGAAGTCCCTGCCGATTATGAACCGGACGTAGAAACTGCCATCAACTTTTACAAGCAAGGGAAGCATCGCACACGGATCAGGGAAGCTGTAGAAAAAGCGATTGAAGACTGTAACTCTTATGAGTTGGACCTTTTGATTGTTACCGCAAAGGGAAATGAGCGGTGGATTCGTACCGTAGCTGATGTGGAGATGGCTAATGGGGAGTGTATCCGGTTGTTCGGTACTACGCAGGACATCGATCACCAAAAGCGGGCCCAAGTTGAATCAGAGAAATACCGGCTTTTGCTCGAGGCGATTATCAATCGCACACAGACGCCCATTTGGATTCGCCGGCTTGACGGCACCTTGCTGCTCGCCAATCAGGAGTGGATGAAAACATTTGGCGTAGATGCAACCAATGCCCTCGGCAAACAAATTTCTACCATTTTCCCTCCCGACGTTTCCGAACGGATTTCCGAACGGGATCGCATGGTACACAGCTCCGGCAAAGCACACTCATTTGAAGAAATGGTGGAGCTTGAAAGCGGAAATAAAGTATTCATTGCCAATATTTTTCCACTTAAAGGTGTGCCCGGTTTTGAAGACGCCATCGGCGGCGTAGCCACCGATGTTACCGAGTTAAAGGAGGCACAAAACAAACTGCTCGATACCGAACAGAAGCTGCGTGATATCATCGAACATTCGACCAATCTTTTCTATCGGCATGATACCGATCATAATCTGACCTACGTAAGCCCTCAATCGCTGGAGTTTTTTGGCTATGAACCGAAAGAGGCGATGCGAAAATGGACGAACTTTATTACCGACCATCCGCTGAATGAAGCCGGTATGCGCAACACCCTTCTCGCCATTGAGACCGGCAAGCCCCAGCCGCCTTACCATCTGGAACTGCAACATCGCAATGGCTTCAAACTATGGGTAGAAGTAAATGAGGCGCCGGTTGTTCGAGACGGAAAAACAGTGATGATTGTAGGTTCGCTAACCAACATTACCGAGCGAAAACGAGCCCAGCTGGCCATTCGGGAATCGCTCAAAGAGAAAGTAACGCTTCTGGCCGAAATTCATCACCGTGTAAAAAATAATCTGGCTGTGGTTGCCGGAATGATGCAGATGCAGGCGATGACAAGTGATAATGACATGCTCAGTGACCTGTTGTTACAGAGTGTACTCCGGATCAAATCGATGGCCAACATACACGAAAGCCTGTATCAGTCGCAGAATTTTTCAAAAATCGATTTTGGAGAGAATCTGCTTGAGTTGACGCAGTCCATCATTAATACAATGCAGTTCGAAACCGACCTAAATCTGACCAGTGATCTTGAACCGGTCACACTAAACGTAAATCAGGCGATCCCCTGTTCACTGATCCTGAATGAGGTGATTACCAACTGCATCAAACACGCTTTTCCAGGACGGAAATCGGGGCGCATTCATCTCAGGCTCACCGAAAAGAATAATTTGGTAACCATCACAATCACCGACAACGGTGTCGGTTTTGATGTGGACAATACGAAACCCGGAAAATCACTTGGAATCAAGTTAATTGACACACTCGCCGAACAGCTTGGCGGGCACACCGCTTACACATCCGATTCCTCCGCTACTTCGTTTACCCTTACCTTTACGAAGGAGTCGCCCACTGAGAAAGACCTTCCACAGTGATGCCCGAAATGAACGTACATAATGACGACCTGCACATTTTTCCATGAATCTGCCACACAAATCATCGGTACAGCGTGTGTTGGATGCCCTCGACGCAGCACGCATCGAATACGAATTACGCACCACGAATCAAACAGCCAAAACAGCCGCAGAAGCAGCGGCGGCACTCGGCTGCACGGTTTCTGAAATTGCAAAATCACTGATCTTCAAACGAAAGGATACAGGAGAGCCGCTTCTCCTGATTATGAGCGGCACCAACCGGGTTCACATCCAAAAGGTTGAACAACAGATAGGCTGCTCCATCACCCGGCCCGATGCAGATTATGTACGCAAAACCACCGGATTTGCCATTGGCGGTGTACCTCCGGTTGGCTTCGAAAAGCCAATTGAAACACTGTTTGATAAGGATTTGCTCGAGTATAAAGCACTGTGGGCGGCAGCCGGTACGCATTATGACGTTTTTCGAGCTGCACCCGCTGACATTGCACGCATCACCAACAGTACCGTTGGACATTTTTCAGAGTAATTCCCCCACATTTAAGGCGATCTTTACTTAAAATTAAACGTCACATTTAGTACTTTTGTGTTCCATCTGTCGCCGGAATTTTGGTCGCTCCGGATAACGACAAGATTGGCGATTGTGATTCTGCCGTACCAACGGCTGCCACTCTCCAAACGGACACTGTTGAAGATCATCTTCAGCAACGCGTAGATCGTAATTTCTCACTCTTTTACCTGTAACGTTTATGGCTCAGCCGAACGGTTCCGGCTATACCGATTCTTCCAATTCATCCCCTGCCGACGGCGGACGTGTGCCACCGCAGGCCGTAGAGGTAGAAGAAGCGGTGCTTGGCTCGATGTTGATTGAACACGAAGCGGCTACCATAGCCTTGCAGATGCTAAAGCCCGACGATTTTTATAAGCAGGCGCACCGTCACATCTTCGAAACCCTGCACGACCTGTACGAGCGTGATAACCCGCTGGATTTGATTACGGTGGAGAGCGAGCTGCGCGACAAAAATCTCCTTGACAAGGTTGGCGGAGCAGGATATTTAGCGGACCTGACCCGGTCGGTAAGCTCTGCGGCCAATGTGGAGTATCATGCGCTCATTATTTCTGAAAAAGCGATCAAGCGTAAGCTTATCTTGCAGTGCAACGATATTATTAAAAACGCATACGACACCTCCACCAATGCCGAGGATGTGCTGGATGAAGCCGAGCAACGGATTTTTGATATTGCCAACTCTCAGTCGCGCGCAGCATCACAGGCCATCGGCGATATTTTAAAAGATACCCTGCAATATCTGGAGGAGCTTCGCGGCAAACCATCGGGAATTACGGGTGTACCCTCCGGGCTGGATGTAGACAATTACACCTCCGGCTGGCAGCCGGGCGACCTAATCATTATTGCAGCCCGTCCCTCGATGGGTAAAACCGCTTTTACCCTTACCGCTGCCCGAAATGCTGTGCTCTATGCAGATGAAAGCCTGCGAGCCAGCGTAGCAATTTTCAGTCTGGAAATGTCGTCTCAGCAACTGGTACAGCGGTTTCTTACAATGGAAGCCCGTATCAATGCGCAAAGTGCCCGTACCGGCCGCCTGAAAGACGACGAATTTAAACGGTTGATTGATGCAGCCAGCCGCCTGTTTACCGCCAAAATTTTTATTGATGATACACCCGGCCTTAGCCTGATGGAGCTCCGAACCAAAGCGAGGCGGTTGAAAAGTGAGCACGATATCGGCCTGCTGGTAGTTGATTACCTGCAGCTGATGACCGCCTCCTCCAAAGATATCGGCAGTCGGGAGCAGGAAATTGCCACCATATCCCGTGGGCTGAAAGGATTGGCCAAAGAGTTGAATATCCCGGTCATTGCCCTGTCGCAGCTTAGCCGACAGGTAGAGCAGCGCGGCGGTGATAAGCGCCCACAGCTGAGTGATTTACGTGAATCGGGTTCCATTGAGCAGGATGCCGATGTGGTCTGTTTTCTCTATCGGCCCGAGTACTACGGCATTACAACCACACCGGAAGGCCAATCCACTACCGGGCTGGCTGAACTCATTATCGGAAAACAACGAAACGGGCCCATTGGCAGCTCGCGTATGTACTTTGTGAAAGAGTATGCCCGGTTCGAAAAGCTCACTCAAACCGACGATTCTGTCTCCCTCCCCTCCGGCGACGGAAATCTCCCATCACTACCGGACGAGACCGACACACCACCGCCTCCTCATAGTGTCGGCGGTGATAACGCACCTTTCTGACCCGTCAACGATCTGTATACAAAAAAAGCCCCGATGAGTATCATCGGGGCTTTTGCAAGTGTTAATGTTGAGTATATCAGTCTATTCTGACACAATCAGCTTGCCGACCATTCCACCTTGAAAGTGGCCCGGAAAGCTGCAGATGTAGTCGTACTCGCCTTCCGTTTCAGGAACGGTAAAGGTAATGGTATCCGTTTGGCCTGCACCAAGCATTGCTGTGGTAGCAATTACCCGATCTTCCATTGCGGGTGGAATGTACGCGTTGTCGGCTGCCTGCAGTGCTTCTCGGGTAAATCGATCAAGGTCTGTCCCGAGGTCTACAACGGCCAGATTGTGCGACATTGCGGTTGGAGGCATATTGCTTTCAGTCGTTAACCGAATGCGGATCTCCTCGCCCGGTGCGGCTTCAATCGCTTCCAGAAGAATGTATCGGCCGGCAGCTCCGCCGGTTACCAATCCGTCGGCGGCTTCACGCACTACAAAGCGCATGTTGTCGGTACCGATGATATCGATGGTTCGGACGCCATCATCCACCGTTACATCTTCCTGTTGGGCTTGTTGTGCAGGTTGCTCTCCCCCGCAGGCAGAGAACGCAAATAAAACTGCAATGAGTAGTGTACTTAATGATAAATATTTCATTTTTATGATTTGTTGTATTGAGTTAAGAATGCCACATTTAAAACAGTATTACTGTATGCAGCATTCAATGTTTCGGGTTTATTTCGTTTAAAAGGGTGTGAATATCCTGTACCACTTCGTCGGTGTTGAGCGTGCTTGCAACATACGTTTTTCGCACGTTACCATCAGCATCTAAAAGCGTCACTTTGTCGCTGTGATCGATAAAATAGATCGGTGTACCATCGTCCATAAATCGCGTTGGAGATTTCATCGTGGCGATTTCCAGCCGTTGCAACACACGTTCTACCGAAGACCTCTCCCCGGTAAGCAGCGTCCAGTTGTCATCGCCGAGGCGAAAACTTTTGGCGTATTGCTGCAACCTCTCGGGTGTGTCCCGATCCGGATCGAAGGAGATACTGGCCAGAGCAAATGGCTGATCATCCGGTATCGCATCTTGAATATCACGCATGTTAAAGGTGATGATCGGACAGATATCGGGGCAGGCTGTGTAGACGTACCCTACCAGCGTAACCTTCCCTGAAAAATCGCCCGGAAAGGTGGCCGTTTCGCTATGATGGCTAACCAGTTCGTAAGACTCCCCCTGTAACGATGTTTTTATCGACAGCTCATCACAGCCGGAAAGCAGTACAAGGAGTACCGTTCCGGCTGCAATAGCCGTCAACAACAAGGTGCGTTCTATACTGCGACTGCTCTGCATAGGTGTGCTATCGTAGCGGTACCGGGCTGTTGGGTGAATAAGGAAGCGACCCGCCATAGGTTGACTGTATCACATCTATAATCACCGGCGTGTACGACAGAATGATCAGTATAATGGCGATAATCACAAACGGTTTAAAGTTACGCAGCCAAGTAGCCGGCTCGTCATGCAATGGCTCCGAAATTGGAAACTGCACGGTAGAGTCGAGATCGGTGGAGTCGCTTTTTGCAAAAACTGTGGCGAAAAACGGCACCAGATAGATCACAATTCCGATGAACATCAGCACACCGCCTACCACGGTAATGTCGATGTACGGAATCCAGTCGGGCTGGTACAGCAGGTTGTCAGGGTTGGCATACGAAGCGCCGGTATTGGTACGTCGCGGCATGCCTTTCAGGCCACCCACTTTTAGTCCGTACGACATAATAAAAAGCCCAACGGTGTATACATACGGTGCAATGACCGCCCACCATTTCAGCCGTACCTGCTTGTTCATAAACTGCGCAACCAAATAGAGGCTGCCTCCCAGGAATGCAAGCAAAACCGGCCCTGCCACGGTCAGGTGAAAGTGTCCCGGTACCCACGCCGTATTATGGATCACGGTATTCATCTGGTAGGAAGCGTTGATAATTCCCCCAATTCCGCCAAAGATGAAGATGAAAAGCCCCAGAATCAGATACGGAAAAAACCACTTCTCCTTTTCGAAGTAGGGCAACTTGACCATCCAGCCAAAGAGTCCTTTCCCGCCCCTTTTTCGGCCGGCATATTCAAGCGATGCTGCGAGTGTAAATGCCGTAATCAAACTCGGCAGTGCAACCGCAAATGTGAAGATACCGTGCAGTAATTTCCAGTTTGCACCAATGGCGGGGTCCATGTACTGGTGGTGTGTGCCCACAGGAATGGAGAAAAGGATAAAGAGCATAAATACCAATCGGCCGGCCATGTCGGAGTAGAGCTTGCCATCTGCTATCTTCGGCATAAATACGTAATACATAACGTATGCCGGCAACAGCCAGAAATAGACCAGCGGATGGCCAAAAAACCAGAACAGTGTCCGAGCCAGCATCACGTTTACCTCATCCACAAGGCCCAGCGACCATGGCAGCAGCATAAACAGAATTTCTACCGCCACAGCCAATGACGCAATAAACCAGATGATGAACGTGGTGAACATACCCACCACAGCGAGCGGCGTTTTTTCGCCCTCGTTCTCTTTGCGCCACTGCAGATACATCGGCACCCAGTTGGCCGAGGCCAGCCACGAGCCAACCACAAGCAGTGTTAATCCCACATAAAACAGCGGGTGTGCTTTTAACGGCGGATAAAACGTGTACAGAACCGTCGCTTCACCAATCAAAATAACAACGGCGGCCAGTACCGAACCAAGCAGCATTAAACCGCCCGATGTCCAGGCAACTTTGCTGTTGAGTTGCTTTTTAAGAGAGTACGGTATCAATGCATTGCCAAGTGCAACCGCAAAGAAGGTGGTAAACACAATGGCATTCAGCACACCATGAAAGGTCAATCCCTTGTAGTAATCACCGCCCACGAACGGATCGCTCTGGATGATACCGGCCCGGAAGAGGGTCTGCATCAAACCGCCATATACTCCGATAAACAGCAGTACCATCGGAATGATGATCAGTGTGGCGTTCAGGTATTTGGATGACCGTGAAAACTGAAACGTATGATCATTCATTACCGCACCTCCCCTAAGATTTCGGGCTCTTCTACGGCCTCCTCAATGATGAACCGGCCGGCCATCGCGTGGTGGGCAGCACCACAAAACTCGTGACAGGCATACAGGTATTCGCCCGGCTCGTTGAAGGTGACCTGCATATAGTTGATGGCCCCGGGAACCGCCATCAAATTCACGTTTTTCCGATCGATTTTGAAACCGTGAATGATATCCTGAGACGTCACATAAAGATCCACCGTTGAGCCGGCAGGCAGGCGCACCGTAGAAGGGCTAAAGGCCCACATACGGGCTACCATCTGCAGTTCGTAGGTATCCGGCCCGGTTTGGAAAAGGGTGTCTTTCGCAAACGGTTCCACATCGGTGATACAGGTGGGCACCTCAATATTTTGGGCAACCGATGCGTACATAATAGCCCCGAAAAAGACTAACAATAGCAATCCACTGAGGGATAACGCAATTTTTTCTGATTTATCCATCGGCTATACCCTCCCTAACATTTCAAAATAGAGTGCAAACCAGATGACCAGAAAAAGGATCATCAATAAAACAAAAAAGGCGATCGCACCTTTCGGCGTGAACTCCTCGAGTTCTTCGTCTTTGTTTTCCATATCTCGAATCGTTTGTAGTTGTGGTTGAGGAAATGGTTCAAGAATATCGATTTATCAAAAGTTGCTTTGTAGGGAAAACCCTACAATTGACAATCGGATGTGACAATTTAATAAAGATTATCAGACCACCAAACGATTACCCGGAATGGACCATCCGTTCAAAAATAGCATCAAACTCCCCGATGCGATGCTTCCAGTCCAGATGTTTGTTTATGTTTTGCAGCGACGCCTTGGGGAGAGGCCTGGACTGGCCGGTAAGCAGATCCCGTAAAATCCGAAAGAGATGATCCTCGGAGTTGTAGAGTACCGGAGCGTGCAGCAATGGATTATGAAGAGATTCGGGAATCAGCTCCGGGTAGTGCAGGCGGTTAGGAACCATCGGATGGCACCCGCAGTAGATCGCTTCCATGATTGCGACGCAGAAAAATTCATAGGTGGCAGTAGAGACTACAATATCTCCCTTATGCAGCAATTTGCTGTATTTTTCGACATCATCTACATAGCCAAAATGCGTTATTTGATCTCCAAAACGCTGCCACGCTTTTTCGAACTCCGCCGGTTTTTGATGTTTGGTATCACCGGCTAAGATCAACTCGAAATCGAGGTCGATATCGTTCAACCGGTTCAACACTTTAAAAAATAGTGACGGATTGCGGTCGAATTGCCATCGCTGATTCCACACAATTACCGGCTTTTCATTTTGTACGCGCGTATCGGGCTGTTCATCGAACACCGAGAGATCCAGGCCGGGATAGATCACTTCGCTCTTTTGCCGTATCTGATCGACGGTTTTGTAGTTATTATCATCGGGAAAGTGATCCAGAAACCGGGGCAGTTCGTTCAGTAAATCGTGCAAATGGAAGGCCGATGAGAAGAGAAGCCGGTCGGCAGAAAGCATACTCAGATAGTTGACATAACAGTAGGTCAGATCGCGCTCCTCTCCTTCCGGCATCGGCTGCGTAAGCTGATTTTCATGCATCATCATCACCTTGGGGGTAAATGCAAAGCGCGGATTGGTAAGCGCCAGAAACGCGGGCAGGTTGGTCATACTGCTCACCAACAACAGATCGATCTCTTCGGCTACATGGGTGGTCATCTCGGCCAGTTTTACCGAATCGCCGTGCATACGCCATTTCCAACCCTTGTAATTCAGGCGAATCGGGATCACATTGTGGGACGAAAATTCCTTCAGCCCTTTTAAAAATGCCTTGTGTGAACCACTGTAGAACGGCTCCACGGCCAGAATATTCATGAGGTGGGACCGGTTGAATGCATCCGCTTTGATGCCATTTTGAATTGAAAAATCAACATATACGAAGAACGGACTTCAACAGATAAGAATCAACGTCGGGATGGAAAACACTCCCCCTTTGGAACTACCGGAACTGACTTTTTATCTGATCGAGCGACATGTACACAAGTGTTGGCTTATCGAGCGGATCGCGATACGGCTCGCGACAGGCAAACAGCTGATCGATGATCAGCTCCATCTCCTGTTCCCGAAGCGGCTTTCCTTTGGGAATGGCCGTTTTGGAGGCAAATGCGATCGCTACTTTTTCCCGCGGACCAAGTTTCAGCGTTTTATCCAGGTCTCGATACTGCTGCAGCATCGATCGAAGCACCTGCTGCTCGTTACCGATATCGATGTCGCTTGGCACCCCGTTAATGATGGCCGTGTTGCCGCTAAGCAGATCCACGCTAAAACCGAGCCGCTGAATAATGGGCAGCAGCTCTTTGAGCAGGGAGAATTCCGTTGCGGGAAGTTCCACCGTTTGCGCAAACAGCAGCTGTTGCGTTCCCGGCAGGCTCTCCTCGGTGGCATCCAGCGCCTTTTCGTAGATGATGCGTTTGTGGGCAGCACGCTGATCGATAACGCATAGCCCCGTGCGGGTTTGGGTGATAATGTACCGGTTGTGTAGCTGCCAGAAGCCCCGCTCCACACCCGACTCTTCGCGGCGTTTGGAGGCAAACGACGTTTCGCCGGAATCTCCATCAGCATAAAGCCATTCGGCCGCTTCTTTTCCATCTACGGAAGAGGGGCGATTGATACGCGACGGAATCGGGTCCTGCGAAGCCCGCCCCATTGGCGAGCCGGCCGCGCCCGAACGGTTCCCAAATCCCGAGAAGCGGTCGGCCTCCGAACCGGATATACCCGACTCCAAACCGTCCATATCGGGAACCACAAAATACTCATTCAGTGCTTTTTTCAGCACCGAGCGGGTGAGCTGTATTACGCTGCGCTCATCCTCGAACTGCACTTCCATTTTGGCAGGGTGTACATTTACATCCACCAGCGAGGGGTCAATATCTATAAACACACAGTAGAACGGGTACTCGTTTTGGCGGGTCCACGTATCAAACAGGCTTAAAATTACATACGACAGATAGCGGTGCTGAAACGGCCTGCCGTTTACAAACAGAAATTGTTCTCCCCGGCTCTTCTTGGCCAGCTTGGGATCGGCCAGCATTCCCTGTATGGCCACATAGCTGGTCTCCTCCTCAAACGGAATCAGGCTCGCTTTGTACGCCTTTCCAAACAGTTCCGCAATGCGATGGTTCAGCGGCTGAGCCGGAAGCCGGTAGAGACAGTCGCCATCGGCGTGCAGTTCAAATGTGATATCGGTATGGGCAAGCGCGGCATGCTGAAAAGTGCGGATAATGTGGCGCAGCTCGGTGGCGTCGGTTTTCAGAAACTGACGCCGCGCCGGCACGTTAAAAAAGAGATTGCGCACCGCCACCGACGTACCCTCTTCGGCTGCAACGGGCTCAAACCGACTCTCCTCTCCGCCATGGAGTTCAAGCAGGGTTCCGGCATCATCGCCGGTGCGCTTGGTTTTCAATTCAATCTGAGAAACCGAGGCTATCGAGGCCATTGCCTCGCCACGAAAGCCCATTGTTCGAATGCGAAACAGATCGTCGATGGAGGAAATTTTGGAGGTGGCATGGCGCTCAAAACAGAGGCGCGCATCGGCAGGCGACATCCCGCAGCCGTTGTCGATAACCTGAACGAGCGTGCGGCCGGCCTGTTGAATAAGAAGTGTAATTTCGTCGGCACCGGCATCAATGGCGTTATCCATCAGCTCCTTTACCACCGAAGCCGGACGCTGAATGACTTCGCCGGCTGCGATTTTGTTGGATAAGGATGCCGGCATTGGCCGGATGATTGAATCGTCCCGTTCTGTTCGACTGCTCAAGTGTACTGGTAACCGTTTTTTAGGATGTTACAACATGGCGATAATCAACACCACAATAAAAAGCCCAACCGCCATGGCCAGCACGCGGCGACCCTGTGCCGGTCGGCGGCGGCGTTTGATTTCGATACGGATACGGCGTTTTCGTTTCTCCTCTTCTTCGGGATTATAATACCGTAAAGGCATGTTAAATCGCCTGGGCTTGGGCCTGTGGCCAAACATCGGTTTAATCATGACGCACCTTTTTAGTGAATTAACGAATCGGTTTCCGCTTGCGTATAAGATACCATTTGAGGATGGAAGTTTGCAGTTTTTTTGGAGAACTAAATGAGTACCGCACATTCTGCGCAAGTTCATTTGGTCGCCGTTTCAACTCCTCCTCAAAAACGAAACTCCATCTGAATCCAAAATTTCCGGGTATCGCGCAATGGGATTGGCGTGGCATCATTAGCCGTCCAAAAATCGGCATACTTTAGCAGAACCGACCACATTTGCGATATTTTTTTGGACGCCGAAAGGTTCAACTCGCGAGCCAGCAATTGCGAGTCCGAGTCGGTCGAAAACCAATGGAAGCGGCCAAATAAGGTTACATCGGCCGGAAGTTGCAGCGATCCAAAAACGTGCAGGTCGCGTATTCCCTCCACCGGTGTCGCAAGCAACTGATCGGCCCAGCCCTGATGCGCATGAAGCGTGGCAAGCGGTGTGTTAAATGAGAATTGGTCTCCCCCGCTGCCAAGCTGTTCATAGGTAATGCCCACGTGCGCAACCGATGGCTTGTGGATAGAACCGCCGGCCCGGTAATAATCGGCCGAGGCACCACGCTGTGCCTCCAGCCCGCTGGCTGACTCTTGCCTGGCGTACGAAAGATGAAGATCCAGCTCGAAACGATCATTCAGCATCGGAAATCGGCTTTGAACAGACCCACCGTAGGTATCGGATGAGAGCGACCGTTGCTGGCCGGAAAAGCTGAGGAAGTAGCCGTAGCCTGTAACGGTTGTAAATGGCAGCCCTGCATACGAAACGTTCAAAAGATGGCTGTCCGAATCAAAAATGCCGGCGGGATGCTGCGGGCCCAGCACGCGGTTTACCTGCCAAAAATAGCTGTAGTGCGCTCTGAGATGTTCGATTCCGACGCCGGATTCCAGCACCACCCCATCCACTGTCTGTTCATTTTGGCGCCACCCCACATTGCCTATAAACCGTGCATCATCTAAAATTAAACGCTGCCGGCCAACCTGAGCCCGCGTATGGGAAGCCTCATCATAGAACGCCGCAAACATCTGGTTCAATACCGTCAGTTTTGGATCGGCCACCACGGCCCGTTCGGGACGGTTGTTCAGCCCTGCTGCGTTGAAACGCTTTGGGGTGTAGGCGAACGAGTGGATAAAATCCACATGGCCGGAGAATCCGTATAGGTCCGCCGTGGTGTACCCGAGCTGCAAACGATGGGTAACCGCTTCGGCATTTTGGACCAAATCCTGCGATACAAATTCGGCACGGGGCCGAAAAAACAGGGTGATCTCGCCGTTGGCCAGTGCATCCGAAAGCGACCGGAAAAACGGGCGTACTTCCGAAGTGCCTTGCCGGTTTAATGAGTCGCCCCCCCGGGCCTCATCGGTTATTAACCTTTCTGCATAGTGGTGTGCCGTAAGACCGGCAGAATCTTCAAGGTTTTGCCGGGCCACTGCGTGAACCACCATCAAAAGAGAGAAAAAAATGACGAGCGATACGGTTCGTAGCTTCATATTGAATCGATATAACGGGTACATAAGGAAGGGGGGAAACTACTTAAATTGCTGCAAAAATGGTGCGCTGAATAAATAAAATCGATTTTCTAACATAAGGCCGTGTAGGATCAACCTGCCGCCTGTAGATGGAACGTACTTTTAAAAAATCCATTGCAAATTCGATCATCACCGGGATTAACGAATGGCTGCAGATACGTGGGTGAAAACCCACAACGGTTATGGCATGTGGTTTTTCCCGCAAGGTGATCTCCCATCCGAACTCTCCATTCTGTTTGTCATAAGTCAGACATTGGCCAGAGTGGCCACCATCGGAAGGTAAGAGCGGTTCATTCGAGTGATGTAACATCACTCTGACAGACCGTCCGGAGAGTTTGATTTGAAATGGTTGAAGAAATCAGGGATCACTGTTAACGGATAGCTTGAGTTGGTATTGATGAGAATACAGATTCCTATCCCCTCTTCGGGATCGAATGCAATCTCGCTGCGGTATCCGTTTACATATCCTCCGTGGTAAACGACCTTTTGCCCATCATTATCGAGTACTCTCCATCCCATGGCATAGTGCGATTGGTTCACGTTATCCCAATATCTGCTGAACCGCCGGTTGTGGATGGTCGCTAACGGATTATAAATTTCCTGAAGCGTCTCCGTCGAGATTACGTCGGGAAAATAGCCTGTCAACAATTGAAGCCACTTTCCCATATCTGATGCAGAGGCGTTGATTCCGCCGGAAGAAACCGCATTGTAATACTTCTGAGAAATGGGGATGGGAACGCGTCCCTGCGAACGGGAATGATACACATGAGGCAGCGCTTTATTCTCGGATATTCGTATCCCGTCGTAGCTTGACGATGAGTGATTCATCGCCAGCGGTTTGAACAGCTTTTCGTCCAATAGTACATCAAAGCCGGTACCGGTTTGGGCTTCCAGTACTTTTTCGATTGCCGAATATGCCGCATTCTGATAAGCAAGTTGCTCGCCTTCCTTCGAAATTAAAGGAACTTGCGAAAATCGGGGAATAATGCGTTCCAGGGGAAGACCGTCTTCCACCAAATTCGTATACGCATGACGCGGCAATCCGGATGTGTGAGATAGCAAATGCCTGATCTGCACCCGGTCGGTTTGCTCCGGATCAATCAGTCTAAAATCCTCCAGATAGCGGAACACGGGATCCTCCCAGTGTACAACCCCTTCTTCTACCAGTACTCCTGTCAGAACGGATGCAAACCCTTTGGAAACACTTCCCAAACGGAATACGGTATGTTCATCTACTGCTCCGGGCTTCCCGGCCTCTTTCATTCCAAACCCTTTTTGATATACAACCCGGCCATCTTTCACAATGGCAACCGCTGCGCCGGGGATGCTCTGGAGGTTTAGCCCATCTTCAAAATCGTGTTCAAACTGCTCCAGATAGGTGGCCAAAGATTCGTCCATTACCCACTCTTCGGGTTCAGGAACAGGCTCAATTGTATTCGGCTCCGGCTTGACATCGACAAATGCCAGATACGCTCCAAAAACAACGATCAATAAGAGAAATAGTGGGATAATTCGGATCACAGACTTTCGATGTATGGCAGCGGGGTGTGCTTTCTGACTCTGGTAAAACTCTTTACCAAGGATAGCCAAAATCTGACTTCGAAGATGTTAAAAGTTCAGCATAACAAGAGTTTCGCTGAATTTCTTTGCTGCGTTTATCCTCAGCACAATCGGCAAATTTTCGTTATTATTAGGCCGACAGATAATGCTAACCTAAACACTGAAAAGCATGAATTTTGAAAAACTGGACGCGCCAACCGAAGGCACCATCATCAAAAAAGATGAGAACGGAAAGCTTCAGGTAGGCAACGACCCCATCATTCCATTCATCGAAGGCGACGGCATCGGAATCGATATCTCCCCCGTGATGAAGCATGTGGTGGACAGCGCTGTGAAGAAAGCGTATAACGGCAGCAAAAAAATTAACTGGTTCGAAGTATACGCCGGCGAAAAGGCACTTGAGGTATATGGGAACGACGACTGGCTGCCCGAAGATACCCTGAAAGCGTTTGAGCATTATCTGGTCGGCATCAAAGGCCCGCTTACCACACCGGTTGGCGGTGGCATTCGATCGTTGAATGTGGCAATTCGCCAAAAACTGGATCTTTTTGCCTGCGTGCGTCCGGTCAAATATTTCACCGGAACCCCAAGCCCGGTGCGTCAGCCGGAACTCACCGATATGGTCATTTTCCGCGAGAATACGGAAGATATCTATGCCGGAATTGAGTATCAGACCGGAACGGACGAGAACAAGAAGATGATCGATTTTCTTGTCAATGAGATGGGAACCACCAACATTCGCTTCCCTGAATCTTCGTCTATCGGCATTAAGCCCATTTCAATTGAGGGAACCCAACGACTGGTTCGCGCGGCCATCAATTACGCCATCGAACAGAAGCGCGACAGCGTGACACTGGTTCACAAAGGCAACATCATGAAATTTACGGAAGGCAGCTTCAAAAACTGGGGATACGAGCTGGCTAAAGAGGAGTTCGGCGCCAAGGAGATTGACGGCGGGCCGTGGTGCAAACTGCCCAACGGCATTGTGGTTAAAGATGTGATTGCCGACGCCTTTCTGCAGCAGATTCTTACACGTCCGGCCGAGTATGATGTGATTGCCACCATGAACTTGAACGGCGATTATATTTCTGACGCTCTGGCGGCCTGCGTGGGCGGTATCGGAATTGCTCCCGGTGCCAATATCAATTACGACTCCGGCATTGCCGTATTCGAAGCCACACACGGCACCGCTCCGAAATATACCGGGCAAGATAAGGTGAACCCCGGTTCGCTGATTCTTTCTGCCGTAATGATGCTGAAATATCTGGGCTGGAACGAAGCCGCCGAACTGGTTGAAAACGGCATCGAGAAAGCGATCAGCAACAAGCGGGTAACCTACGACTTTGAGCGGCTGATGGACGGCGCCACGTTGCTGAAATGCTCCGAATTCGGAGAAGAAATTATCAGCAGCATGTAACTTTTTCTCTATCTGCTTCAAAAGCCCCGATTATGGTTCATATTCGGGGCTTTTTCTTTTTGCGGCATGGAAATCGTGCACCGCTGTTTGGAATGATTGCCACGCTGCATCCGTTTATTTTCAATGACATCTGCAACATTTCCGTCTTTTTTCGGGGGATGTTTGTGATGCTGCTCTTATTCAGGTATTGCTGAGCCGGATATTCTTCCGGAGGCGGTATCGAATTAGCCGATTCGATTATGCTGAAACTGGATCGAAAAAAAGCGCTTAAACTTATTCCATTTATCGTAGACAATGAGGCGTCTGCGGAAGAGAAAGAAGCGTTTTTTGCATACATCCAAACCGACCAGGTTGTACAAGCGGAATACGAAAGCATGATGCACCTGAAACAGGTCATTAAACATAAGCTTCCCCGCCATCCGGCCCCCCCTCAATTACGGTCCAAAGTCCACTCCATGCTGCGCGACCTGGAGTGGGAAGAGCAGGCACACAAAGAAATCGACTCCAACCGGTGGATGACCGACACGCCACCGGGAGAAACCGCAAATCCGTCCAAAACCCGCTTCTTCTCTCTTGCAAAGCCGATGCGCTACGTGGCCGCAGCGGCCGTCATTCTCTTTTTCTCGATCCTCACTATTCAATTTCTGGAGCGTGTTATGCAGAGCCGCACGCTCGATCATTACAATTTGGAGCAGATGGCACTCTCCCATTTTAACAATCGCACAGCTCTGCCGGAGGTTGCAACATCCTCCATCATACCGGCATCCATGCAGCACGCCTACGAGGTGCTGCACCACGAGCTCTCTTATCCTATTCATGTGCCCAATGTTGATGGCGCCTTGATGTCGGCTATTTACATGGCTGATTTTGTAAACGGACATCACATCCCGGTGTTTGAATTCCATCAGGAGTCCATCAACGAGCATGTCTACATTTTTGCCTTCCACGTAGATGCACTCGAATCATCCAAACAGCTGCATCGCGATAAGGAAGCCGTGGATGTCTGCCGAACCGACAAGGATTTTCATGTCAAAAATATCGACGGGATGCACGTGCTTTCGTGGAAATGGGATGGATATTGGTACGCAGCGGTATCCAATCACAACGGGTACGATCTTGCGGCACTGATCGAGCCTGATGAGGTTAATTTTCAGTGATAGCCACCCCCGGACGCTACAGTCGGCTCAATACCCGCTCATCAAACTCTTCATTAAAAATTCGACGGCGGATCGCTTCTTGCTCTTGCGGTGAAAGCTTGTCCAGTGCACCGATCAGCTGATGCCGGATTCGCGGATCCCGATCGCCCAGCAGCGAATCGAACCGTTCGCTCCAGTTCACAAGTTCGGCGTCGAGCTCCATCAACAGAGAGAGCGATTGCCGGCGTAGTAAATCGGGAAACTCCGGGCTGGTGAAGGTAATTGCCAGATCGGCGGCCACCTCTTCGTTGCCATTCTCAGCCAGCAGGCCAAGAAGTGTTCCGGCAACAGGCAGTATCTGTTCATTGGTGCTATTGCGAAGGGCAAATTCCGCAAAAGATTCACGGTCGGTTACCGCAGCCAGCGACCGCAGCGACCGGGTACGGATGGCCGTAGTTTCTCCACGCAGCGCCAAGGTTTGCAGGCTATTCTGAACCTGCGCCTGATCGCTGTAATTGGCCAGTGCTTCCACGGCCGCAAGCTGAATTTCTTCGTCCTGCCCCTGCCGGGCCCGATCCAGGAAGGTCTGCTCGGTTCCGGTTGCCCCGTCGGTTACCGTACCCAGTGTGCGCAGCAGCTCGGCAAGCACCTGCGTATCGGATTCACCACGCATAACATCCATCAATGCCAGTTGCAGATCACGCTCGTGTGAGTGATTCCGAAGCCCTGCGGCTGCTTCGGCCCGCAATGCGGCATCATCCGACTGCTGAAGTTGATTCACCCAAAACAGAAACGGTTTTTCGGCCAGAAGCACGACATCATCACGATCGGCTACCTCCAGCAATACGCGCTCCACAGCGGGACTAACCGGCACCATTACCCGGTCTTCAGCACCGGAGAACGTAATCTCACTCGTGGTGCTCTCCCGAAAAGTATGTACCGTAACCCGCAACGTAACCAATTCATCCAGCGGCTCACCCTCTGCTTCAAAACGGATCTCTACCTGCATCTGTTCTCCATCCTCATCGCGCTCGGTCATCACCGCACGGTATCGATACATCGTTTCAACATCTGTTTTGGGCAATACCGGCCGCGGTTCGTCAAATGCAGGCTGACCCGTTCGTTCGTAGAGAAAACGGGCCAAATCGTACCAGGTGGTTACCTCGTAGTGCTCGTTAAACAGTGCACGAAGCGACTGTTCAACCAATCCTGAAGTACGTACATTTTCATCTACCGATGCTCTCCAGACCCCATCATAAGCGGGATCCCGAAGATCGTAGGTATGTTCCGGCAGCGTATCAACCGGCGGCTGCTCATCCTCAAACTCATTTTGCATCACAGCGTGCACAAACTGCACAGCCGCGGCGTGCTGCCAGCTGAGTGGCCGAAGCATCACTCCTGCCCACTGCGCGGTTACCCCCGACCGAAGTTGCGCCGTACGATGGCTATCTCCTTCCAACACGACCACTCCCGCTGCCGCGTGCCGGGTTTCCCACATGCGATCGTGCAGCCAAAGAAGTTGAAGATCGCGGTAGGGATAATCGCGGCCGGTCATCTGCTCCATGCGGCGAACGGTTTGATCGGCCAGTTCGATGAGCCGGTCCCGTTCAGCCGGCTCCATGGCCTGCTCGGTGTGCAAGTGAATCCGATAGCGGCCAAAAGTGCGTGATTCGGTTTCAAACTCACCGATCGCGATGAAAAGTGCCGTTGCAGGAATGGCGCTGTTCGTTGTAAAACGTGTAAGCTCGCGGTCTACATTCAGCACCGTACTTTCAACGTTTCTGCCGTTCGCCACCACTTGTAAACCTGCGTTGTGGGTGATGGAAATGTCGGTTGTAAACCGTGCATGCGGCGAGTCGGGTACCGGCAGCCAATGTTGGGCTGCATCCGGCAGCAGCGAGGTAAAGAGTGTCTGCTGATGGTTGCGCAGCAGACCAAATCGCGGTTCGGCCCGGTAACGCAGTTCGGCAACCAGCGGCTCACCGGCACCTTGTTCCGATTCCACATACACAATCAGGTGCCGCCCGCTAAACTGAAACGGTGCGTCTTCGTCATTAACCAGAACGCGTTCGATCTCAAGACCGGTTGCGTTAAACACCAGAGAATCGATTCCCGCCGTGCGGGTAACCATCTCGTAGCGAACATCCCCTTCAATGAGCAGCGGATCGGAAAAGCGCAGGTCGGCTTCCATGTGACTGATCTGCGCCGGCATGGGCGGAAACTCATCGGGTGCCGCGTTTTGGGCGGCGGTAACAGCGGGAAGTGCGAACAGCCAGACGGCCATCCAGCGTAACAACAACGTGGGTTTATTCATCGGTAAACGTAGCTACAATCATCGGTTTCAGTTCGGGGGCGCAGGAGATGGCGTTGCCGGTATGGATCGTCTCGTCGCCGTTACGGTCCATAAACACCCCGCCGGCCTCGGTAACGATCGGCAGCAGCGCAGCGGCATCCCAGATATTCAAAATCGGATCCACCATTACATCCGCGCGGCCGGTGGCCACCATCATGTGTCCGTAGGCATCACCCCAGGTACGGTGTATGCGGGTTTTCTGTAAAAGTTCCGTGAATGGTCGTTGAACTCCCTCCATCCGAAACGTGGTAGCATCGGTAGACAGAAACGTCGCATCGGCAAGATCAGCACAGGGCCTCACAGATGCCGTTTTGCCGTTGTAGCTGCACCCAAACCCGATGGCAGCCGAGGCCAGTTCATCCTGTGCCGGAGCATAAATCACCCCCACCATCGGTTCATTTTTAATCAAAATACCGATCAGCGTGGTGTACAGCGATACGCCGTGAATAAACGACTGCGTGCCGTCGATCGGGTCCAGTACCCACACCACATCGGCATCGGGGCGCTCACTGCCAAACTCTTCGCCGATAATTCCGTGTTCGGGAAACGCCTCCCTGATACGCTCGCGCAGAATCTGCTCGGCCTCGCGATCGGCATTGGTCACGGGGCTGTCATCCCCCTTAAACTCTACGGCGTACGATTTTCGAAAATAACGAAGGGTCCATTCCCCCGCTTCACGGGCAAATGATTCGGCCGAAGCGCGCAACTCCTGCAGAGAAAGTTCCATCATGAATTGATCTGTGTTTCTGTTATTTTCCGTGCCTCTCAACTGCCGGAAATCACATTCTAAGATACAACATCCATGGACGATTCTCAGATTTTTACCACCATTGCAGCAACCCTCTCATGCCGGAAAAAACAGGTGGAAACAGTCGTTGAATTCCTGCGGGATGGAGCCACCATTCCGTTTCTTGCCCGTTACCGCAAAGAGGCTACCGGCGGGCTCGATGAGGAGCAACTCCGGGCGATCCGCGATCAACTCGATGCCCGCGAACAGCTTGAAAACCGTCGCGAAACCATCCTTAAAACGATTCGTGAGCAAGAACAGCTTACCGATGAACTGGAACGCGCCATCAGAACCGCCGACGATCTCAAAACGCTCGAGGATCTCTATCTGCCCTACAAGCGAAAGAAAAAAACCAAAGGCGATAAAGCCCGCGAAAAAGGGCTGGAACCGCTGGCCGTGATGGTGTGGGAACAGCAGACCGAAAACGGCGACCCGCTGAAACTGGCCGAACCATACGTGGATGCAGACAAGGAGCTGCCCGATGCGACTACGGCCCTGCAAACCGCACTTCACATTGTAGCCGAATGGGTAAATGAATCGGTAGAGGTGCGAAACGCACTCCGCAAGCTCTGCCAAAAGCACGCACAGCTCACATCCCGGAAAAACCCCGCCATCGACGAGCGTACCAACTACGAAGACTATTATGAATTCGAAAAACGGATCGCCCATCTCCGCCCCCATCAGATTCTGGCACTCAACCGCGGAGAGCGGGAAAATGTACTTTTTGTAAAGCTGGGCCTGGACGAAGCCCGCACGCTCGACCGGATCGACGACCTGGTGATCACCAACGACCGCTCGGTCTTTACCCCGCACCTGCAGGATGCGATTGAAGACGCCTACAAACGGCTGCTCTTTCCGGCGATGGAGCGGGAAGTACGCAGCGACCTCACCGCCATGGCCGACGAGCACGCCATCCTTACCTTTGCCACCAACCTGAAAAGCATGCTGATGCAGCCACCGCTGCAGGGCCATGTGGTAATGGGGATCGATCCCGCTTACCGCACCGGCTGCAAAGTAGCCGTAATTGATGCAAACGGACGATACCTCGAGGGAACCACCATCTACCCTACCCCGCCGCAGAATAAAACAGCTGAGGCCGGGGAAACGGTACAGAAGCTGATAGACCGCCACGGGGTTACGCTGATCGCCATCGGCAACGGAACGGCAAGCCGCGAAACCGAACAATTTGTGGCCCATCTGCTTGAAGAGCGAAAAACAAACCGCAGCAACGCCCCGCTTCAATACCTGATTGTGAGTGAAGCGGGCGCCTCGGTCTACTCGGCCTCTCCCCTTGCGCGGGAGGAATTTCCCAACCTGGACGCGTCGCAGCGGGGAAATATATCGATTGCCCGGCGGGTACTTGACCCAATGGCAGAACTGATCAAAATCGATCCCAAATCGATCGGCCTGGGGATGTATCAGCACGACATTAACCAGGCAAAGCTCTCCCGCAAGCTGGATGATGTGGTAGAGAGCTGCATCAACGAGGTGGGGGTGAACCTGAATACCGCCAGTGCTCATCTGCTTTCACATATTTCGGGGCTAAGCCGTTCGGTAGCCGCCAATATCGTGGCAATGCGCGAAAAAAGTGGGCGCATCACCAGCCGTGAGCGTTTGAAAGAGGTAGATGGCGTGGGTGAGTTCCGGTTCCAACAGGCCGCGGGCTTTATACGTATTCCCGATGCTGAGCACCCCTTTGATAATACCGCCATCCATCCGGAAAGCTACGAAACCGCCGAAGCGCTCTGCAATCTCTTTTCGATCGACATCCACAACCTGAGCGGGCAGGCGGATGCCATTGCCCGCATTGCCGATACAGCCGACGTTCGTGAACTGGCAAGTCAACTGAATACCGGCGTACCCACACTGGAATTGATTCTCGAAAACCTGCAAAAACCGGGACGCGATCCGCGGGAGGAACTGCCAAAACCTCTTCTTCGGGAAGATGTGGTCAAAATGGACGATCTATCCCCGGGAATGTCGCTGCAAGGCACCGTGCGCAATGTAGTCGATTTCGGAGCCTTTGTGGATATTGGGGTGAAACAGGACGGACTGCTGCATATTTCGGAGATGGGCAGCGGACGCCGGGTCGAAAATCCGCATGATGAAGTGGCCGTGGGAGATATCCTTACCGTCACCATCACCACCATCGACAAAGCGCGCGGGCGCATCGGGCTCTCGTTGAAGGGGTGAATCAGGGACGATTGACCAAATTCCACCAAGCTTCATCGCCCGCTGCATCGCGCCGACTGTTTACGGGGTATCAGGTAAACACATCCTTAATTTTTGAAAAGAAACTCTTTTCGCGATCGGCCGCATTGGCGGGGTCGAAATGGTCCTGCCCCCGCAGCGCTTCGATGTGCTCCCGTTCGCTGTCGGTAAGGTCTTTCGGTACGTACACATTTACTTTGATGTACTGGTCACCACGGCCGCGGTTGTTCAGCCCCTGAATGCCGCGCTCTTTCATACGCAGCAATTTACCCGGCTGTGTGCCCGGTTCAATTTTCACCTTGGCTTTGCCTTTTAGCGTGGGTACTTCCTGCGTTGCGCCCAGCACCACATCGGGAATACTGAGGTGCAGATCGTAGTAGATATCATTTCCGTCGCGTGTAAAATGCTTGTGCTCTTTTTCTTCGATCAGAACGATCAAATCGCCGGCACCGCCGCCCCGCACACCGGCATTTCCCTGGCCGCGAAGCGTAATATAATTCCCTTTTGATACACCGGAGGGGATGTTCATTTTTACTTTTTCTTCGCCCCGGGTGCGCCCCTCTCCGCTGCAGGTAGTGCATTTATTCCGGATGATACGGCCTTCGCCCCGGCAGCTCGGGCATGGCTGCACATTTACGAACTGGCCAAACATGGTGCGCGACACCTGGCGCACTTCCCCCATTCCGTTACAGGTAGAGCACGTTTCAAAATCGCCGTCGGTCTCTGCCCCGGTGCCGTTACACTCGTTGCATTCTTTCTGTTTCTTGATTTTCAGCGTTTTTTCCGTTCCTTCGGCAATCTCTTCCAGTGTCAGCTCTACGCGCACTTTCATGTCGGCCCCGCGCTGGCCGGAGCTGCGACGTCCACGACTCTGCCCGCCACCGCGGCCAAACGGATCGCCGCCGCCAAAAATATCACCGCCAAAGATATCGCTGAACCGGCTGAAGATATCTTCAAAGTCGGCATTCCCGTAATCTGCACCGCCGCCAAAACCGCCGCCGTTCATGCCGGCGTGGCCAAACTGATCGTACCGTTGACGCTTTTGCGGGTCGCGGAGCACATCGTACGCTTCCGATGCCTCTTTGAATTTCTTTTCGGCTTCCGCATCTCCCTTGTTTCGATCGGGGTGATACTTCATGGCCAGCTTTCGATAGGCCTTTTTAAGCACAGTCTCGTCGGCATTCTTATCTACACCAAGAATTTCGTAGTAATCTCGTTTCGACATGGGTTATTCGCTTACAACTACTTTTGCATGACGGATGGTTTTATCACCCATTCGGTATCCATTTTCCAGGATGGTTAGCACGGTATCGCTCTCAACCGACTCGTCCTCGGCTTTTTGACGCAGCAACGCATCGTGAAGCTCCACATCAAACGGCACACCGGTTTCGTCGATGCGCTCCACGCCGTACCGTTCCAGTACCTGATCAAACTTATCAGCCACCGCCTGTACACCGTCGATGTAGGAATCGTTTGCACCGCCCTCTTTCATCGACAGAAGGGTTCGGTGCAGATCGTCATTCACGGTCAGAAATTCGTTTACCGCTTCTATTTTTGCGGCCGAAAAGAGCTGTGCCCGATCGCGCTGCGTACGCTTGCGCATGTTGTCCATCTCGGCAGTCTTGCGGAGCTGCGCGTCTTTCAACTGAGCAACTTCCTCTTCCAGCTCGTCAATACGCTGTTCCAGTTCAGCCGTGGCGTCCGGTTCAGCAGCGGCTTCCTCCTGCTTTTCTTGTTCCTCGTTCTGCAGAGCGGCAATATCTTCGCTCAATTCCTCAGCAGCCGTTGTTGGTTCATCTTTTTTACTCATACCAGATATTTTTTTTCGAAGTTCTTCGCTCCAGTGCAAATCATTGGGGTTTTGTGTGATCGTCATGCAAATGTCGTGCCAATACAAACGGTACCGGCTTTCTCTGTCAATGTTTCGCCAGACAGGCGGCAAGGCGTAAAACCGTCAGGTTTGTTTACTCTCCTTCATGGAAAAACTCAATCATATTGCCATCCGGATCGGCTGCGAAAACGAATCGGCCCCGTTTTCGGTTGGCCGGGCCGCTTAGGATCGTCGCCTCCTGATCGCGCAAATAAGCCGCCATTTTGTCTACCTCCTCATCCGAATCGAGGTAAAAACCGATATGGTCTATCCGAAAATCGCGAGAATTGGGGTCGTAACTGGTTTCGGCCTCCACAATCACCAGGGTATCCTCTTTCCCGATTTTGTACACAGCCATACTTTGGCCCATTTTCCGAACCAGCTCAAATCCCAATACGTTGCCGTAAAACTCTTCAGAGCGCTTGATGTCGTTAACGCGGATGGTAATGTGATTGATACCGGTTGGCTTGAAATCCATGTAATCGTCTATACAATTGAGGTTCTCGATTTTCGTTTCACAAACTACGATTTTTGAACGTATCTTTTCAGATCAAATTCCTGCAGACCAACGAACACGTTCCGCTTTGTCTACATTGTATCTTGTTGCAACACCCATCGGCAATCTCTCCGACTTCTCCCCCCGGGCTGTGGAGGTGCTGCAGTCGGCCGACCGCATCGGCTGCGAAGACACGCGTACCTCCGGTAAACTGCTGCAGGCGTACGCCATTCAAAAACCGCTCTTCTCATTCCATCAACATAACGAACACCACAAGGTAGACCGTGTGATGGAGTATCTGGCCGCGGGCGAAACCATTGCGCTGATTACCGATGCCGGCATGCCCGGGCTGTCCGATCCCGGCTTCCTCGCCGCACGTGCCGCTCATCAGAACGGATACACCGTCTCGGCCATTCCCGGCCCCGATGCACTGACCACCGCCCTTGCCGCAAGCGGGCTGCCGAGCGACCGTTTTCTGTTTGAAGGATTCCTGCCGGCCAAAAAAGGGCGCCAAACCCGCATTCAGGAGATCGCGGATGCCGATATCACCACGGTGCTGTACGAAAGCCCGCATCGGATTCTTAAACTTCTTACAAAAATGCTGGAGGTGATGGACGGCACACGGATGGTGTGCATGGCACGCGAACTCACCAAAGCGTACGAAGAGGTGGTGCGCTGCACGCTGGCCGAGCTGGCCGACAACCTCGAAGAGCGGACGAGCATCAAAGGTGAAATTGTGCTGATTGTAGCCGGAAAAACATATAGCGACACATGACACGGATCCCGTTTTGGAATAGCCTGCCCGCCCTGGCCCTGACCTCTTCGGTGCTGCTGGCACTCTCCTTTCCCCCGTTTGACCTCGGCTGGCTGCAATTTGCCGCCATCCTCTTTCTGCTGCGCCTTGCCCATATCGCCCCCACCACCCGGCTGATGGTTGGCTGGTCGTACCTGGCGTTTGTGCTGTGGAACCTCTTTAACACCTACTGGCTGATGATGGCGAGTGTGCCCGCCGGTATCGCTGCCATACTGGCCAACGCCGCGCTGATGGTGATTCCCCTCTGGATTGCCCGGCGGCTGATGCTGGCCCGAAGCCTGCCTCCCCTAATCGTGGCATTTTTGGCCGCCGCAGCGTGGGTGGGATACGAATATTTGCACCACCACTGGGACCTCGCCTGGCCGTGGCTTACCCTGGGCAACGCCTGGGCCAATCTTACCGCGGTGATTCAATACATCTCCGTGACCGGAATCTGGGGCGTCAGCTTTTGGGTGTTTTTCACATCTGCGGTGGCGTATCAGGCGATACTGAGCGGGCAACGGAGCCACGGCATCGCCGCTGCGGTTCTGTTTCTGCTCTTCCCGCTCTTTTCGGTTGTGGCGATGGTGGGGATTGGCCAATACGATACCGGCGAGCCGATGGAGGTGGTCATTGTGCAGCCCAACTCCGATTCGTACCAGCCGTACGGCGGCCATCGCGATGTAAACGCACTGATCACCTCCCTGCTCGAACTGACCGGCGAGGCAGTTACACCGCAAACCGACCTCGTGCTTTGGCCCGAAAATGCAGTTTCATCGAACGTGCAGCGCTTCGGCCCGGAGGTTTCGCGTATTCGCGACAGCCTTCGTGTGTGGGATACGGAGCTGGTGACCGGCGTGGGCTACCTTCGCCTGTACGGTGAGGATGAGGTTCCCGCCATCCACCGACTCACGACCGGCGGCGATCCCATCAACGTATTCAATGCCGCTTTTCATCTCACCGGTCAACAGCCGCCCGAGGTGTACGAAAAAGGGAGACTGGTGCCGGTGGTAGAACGCTTCCCCTTTGTGGAATTTTTTAACCGTCTGGATCTCTTCGGATGGGTGGATTGGGGAGTGCAAGCCGGGTATGGGTTGGGACGCGAGGCGACGGTCTTTCAAACAGCGGCCGGCAACACCCCCGCGCTGATCTGCTACGACTCGGTCTTTCCCGGATGGGTGAACGAGTTTGTGAACAACGATGCCGACTTTATCTCCATCATCACCAACGACGGCTGGTGGGGCGACTCCCACGGCCACATACAGCATTTTGCCTACGCCCGCCTGCGCGCCATGGAGCACCGGATGTGGGTTGCGCGATCGGCCAACAACGGCATTTCGGGCGTGATCTCCCCCGACGGCAAGGTGCAGAAAGAGACCGAGTACTGGACCCGTCAGGCGTTCGCTTTCACCATCTACAAATTGGAACCCGGCACCTTTTACACCCGCTACGGCGACTGGCTGGGCCGGCTGCTTGCCGTGGCCGGATTATTCGGGTTTGGACTGACCGTATACCTGAACCGAAGGCGCGATACAGAAAACAAATAAGAGACAACGACAGCACGGGCGGGTGATGACCGGCAATGGATCATGGTCAGTCCCGGTTGTTTGGTCAAAAGGTCAATATTGTATGATTGTCCAGCCCCGACGGCTGTTGGGATTAGTACCCATAGAAGGGTCCATCGCCTTTAAACCACCTCCTTACCGATCATTTTGAAATGGAAACCTGCCATTTGCCACAAAGGCGTGTCTTGAAGGTGTAAATTGTAACTATTTCTTGATTCTTAGCTGAGAGTATGTTCTTGTTATGTAACCGGTTCTGGCTCCTGGATTAATAC
>JBLRWS010000002.1:76945-86641 GCA_047921075.1 Balneolaceae bacterium | reverse complement strand
TACACTACGCACACTGCTATCACACGCCCCAAGGGCGGCGACGGCGAAGAGAAAGAGTGATTGTGTGTGCGTTTAATTTCATGGGTTGAAAAGTGCCGCTTTTTAAAAAAAGATTCAACTTTTTTTTGGAGTGGTCACCATTTTCTTCTCAACGTTGTCAAAAACAGCCACACCGCCGCTAATCCGGGCACAACGGCTGCCGCCAACACCCAATGGTAGACAGACGGCACCATCAATGAAGCCGGCCAGTAACCGCTGATAAACGTGAGTGTAATCAGCACGATTACCACAGAGACGGTAAAGATTGCCTTGGGCCATTTGTCTCGGCGGGCATGATACACCTCCAACAGTACCAACGACGCAATACCCAACAGTAAAAGGTGCAGATAGAGCACGCGGAGGCCGTGTTCGCCCGGCCAAATACCGATCGGCAGAACGGCCAGGAGCTGAAAAAGAATCTTAAGGAGAAGGAGCACCCCGACCGTTTTCATGACCGCTCCTTTCAATAGGTTTTCCCGTTTCATCAGCCATACGTTCAGAGCCAGTGAGATGGCAATCAACACAAGGCCAACGTTGGCGGTGATATGCATGGCGGGTGTGATAACCGACGGGTTGAGGCTAAACGGAAAAATGAGCAGAGAGCCGAATAAGAGCGGCATCCAGAGCCATCCTGTTTTAAACGGCAGGTTCGGCCGTTCCGCTTTTTGCCATAGTAATCCCAGGATACCCAACACCACCCACCCCTCGGTAAACACACCGAGAAAAAAGTGCGTCAACGCCGACGATACCAGCGGATTGTCGATATCGGTAAACTGAAAAACCGATACGCCCCACGCTCCCAGGGAGCTGATTACCAACGCGAGCAGAGCTGCATCAAAAAAAAGAAACCCGAGGTTGCTGTCTCGTTCTCCCTTCTGCCGCATCCAGAGCAACGCAAACCAGTACCAGGTTAGCATCACGAGGCCGGAGATGATTGCGGCGAGCGGGAGTTGGCTTGTACCGATAGCCACCGATTGATAGCCGTACATCAAAAAAAACGGAAACGACAAAAAGCCGAGAGCCAGCATCGTGTAGAGACAGTACGCATATGGCCTCAGCCCCTCTCTACTCTGCCGGCCGGCCCCTGCAACCGCCATCCAGGCCATGATTGGCGGGGAGACCCAGTTGAAGAACATCAAGTGCGAATGGGCGTGGCGAATATTGGCAAAACTGATTCCTTCCGGCAGCGGATAAAACATCCCGTAGCGATAGAGCACCCCTGTGAATGCCGCAATAATGAAGCTGACCAGTGATAGCTGCCAAACTCTTTTCTTCATGGGGTTTGCGGTGATTTGTAAGAGCGTCAGCTCACGGCAATCTGCGGTTTAGCTTTGCAATGATGGAGAGCCCCGATAGCGATGCCCAACAGGATCATTGCCACCGCCTGATGAAGCACTCCAAGAGAGACCGGTACGTGCCAGATCAGGGTAAAAACACCCAAGGCATACTGCAGAAGCAATATAGAGAAGAGTGCCATAACCCACATTTTTGTGCGCAGCGAGGTGTTCATCCGGTACGAACGTACCCAGATGATAGCGGCCAGTAAAAGCAGCAGGGTGGCCAGTACCCGGTGTATCCACTGCACGGTAACCATATTTTCGATCACGTTGCTCATCAGCGGTTCCATCAGCCAGAGTTCCGGCGGCATCCAGTATTGGTGCATTTTGGGAAACGTATTGTAAATATGGCCGGCGTTCAGGCCCGCTACAAATGCACCCCACACAATCTGCAGAGAGAGTAGCAGCAGAAACGCCCAGAGCCATATCCGAATCTCCCCGAGATCTCGGTTGGTGTGTTCTGTTCTCTGCTTCAGATCGAGGGCAAACCAGACGCAGCACCCAAAAATGAGAAACGCCAATGACAGATGTGCGGCCAGCCTGAAGTGGCTCACCCTCGGCACATCCACCAGGCCGCTCTGAACCATATACCAGCCCATCAAGCCTTGCGACAAACCGAGGATAAGCAATACCACCGCTCGTTTGGTTTGCCTCTTATCAAGCTTTTTTTTGATCAAAAACCAACCAAACGGAATCAGAAATACCAGCCCGATGGCCCGCCCCAACATTCTGTGCAGATATTCCCAAAAGAAAATGAACTTGAACTCTTGAAGGCTCATCCCGCGGTTTAGCTGCTGATACTCCGGATAGGCTTTGTACTGATCGAAGGCATCGTCCCATTGCGCCTCGGTTACAGGCGGGATAGCACCCATAATCGGTTTCCAGTCCGTCATCGACAGGCCGGAGCCGGTAAGGCGCGTGATGCCGCCAATGATCAATATCAAAAATACCAGCACAGCGCCGCTCCAGTACCAAATGCGGACGTGTTTTCTGTCTTTTAAGGTCATGTGAGTCGGCAACTGTTCTTTTTTTGGCTATGCAATAAGGCCTCTTTCGGGAGCGCCATCCTGTTTAAAAATCTTTCTTCCGAAATACCCGCATTCCCCACCACATGGGTGCGGCAAGCCAGACCGTGAGCATGCCGGCTGCGGTGATGGTTCCCGCAGATGAACCGAAGAAGTTGCGGAATACCGCGCCGGTGTATCCCATCAATGCGGAGATGTCGAACTCCAGCATCACAAGAATACGCGCCAGATCAATCGGATTCAACATCGATACAGCAATGACAAACTTCTCCAGCGGATAGTCGCCAAAGGCAAATATCAGCACCAAAATCAGCCCGTCGTATAAAATAGCCAGGAACAGCCAGATGACGATTGTAAACCCAAACCCTTTGATTCGGTCGTCGTAAAACATCAACCCGAGTACAAAGCCGAGGGAGGTAAAAATCAGCGTCAGTGCCGCGCCAAGCGAAAGCACCATCAGCGTAGATGCGGCATCTACAGCAATGATCCCGTGCCAGCCAAGCGGCAGCGCAGAACCGGCCACAAAGGCAGCCATTAACGGCGTGGAGATCCCCAAAAACAATCCCCAATAGAGCACGCTTCGCCCTACCGGCTGGATAAGCAGCAGCTCCACAAATTCCCGCGACTGGTAAATGTAGAGGATGCCGTAAATCATACTGACCAACGGCACGAACAGCAGCATGACGTTCGAGAGGCTAAGCAGCGTTTCTGCACCGCCGCCGCCAAAGCGCAGCAGTGAATCCGTGAGCACCAGAAAGATCAGCGTGTACCCGGCAATCCATTTGCCGCGCAGTAGAATTCGCCATTCGTTTGTGATGATGTGTAGTAAGTTTTTCATGATATCAACTCCTGTCTACCCTTTGCAGAGGGTGATCAATCGGTCATTCTGTTTTTCAATTGGTTATTGCTGCTGCCTGACGGGCTTTTCCATTGATAGCCGACACATTCCGTCCGGCGGGTGGCGAATCGTCTGTTGAGCCTCCCATCAACCGGGCGATAGCCGCCTCAAGCCGATCCTCTCCGCTCTGCTCCAGCAGGTCGTTCATGGAGCCGTAATAGCGGATGCTTCCATCCAGGATAAAGATCACGTGGTCGACCAGCTGTTCAAGTTCGCTCATAATATGCGAGGTGATGATCACCGTTTTTCCCTGTTCTTTCTCTTCATGCACCCGCCGCTTGAAGGAGTGGCTGGCCTGCGGATCGAGCCCTGCAGTCGGTTCATCAAAAAAGAGAATATCGGGGTTGAACATCATCGCCAGTGTGGCGCCCACTTTTTGCCGGTTTCCGCCGGAGAGGGTGCGCAGCGACTTATCCAGTTCGGGCCCAAGAGAAAAGCGCTGGATGAGCTCCTCTTCGTACACCGCCTCCTGATCCCGCAGTCCCTTTATAAATTGAATCAGCTCCGATACCTTCATGTTTTCGGGGTAGCGCGCCACCTGCGGCATATACCCAATATCCCGCCTATACTCGAAGTTTCCGTTAAGGCGTGTGCCGTTCACGATTATCTCGCCCGCGTCGGGCTTTACCAGGCCCAGAATGGTTTTAATGAGCGTGGTTTTTCCGGCACCGTTCGGGCCTACAATGCCTGTGGCCTGTCCTTTTGGAATGGTAAGTGACATCCCCTTCAGCACCTGCAGGCTTCCAAATGCTTTTTCAAGTTGCTTGATTTCAATCATGGGATTCGGTTCATTTTTGGTTTTTCGTCTATCAATGTCTTGGGTGTTAAGACCGGCGCTATTTTCTCGGCTGAATCGAGCAGGCGCACAAACATGCTGCGCATTAAAAGCAGCGATTCCGGCTGCCGTTCGATGATGATCGAAAAGAGGCTAACCGGACGATATGGCACATCGCCAACGCCGTCGCGATCGAGGTCATAGCCTTCGTACCCGCTCCAGTAATTTCCTTCAAAATGGTTGTTGTTACGGGGGCTGTCGGTCCGTACATCAAAACTGTTTTCAATAAAGTTATTCCCCTCAAATCGATTTCGGACGCTGCTCGATTTGATATTTACTGCCCACCCGTTCAGCTCTACGTGGTTTCCCCGAATCAGCACATTGGTTGAGCTTTCTGAATAGATGGCCGTGGTGTTTCTGTAGAACCGGTTCCCCTCGATGGTGCTGTTTCGAATGTCTTTCAACAACATGCCGTATGAAGAGGCGCCCCAGTTGTGCTCGAACAGGTTGTAACTCATATCCACATTTTCGGAAAACATCACCGCCACCCCGGCCCCATTTCGGCGAAACGTGTTGTTGTGGTAAACCCCGCCGTTCGAAAACATATAGTGCAGTCCGTAGCGATTGTTGTCGCTGCTCACGTTCCCCGTCAGGCGGGCGTCATCTACAAATTCCAGGTAGATACCGTCTCGCATTCCCTGTACACGATTGTTCTCAATCAGTGGATTTTTTGCATTCCAAAGGTGGATGCCGTTTCCGGATGAGGCTTCCCGGAGGTCATATGCTCTTACCTCGTTGCCGCGAACAATTCCCCGCTGCGTCTCCGCCAGGTAAATGCCGAAAAAAACGTTGTCGAGCCGGTTGTTCTCAATTACAAAATCGCTGCCTTTCTCGATCATGATTGCGGCATAATCGCGAACGTAGCTGCGGCCGGTATTCCGGAATTCAAACCCGCTTATGGTTACACTGTCGGCCGTGATGATGAGGATAAATCCCTTTTCTTCGCCATCAATAACCGGATACTCCCGCCCTTTAAGCGTGAGCGGTTTGTCGATGATCAGGTCGCTTTCGGCGTATCGTCCGGGCGCTACCCAAATCGTATCGCCGGGAGCAGCTGCATGGATCGCCTGCTGAATGGATTGACCCTCATCAACATGGTTCACGCCTGTTTGCGCCACAGTTAAAGACACCGAGGTCGTAAATATCATCAGAAACAGGATAGACATTCTCTTATTCATAACTACCTACGGTGTGTGGTGAGATTGGTGATTGTGTTCGTTCAGCCACTCACGTTGTACAAGCTGCCGCACCTGGTTGTAACTGAGCAGCTCTCCGCCATACTCCTGTCGGATTTCATCAGCCTTTTCGCGGGTGGCGTGCGCAGTAAGATAGAGCCCCATTGGGCTGCGCAGCGTTTCGCTCTGCAAATAAACCGCCTCATCTGCGCGAATCCACTGTTCAGGATCGAGAAAATCGGGCACCCATTTTGAGTGTAGATTTTCACCGTCATCCTTCACGTCAAATGCAGCCATGCATTCAACGGAGTCGAACATAATTGCGCGGCCTTGTTTATTCAGAATTTGCGACCCGAACTCCTGATCGGAAATCATCATCCGGCAGTAGGAGCACGACTCATGGCCCAGGGCTATGGGTTGTGGTTTGGGCTCGCAGCCAATCAACAGAATGGCTGTGATGATAAGTAGTTGGTTGATGGATCCACCCCTCATGGTCATCACCTCGTTTTTTTAAGTTTTATCTTTCGTTACTGCAGGTTCCACTCGGCCTTTACATGATCTAACACCTCATTCCAGGAGAGGTATTCTCCCGGGTAAGCGTCGTAGATATACTGCTTCATTTTTTCGTTTCCGTCATCCACCGCGGTTAGGTTCAGTCCGTTGGGACTGGGCCGCAGTGAGCTCTTTAAATAGACTGCTTTTTCCACAGGGATAAATTTCTGTCCGTGTGCAAAATCGACGGTTTCCATTGTTTTGATCTCCGCTTTTTCCTGCATGCCCAGGTAGTAACCGGCCATGCATTCAACCGACATAAATTTATGCTCGGTGCCGTTATTCATGGCTATTTTTCCACCATATCGTACGGTTGTGATGGCATCGCCGGTAAAGCTGCAATGATCGTTTCCGTAACGGATATCTACTTCATTGGTGTAAATAAATACCGTTTCCTCTTGCTCCTGCTCGCCGGCGCATGACAGCATAAGCAGACTCATTACGATTCCAATTTTTAAAACTTTCTTCATTTGTTTACCCCTTCTTATTGGTTTGCTTCTTATTCATCCAGTACGCGCCGGATGCAAATATCATGGAAAGCCCGATGTATGCGGAGCCTATATACGGCCACGAACAGGCGTTAATGTTTAGCAACTGCTTACAGCCAATTAAGGGTGGCTGATAACTCATTCCGGGCACTTTTATCGGTGCGTCGGGACTTAAATTGTGGCCGTATTCATATCCCCAGATATAAAAATCCACAAGCCCCACAATCCCCATCACCACCATCAGGCCTATCCAGATCAACATCAGCTTGCTGCTACCGAAAGCGGCAGCGATCAATCCCAGAACAATCATCCCGCCAATAATCCATGGCATCACCTCAAATTCCGGAAAATCGTCGCGGTGTATTTCCGCCATTCCGATATAGTGGTTTAGTGTGTTAATGCTCTGCAAATCGTGGCGATTATGGCCGGTTACATCGTCGATATGGATATACATTCCGATCCCTTCCGGATACTGTGGGGCCGACATGGAAATAGACCAGAAGGGCTGATAATACAAACCGATCAGCATCAACGCTCCGGCTGCCATTAGTATTCTCGATTTCCAGTTCATTGTATTATCTGTTTTGCATTGTTTGGTTTGGTGATGGTGTTGTGAGGAGGGGGACAGGTTTCTCCCGAAAGAGAATCATCGTCCACTGTTCCGTTGCTTCGTTTATCAACACCATCAGCAAATCAAAGAATAAGCTTTTTAAATATCCCGGACCCGGCGGCTGCCGGATCCGGGTTGGATCAAAAGTCCCGCCCCGAAAAGTTTCGGGGCGGAACGAGGGGTTTTCTTTAGTTTGTTCCGGTTTTCCAGGATAGTTGCACATTGGAATCGGCAGCCGATACCCGCACATAACCCTGCATCTCCTGGTGGAGAGCCGAGCAGAATGCGGTGCAGTAGAACGGATAGATACCGGTTCTGTTCGGAGTCCACTTCATGGTCTTGGTCTGTCCCGGTGCTACAAGAATCTCAGCGTTCTGAGCTCCTTTGATTGCAATACCGTGTACCACATCCCACTCCTGTTCCATATTGGTAAGGTGGAAGTAAACCGTATCGCCTACTTTTATACCTTCAATGTTATCCGGACGGAAATGGCTTCGGGTGGCTCCCATATACACTCTTACAACATTCCCGTCTCTTTCAACACGGTTGTCTGTAATTCTTCCGAGCGCTTGTGGGTGGTCGTTATCCTCCATCTCGTAAATTTGTGCCACATTTGGCTTCACTTTGTCTGCGTGAATAGCCTGTGCGTAATGCGGCTCGCCAATGGTTGGGAAGTCGAGCAGCAATTCCATTCGGTCCCCGCTGATATCATACAGCTGTGCAGGGTGGTTTTGCTTCGGTCCTGTTGGCAGATATCGGTCTTTGGCCGTTTTGGTAAGGCCCACAAGATATCGCGCATGCGGATTCACATTATCACCGGCTGTGATCATCAGGTGACCAATGGAGTAGTATGAATCGATTCGATCCACTACTTCAAATGTATCCAGCGACCATTTTACGATTTCGGATGAGATATAGACCGATGTATAGGCGTATCCCTGCCCATCAAACTCAGTGTGAAGTGGGCCAAGACCCGGATTCTCAACTTCACCGATAATGGTGGCATCGTAATCGAGCACCGGTATTCCATCAATACGCTCAACGATAGAGCCTGCGTCAATTGCCTCAATCATTCGGGAGAATGAGTGCACCGGAATGACCGTTGCCAGCTTCCCGCCACCTACGATATATTCGCCGGTTGGGTCGATATCCACACCGTGAGGTGATTTTGGTGTTGGCAGGTAGTAGATGAAATCTTCATCTATAGTACGTGTATCCAAAACGGTGACTCCGCTTTTCCGATCCGATACAGCATACCCTTGATTGTTTGGATAGTAATTATGTACATAATCACCGGGCATTTGCTGCCCGTGGCCGTTGCGTACCAACTCAACTGCTTTTTTCCAGTTTACGGCAGCGATAAAGTCTTTATCGTTTCGGGAAGCATTTACTTCCAACATGGTATGCGCTTCTTCTGTATTGTAGGTTGTGAAAAACACCCAGTCTTCAGAAGCTCCTTTACCGGCACGGCCAAGGTCATAGTTGTAGGGCGGTACAATAATTTGGAAATCGAGGTCCATGCTGCCGGTTTCTTCATCAAGTTCGACAAACGTGAGGGCGCCCCGAAATTCCTGGCTGTAACTTTCAATCGGCACATCCAGATCCTGCTCGTACGGAATACTGAAGCGGGTTCCGCCGATTACGTATTCCGAATTAGCCGTTACAAACGAGGAGGCGTGATTACCACCCGTATTTGGCAATTCCAGAATCTCTTTTGTCTCAAATGTTTTCAGATCAATTCTGGCAATACGCGGCGTATTGTTCGCATTGATGTAAATCCAACGGCCGTCCGAATCGCCATTGGTTTGAGAGATATGAGGGTGGTGCGAATCATCCCATGGAATAAATCCGTAGGTTGTTTCGAGCAGTGGCTTGGTCTCTTCCGAGTAGCCGTATCCGGTTTCGGGATCTTGTGAAAATACCGGGATCACCTTTAGCATACGGGCTGATGGAAGGCCCCATACGCTTAGTTGCCCACTATATCCACCGGAAAAAAATCCGTAGTATTCGTCATGTTCCCCGGGGGCCACATACACTTTTTGTGCTGCGCTTCCCTGGTCCAACATCTGTTGTTGTGAGGGGCATCCTGTTAGAATCAGTGCAGCGATCGTTAAAATCCCCGCTCCAATCAGTATTCCCCGCCATTTCTTTAGTGCATTCATTGTATTGGTTGTTTGTTCCAGTTGAGGGTTGGTTTATGGGTTGTTCCTTGTGTAATGCCGCAGATATTCGACAATCGCTCGCGCTTCATCTTCCTGCACATTTTGATAAGGCATTACCGTCATGTATTCTCGTAGCATCTTTTCCCCTTCCGGATGGCTGCGTGCCATTTCTCCCGGATTCAGGATCATATTCATCACAAATTCAGGGCTGCGCCGCTCCATCACATCACCCAGGGCCGGGCCTACCATGCGCCCCTCCATGTTGTGGCACATTTCACACTTCATTTCGAATATATTTTTTCCCTTCTGCATCATCTCCATATCGATATCATCGCCCACACTGAGCCGCTCTGTTACAGGGCCGATTCCGTGTTCAAGCTCAAAGGGTGTAAGTCCCTGCTCTTGTTGTTCTTGTTGCCCTTCTGCTTGCCGTTCGGTTGGCTCTCCGTTGCACGAGCTCAAGAACAGAGCCGTTGTTATAATCAGTAGTGAAAGTAGTGTCGACTTCATAATTTTAAGTTTAAAGAGTATGGATTCTTATTTATTCTCAAATAATTCCTTTAAAACAGCTTCCT
>JBLRWS010000002.1:0-76845 GCA_047921075.1 Balneolaceae bacterium | reverse complement strand
ACTCCGCCGTTCGGGCCTTTGTAGGATTCCAGCAACTCCGCTTTCGTTAGCTGCTGCAATACTTTGGTCAGAAAAAAGAACGATATATCGAGCTCATCGCTAAGCTCTTTAATCGTAACGTATACCTCCTTCTCCTTTGTTGCGAGAAGAACGGCGGCGCGAAGACCATATGTACACGATTTTGATAACATAAAAAGATAAAGGAGTTGTGAATCTTAAACTACGCACACCGAATACCATTGTCAAGTTAAAAGAGTGAAATATCTTTTAACTTGACCGTTCCCTATTCATGCTCCCTTTTAAGAAAGCGACAGGGCTTTTTTGAATAAAATGTTATTCTCGAGATGCACATGCTTATGCAGGTTTTCTTCAAAAGATTCCAGATTTTTATAGAGTATACGATACGTTGTGCATGCACTTTCGGGCGGGTTGTACTGATTGCTTAGCGCCCGTATTTCAGCCATTACAGCACCCGCTCCGTCATGGTCTTCCTCCATTTCGTTTAGGCCGTCGCGCAGGGCATTCAACTCTTTATCCGATATCTTCACCCCACGCTTTCTGCGTTCATAAATGGACCTTATTTGTGGGAACACAACCTCTTCCTCATCTTCCATATGGTCCATCAGCTCTTTCGAAAGAACCTCAAACCGCGCGGCGATCTCTCGGTTTTCCGGATGACTGTCACCATAAACCTTCGCAACTTTTTGTGCATAGGCCAGAATCTCCGGTATTTTGGTTCGAACAAACGTATGATGGGTATCGATGATATAATCGATCAAAAACGTGGGTTCCCAGGCGTTAAACGAATCAGGAATATCTCCCATCTCCCTCATGGTTTGTTCCAATTCGTTGGTGATCTCTCCAAGATCCACCCCCTTTTTTTTACAAATATATTGCAGCGACACACCCCCGCCACAGCAAAAATCAATTCCGTATTTGCGGAATACACTCGCTGCCTGATAGTTTTTCGCTACAATTTCGCCGACGGTCTGGTTTGCAGAATCTACTGTTTGTCTGTTCATAATAAATCATTCATTGGTTAAATCTCGTTGCAGAAGCTACTGGCTCTGTATGAAGGTAATATAAAGATTAAAGAGTAATTTATCTTTTAAATATTCTACCCCTTCACCGCTGCCGACCGAGTCTCCACGACTTTCGCCGTACATTTGTATATTCACGAAACCCTAAAGTACGGAGCCGCTATGATCCATCGCCTTTCTGTTATTATTCTCCTCTTTTTGATTGCCGGCTGCACAGCCGAGCAGAACCATCTGCTGGAATCGTATCCAAATGCTCATCTTTTAGTTGATGCAGCTGCACTGGAACAAGAGTTACAAGATGGAGATCTTTTCCTGATCGATACCCGCCCCTCCATCGAGAACGGGGTCATTCCGGGTGCCGTTCACTTTCCGGCTGTTTCGAGCCTGTCTGATCCGGATCATGAAATTGAACACTTTCTCGTTGATGTGGAATCGTTCGAGCAGATGATGCAAGAGATCGGATTAAACAACGACGACCGGGTGATTCTCTATGACGATGGGAATGCGCTTTCCGCTGCGCGGCTGTTCTATGCCCTAGACTATTACGGCTTCGGTAATGCCTCCATTTTAAATGGCGGCCTGCAGGGCTGGCTTGCGGACGGTTATTCCACAGACGAAGAACCGCAACCAACCACACGGGGCAGCTTCTCCGTATCGGTACAGGAAAACCTGAGTTGCGACATTACCTATCTCCGTTCAGTGATTGACGACCCGAACGTCATCGTTTTCGACGCACGCAGTGAGGGCGAATTTACCGGAACCGATCGCCGGGCGCTCAAAGGCGGCCATATTCCGAATGCGGTAAACCTTGAATGGAACAGCGTGCTGGAGCAGGATGGTGTTCCCTATTTTCGAAGTGCCGCTGCCATTCAGGCTCAATATCTCGCCATGGGCATCACCCCCGATAAAGAGGTGATTCCTCACTGCCATACCAACGTTCGTGGCTCTCACGCCTACTTTACGCTGCGCTTGATGGGGTACGATTCGGTTCGCCCGTACGAAGGCTCTTGGTCGGAATACGGCAATCTGGAAGATTCTGTGGTGATGTAATGACCTTTATGATACGTATTGCTCCCGTAATTGGGTTCGCTCTGTGTTGCATGCTGGCCGCAGCGCCCGTTTTTGCACAACAGGAAATGGATGTGGATGCCGCTTTTGAGCAGGCCCGCCAACAGGCCGCCGACGGCCAGTGGGAACGCGCCCGGTCTCTGAGCAGGGAGATCCTGCAGGTGGCCCCCGATTATCACGAAGTACGCATTTTTTTGGCGCGTGTTCATGGATGGGATCGTCAGTTTCGGGATGCCCGCCGGGAACTGGCCATCGTTCTCCAAGACGATCCCGATAACATGCAAGCCATTGCAACAAGGGCTGATATTGAGTTATGGTCGGGTAATTTTAACACCGCAGAACCTTTTGCGCGTCGTGTTGCCGATCAACAACCCGACGATCCGGATGCTCAGTTTCGCCATGCCCTTGTTACCACCGAATTAAAGCGGTACAGCCAGGCCCTCTCGCGCCTTGACCGAGTTGACGAAATCTCACCCGAGAGGGAGGATGCCCGACAACTTCGGCTGCGTATTGAGCAAGATGAGCGGCGCACCATGGTGGCCGTTGGCTTATTGAGGGACGATTTTTCAAATAACATCGCCTCGTGGGAACGGCTGTACGGAGAGGTGCATCGCGCAACCTCACGCGGCCCGGTGATCGCGCGAGTCAACGTAGCACACCGTTTTTCACGAACCAATGTTCAGGCCGAGCTGGATGCCTATCCCCGCTTTTCGTCCAAATGGTACGGTTATCTGAATGTGGGGATTTCCTCCAGCACCCTCTTTCCGGACGTTCGCACCGGCGCCGAACTCTATCGTGCCTTTCCCAAAGGGTTTGAGGGAAGCGCGGGCTTTCGATACCTCTCCTTTACCAATGATGACGTATTTATTTTCACCGGTTCGATAAGTCACTACTGGCGAAGCTGGTTTTTTTCTGCCCGTCCTTTCATCACGCCGCAATCGGCCGGCACATCGGCCGCCTTGAATCTGCTGGCCCGCAGGTTTCACGGCCACCCCGACCGGTACACCACCCTGTTGGGCGGCTTCGGTTTTTCGGCTGACGAAAACCGCCTGATTGATTCCGGCGCTCAGGACCGCTTTCAGCGATCTCAATTTATCGGGTTGCGCGGCAACTACCTCATTCCAAATACACACGTGCAGCTGTTCGGTGAGATAAAATATACCCGACAGGAAATTCCGCCATTTTCCGGATTCACAGATATCCTGACCCTCGAAACCGGATTCAGATACCGCTTTTAATGACTCTCCAACACCTCGAAAAAGCTTGCGAAGAATTCATCTCTACGCAACCGTCCACCGACAGCGCCCATGGCTTGCCGCATGTGCGAAGGGTGGTAAAGAATGTGCGCCTGTTACTACAGGAGGAAGAGGGCTCCGAGTTCATTGCCGTTCTGGCCGCCTGGCTGCACGATTGTGTCTCGTACCCCAAAAACCACCCCCATCGAAAGCTTGCATCCAAACACGCCGCTGCGCAAGCGGATGCATTTCTCGCTACGCTGCAGGTTCCCCGTGCAAAGCGGTCTCAAATTGCCCACGCGATAGAAGCGCATAGTTTTTCCGCAAATATAGAGCCCAAAACCATCGATGCAGCCATCGTGCAGGATGCCGACCGGATGGAGGCGCTTGGCGCTATTGGGATTGCCCGCTGCCTGATGGTAGGGGCCGAGCTTGGGCGTCCCCTGTGCCACCCGACCGATCCCTTTTGTGAGCATCGAGACGCCGATGACAGCCGCTGGACCATTGACCATTTTTACGCCAAACTATTCGCGTTGCCCGATACAATGCGCACTGAAGCCGGCAAGCGAGAGGCAGAGAAAAGGGTGCAGGTGATGAACGATTTTTTAGCGCGCCTCGCGGAAGAGCTTTAATCGCGGCCTTCTTTGGGCGGTTGCAGTTGCTGCGAACCGTACGCCGCAAGCCCGCCGACAGTTTCCCTAAACTTGCCGCCCAACAATCGGTCGAGGGCATCCATGGCGTGCTGATAGTCGCGCTCAACAAATTTAAAGTGTCGCTCTCCCTTTTCGGTGAGGGACACATAGGCTTCCCGGCCCTCTCTGGTTTTTTGAACCCAGCCGCGATCGATCAATTTCCGCACAAACCGGGTAATGGTTGAGGGCGCCAGTGCAAGCTCTTCCGAAATGTCTTTCTGAGTTGCTTTCTCTTTTTCGTTCAGAATCCGAATCACCTCAATGTACGACACAGGCAAGCCGTACTCCTTTAATTGATCATCAAGGAAGGACGAAAGATCCCGATAAAAGGCGCCTGTGGTTGAGTGAAACGTCATAACGGTTATTTGTATATGCAATAAATTAACAAACCACTGCGAATAAGCAAGTGTTATTTTCTCTCTTCCTTAAAGCTGCACTTACAGAATAGTGACCCCTTCTCAAAAACAATTCTCTGCGCAATCCAGCGGCTTATCGCTATAACTACCTCATGGCTTATCCTCTTTTTTCGAAGAGGGTTTCGCGGTGTGCCGCTGAATTATTCAACCTAGCGCTCTATGTATTCATCAAACCACTGCAGAATTCGAGTGGACACCTCGGCAATCAATTTGGGCTCTGTCGGTCCATGTCCGGTTCGCGGCAACAGAATCATTTCGCTATCTACGCCCTTTTCCTGAAGCGCCCAATAGAACTCCTGGCCCTGCCCTAACGGCACCCGCAAGTCGCCTGAACCATGAATAATCTGAGTCGGTGTAACCACATTATCCATAAAATAGACAGCGGAGTGACGCTCATATGTTTCCATATTACCGTTCCAATACGGCCCACCCATATGCCCGAGCAGATAGCCCGGAATATCCGTCGTCCCCACCATACTTACCAGGTTCGACAGTCCGGCACCCATACTCACAGCTTTAAATCGGTCTGTTTGGGATACGATCCACGAAGTCATGTAACCGCCATAGCTCCAGCCCATCTCTGCCAGACGATCGGGATCAGCAACGCCCATCTCAATCACTTTATCCACGCCTGTCATCAGATCTTCATAATCACCGTAGCCCCAGTCCTGGAAGTTGGCATAGCGAAACTCCTTCCCATATCCGGTGCTTCCGCGAGGATTGGGCCTTAATAACGCGTATCCCTTTTCGGCAAAATATTGAATTGCGTAAATGCTTCCTGCCCCCGTCCAGGTTTGTGAATAAACACCGGCCGGCCCACCATGCACCATCAAAATTAAAGGCACCCGATCTCCCTCTTCATAACCAACCGGGTAGGTCAGCAGCCCTTCAATCTCCATTCCATCGTTAGATGTCCAGCTCAGAAGCTCAGTTCGGCCCATCTCAGGAAATTGAGACTCCTCATGCAATGCAGACACTTTCTGCTTCGAAAATCGCCTCAAATCACTGTAGTAAACTTCCGACGGCTGATTGGAATTTTCATATGTAAACACAACACGTCTGCCATCGTCACTCACCGAAAATCCCCGATAGATTCCATCCTCACTGTTTAACAGGGTGGGCTCAGATCCATTTAAAGGAACCCGGTAAAGCGCCGACACCGTCCTTCTCGGCTCCTGAATTAATAACTGCCCGCTTGCGTCAAACCCAACAATGCTTGCATTTCTGTCATAGGTGTGAGCCAATGCGCGGACTTCCTCGCTCGATAGATTAACCACATAGAGATCCTGCAGGCCAATCGCCTCCAGTTTACCGCCATGAGAGGTGAACACGACGGAATTTCCATCCGGAGTATATCGGGGAGAGCTGTCGGTTCCCTCCCTGTCGATAAGTGAGGTTACCGCGCCGCTGTCGGCCGGTACCGTCGAGATATTCATTTTGTAACGGTCATCAATTTTTGGCGTTGGCTGATGTGCAAATACAATCGTGGAACCATCTGGTGACCAATCGAACGACGCTGTGTGGACATCACCGCCATAAAGTGCTTTTGCGTTATCTTCACCAACCGTTTGAACATAGATTCTGGAAAACTTAAAGTTTGTATCAACTACGGTTATATCACGTTTTTCACGTGCACGTTCTTTTTCCTCTTCTGTCTCAGAATCTCTCATTGTATAGGCAATCCGGGTTCCATCAGGCGACCAGGCATAGCTTCCAACTCCATTTTCTGCGTGGGTGATCTGTTCTGCCTCACCACCATCCAGATACATTCGATAAACCTGGTTTTCACCGTTTCTGCGGGAAGTAAAGGATAGAAACTGACCATTCGGCGAAAACTGGGGATTTGAGACAGACTGATCACCCCGTGTAAACTGGCGATTCATCGTGCCATCGGCCGATGCCACCCAGATGTGTGTCAGAAATTCAGAATCATCACCTTCCATGTTCGTTTCACGAATAGTGTATGCAATCATCGATCCGTCAGGAGATACAGCCGGCGATCCTACAACAGGTTGATTCACCATTGCTTCCGGTGTCCAGCTTTCGATGACGGTTTGTGAATAGGTGGACTGAATTCCGGCTACGGCAAAAAGAAGAGTAATAACAAAGAGAAAACGATATGGAGCCATTTTTTTGAGATGAAATTAAACGTTGGATACTCAGTAACATCACAAGAAATCGAAAAGAGCAACCGCCCTGTTACGACTCTTCAGAAAGGATGACTTTTCCAATCTGGCATTACTATTATTAATAATCTATATAATCTCCTCAACCTTACCACGTAGAAATATCAATACACGCCCCAAAAAAGCAGCAGAGCTGCCAAGTGAAACGTCATAACAATTATTTGTATATGCAAAAAGTTAACAAACCACTGCGAATAAGCAAGTGTTATTTCGTTTTGTGTAGCTGAATTACGATCTTCAATGAATCCATTTGTAGCATATGTATAAAGTTCACCTCAAAAATTTCGAGGGCCCGCTCGACCTGCTTCTCTTCTTTATCAAGCGGGATGAGCTGGATATATACGACATCCCCATCTCTCACATTACAGGCGAATATCTGGAGTACATACGGCTGATGGAAGAGCTGGATCTGGATGTGGCCAGCGAGTTTATCTACATGGCCAGTTTGCTGATGTCGATCAAAGCGCGCATGATGCTGCCCAGCGTGCAGAGCGATGACGAAGAGCTGGACGAAAATGATCCGCGCTACGAATTGGTTCAGAAGCTGCTCGAATACAAGCGGTACAAAGAGATGGCCGAAAAGCTGGTCGTTATCGATGATGAAGCTCGTCAGCGCTATTTCCGCGGCTATCCCGACGCCGACACTGTCGAAAAGCAGGCCACCGGCGAAGCACTCAAAGAAGTAACACTGTTTGATCTGATGAGCGCTTTCCAGAAAGTACTGGCCGACATCAAACGTCAGAATACCTATCACCGGATCGAAAAAGTGGAGTTTACCGTTGAACAGCAGGCCGAATATGTGCTGGAAGCGCTGCAAAAACACGGGCGCCGCAGTTTTGTTGCTCTCTGCACCGGCATTACCAGTCGCGTGCAGGTGGTTGTTACATTCCTCGCCATACTTGAAATGTTAAAAGAGCAGCAGATAAACCTATTTCTTGAAAACGATCCTACCGACTTTTACCTCGATCTGAAGCCGGTAGAAGAGATCATCAATCAACCCTCATCCACAGAAACTTCACCTATATGAAGCATCTCTCCCTTTTCCCCATTTTGCTACTGCTTTTTGTCGGCTGTAGCACATCGAATTCAACACAGTTCACATCACCCACCCCATCCGTTACGTCATTTTCGGATGTAATCACTCCACAACTGTTGCGAACGCACCTGGAAGTGATTGCTCATGACTCGCTCGAAGGGCGCGAAGCCGGCACTCGCGGAGAACGGATGGCCGCGCAATATATCATCGATTATTACGAAACAATTGGCGTGGAGCCGATGGGCACCGAGGGCTATCTGCAGCCTTTCATCTTAAACGCCAATCAAACCGACAGCCTTGTCTATACCTTGCACCGCATGGATGGCGACGAGCAACTGCCCGTATCGCGACATCTCCAGTCTCGCCATGAAACCTCTCCAATTCTGCGCCTTTTCGGTGGTGCGGAGCCGCAGCAAGGTTCGATTATTTTCAGCGGTTTTGGCGTGAACGACTCCCCGCGAGGCGTAAACCATGCGGATCCCGCACAGATTGGCGGAAACTGGGCGCTGATTTATCAAACCATTCCCTACGTGGTGGATGGTGACACACTGGTCAATCCCGGTATCTCGAATAATGCCCGCCTGGGCGCGTTGCTCAATCAAGCCGATGCGGGTGGCGTGCTGGTCATCCCCGACATGACCGACGAGGAGTTTGACGAAGTAGCCGGAATAGACGCTGAGTTTTTTGGCCAACCGGAGAGCATGCGCCTCAAGTACCTGGATGATTCTGACGGCGCCGGCGGATTCCCAAAAGTGTATGCCATGATTCGCCCCTCAAAAGCGGCTGAACTTCTCGGGCTGAGCGGAGCCGATGAGCTGGCCGGCCATCGCGAGCAGCTGGTGCAGCAAATCCGGGATTTTGAGCCGCAAGCCACACCATTCGCGCTCGATTATACGCCTTATGCCGGCGTGACGGAAGTGGTTTCCAACAACGTGATCGGCTATGTTGAGGGCGGTCATCCCGAGTTGAAAGAGGAGGTTGTTGTATTGATGGCCCATTACGACCACATTGGCATTACAGGCCCCGATGAAACCGGCGACCGAATAAACAACGGCGCTGATGATAACGGCAGCGGCACTGTAGCACTTATGTCCATTGCTACAGCTTTGCAGGAAGCGGCCGAAGCCGGATCGCGACTCGACCGCAGTGTACTACTGGTTCACGTTACCGCAGAAGAGAAGGGGCTGCTGGGCTCCCGCTACTACTCCGACCACCCCGTGGTTCCCATCGAACAGACCGTGGCCGCCTTTAATGCCGATATGATCGGGCGAAGTGATCAACAAAATGTTGCCGCCGGCGATACGGACTATGTGTATCTGATTGGCGGGGAGATTATCTCCTCAGAACTGGACAGCTTGGTGCGTGTTGCCAACGACCGCAGCGTTGACATGAGGCTCGATCCGCGCTATAACGATCTAACCGATCCCAACCAGTTTTACCGACGCAGCGACCACTGGAACCTTGGACGGTTAAATGTGCCGTTTGTTTTCTTCTTTACCGGTGTGCACGAAGATTATCACCGGCCGGGTGATGAGGTTGAGAAAATTGATTTCGAGAAGCTCTCGCGCATCACAAGGTTGATCTTTCAATCCACCGGCGAGGTGGCCAATTACGACGGCCGGCCGGCTGTCGATAATCAGGCCTTCATAGACATAACACGGCGCCAGGCGAGATAAGCGGGACACAGTTTATCTCCCGTACAGCACAAACGCTGCCCAGTGAGCGGGTGCGGCCAGATCGGGATTTTGGATCATGGCAAGCTTAGCCAGACGAAGGCTCTCGCTGTAGGGCCGACCCGCCATCACATGATTATAGAACTGTACCATCAGCCGGGAGGAGGCCACATCACTCACCCGCCACAGCGATACGTTCAGGTTTGCTGCACCGGCATACATAAAAGCACGCGTAAACCCAACGATCCCCTCTCCGCGTGCGAGCGTTCCACCACCCGTGTCGCAGGCGCTGAGGGTCACCAGATCGGCATTCAGGCTCAGAGCGTAAATATCATCCACATAGAGCATGTGCTCTTCCTCTTCAGGATAAAACGCAATAGCCGACAGCTCCGGTTGTTCTTCATTGATTACTGCATGAGTAGCCAGATGGATAAAGTTGTACGACTCTATACCCTCCGATAAAAATGACGCTTTTACAGCTTCTGGACCCTGTTTCACCGTAACCCGATGCGGACGCCGCAGGTAATCGAGCCAATGGCGGCGTTCCGAAAATGCTTCGGCTATTTTATTCGTTTCGAAGCCGCTGAGCAGTAGTGGGGAAAATGGCCGATCGCGGTAGGTAGTGGGGAGCATGGCGGGCTGCGTACCATCATCCGATTCGAGATAAAACGGAGCTGTTGAATAGAGATTTCTCGGGCTTGCGACACGTCGATCCTGCAGCGACATAAACATCGATGCCGATGGCACATACGATACGGCTTGGCGATGCAGAAGATATGGAAGCTGGTGATAGGAGAATCCTGTGGGGGCTTCGGTAAGCAGCAAATCGAATGGCAGGTGATGCAGGACCCCATCGGCAGAGATGATCAGTGAGTGTCCTTCAATCCACTCCTCCAGAGGTTCCATAAGTTTAGCATACAGCGAACGTGCGAGGCTGATGTAAGCGTCCGCATCTTCCTGCAACACCGCATGCCGGAGAGCCGGAACCTGTTCATCAAGGGTGTGGGTGCCGGTAACCTTCTTCGCATCAAAAAAATCGCGGCCAATAACCATCGCATAGACCGCTTGCTCCGTTACCACGTACGACAAGAACCGTTCATCAGCCGAGAGCCGGCCTTGCACATCCTCAACCACTGCTCGCCGCGAATCGTATTTCAACCGATAGTACTCCGGTACCGTCTGTTCAAGTTCGGTGAGAAACTGCTCCTGTCTGGACCTTTTTTCGAAAATGGCCCGCCGTAGATTCCTCACCTCTTCCGATTCGTCCATGTGCGCATCGGCAGTTAACGCCTCTGCCAGTTGTTGCTGCAGCGAAGCCAGTTCTGCAATCATTTCACGCTCTTGTGCAAGCAGATCATCCGAAACATTTGCGTACGATTTCGCCTCTACTTCGCGAATCAGCGCGTGGGCAAAACGAGACCGGCTGCGTTCTGAAAAATCGAATAGATCCCGCTTCCAGCGCTCGTTTCCATCATTTTCCACCAGTTCGTAGAGTACATGAATCGCGTCGGTATACAGTTGGAAATTACGGTTGAGAATGGCCTGTGAAGACGCCTCACTGCGAACGGTCCGTTGCACATAGTCCATCACCTCTGAACCGCGCCGGTATACCTGCAGTGCGTGTTCGGGTTCGCCCGCCTGTTGCAATGCACCGGCCAGCCCGTGAAACGCCTGCAACAGCTCGCCCGGCTTTTGTATGATTCCTGCCACCTCCAGCGGCTGTTCAAAGCGGATACCGGGCAACACGCCTTCTATTGCTCCGCGATAATAATTGGCTGCCATATCGGGATCACCCATTGTAGCATAAACCCCTGCAAGAAGAGTATGTATTTCCATCACGGTTGGATGCCCGGCACCCAACCGGAGTAAGCCGATCTGTTCTGCTTCCCGGTACATACGCAGCGCCCGGCCGGGCTGGCCTTGGTCCCGGTAAAAAGAACCGAGACTTAAAAGAGGCGCAATCAGATCGGGATGATCATCACCAAAAATGGCGCGACGTACCTCGATCGAGCGCATGAAATTTTGTTCGGCTGTCTCTACCTCATTGTTTTGGAGATAGATGGTTCCAAGATTGTGATATCCCACGGCTGTTTCCATATGCTCCATGCCGTAAATAGACTCTTTTACCCGTTGCGCCTCCTCCAGATACGTGGCTGCCCGGGTGTAATTTCCGAGAGTATAAAAAGCTACTCCGGCATTGTTATATGCCGTTGCCACCTGGCTGCTTTCCGGACCCATAATATCAATGGCGGCAGCTGCCGACTGAAGAAAATAATCCCCCGCACGTTCGGCGTTCCCCTGCCGGTACAGTAACGATCCGAGGTTATTGTACAGCAGAATCATTTGCTGATGTTTGCTGCCATACAAGGCGTGGGTTAATTCAAGCGACCGTTCGTACTGTTCCCTTGCGAGCTCCAATTCCGACATGCTCGTGTAGGTAACTCCAAGATTGTTGTGTACTCGAAGTCTTATCGCGGTCAGCTCATTGGTAGAGGATGCCCGGCCGGCCTCATCCAACGCATTCTTGTACCACGCCAGCGCATTGGAGTAGTTGCCGTTGTGATGCTCACTATAACCCAGTGAATTATTAACCTGTAGCAGTATGTCGACATCCAAAAAGTCTCGATGATTGTTTAGAATTTCCGTTAGACGCTCCTGATAGGCCGGCGTTTCGTCCAGGCGATTCATGATGTTCAGAAAAATGAGAGAGCGCGAAAGGTAGAGTGCTTCGTGTGTGGGGCGGTCCTCAGTTTCTGACAGTTGCTCTTTCATTTCATTCAGCAACTGCTCAGCCTTTTCGTACCGCGAATCAACGGTGTGGTAACGAACCAGTATGTCGTACGATCGAAAGCAGATCGTTTTATGATCGGGCAGGGCACAGCTCTCTTCTTTCAGCGTGTTAACCCGGTCAATCACCTCGTTGGCGTCCAGAAAGTGGTACTGTTCAAAAACCTCATTGAACCGTTGCTCCAGCGACTGTGCAGTGATTTTATGGGGCAGTATGCCGATGGCCAAAACCATGCATAGAGGCAGCCATAACCACTTCATTCGGGGCGAGCAAGAGCAAGGGTAGTTCATGGCACTGGAGCAATTAAACCGATGTTGCAACTACAAATTGCAATGTGCTAAATGCCCGGCTGATCTGCAAGCCTCGAAAATAGCCATTGAAGCGAGTTTTCCCAGTTCAGCAGAAAGAGGCCGCTCTTTGCCCGGTGCTCAGTCCACATCCTGATGGCAAACAGCTCGGCTTGTTTTTTTACGCCCCAAAAAGAGCGCCCACAAACGCTTCCCGATCAAAAACCTGTAAATCTTCGATCTGCTCGCCTACGCCGATGTATTTGACCGGCACATCCAGTTCGTTGGATATTCCAATTACGATACCACCCTTGGCGGTACCATCGAGCTTGGTTAGCACCAGCCCGGTTACATCTACCACATCGGTAAATGCCTTTGCCTGCATCATGGCGTTTTGTCCGGTTGAGGCGTCCAGCACAAGCAAAATTTCGTGCGGTGCGCCATCCACCACTTTACCCATCACCCGTTTTATTTTACCGAGCTCTTCCATCAGCCCCTTTTTATTGTGCAACCGGCCGGCGGTATCGATCAACGCCACATCGGCACCCCGTGCCACTGCGGCCGACACCGTATCAAACGCAACGGCGGCAGGGTCAGCATTTTGTCCTTGTTGAATGATCGGCACATCGGCCCTCTCACTCCAGATAATCAGCTGGTTAACAGCTGCTGCGCGAAATGTATCGGCTGCACCGAGCACCACTTTTTTGCCCGCTTTTTTATACATGGAGGCGAGCTTGCCAATGCTGGTGGTTTTCCCCACACCATTCACCCCCACTACCAGTACGATATGCGGTTTCTGTGGAAAATCGGCATCAAACTCGGAGGGCTGCTCGGGCCGGTTTTCCCGAAGCAAGGCCACAATCTCTTCCTTCAGCATTACCTGAAGCTCTTCCTGCGACAGAAATTTATCGCGGGCCACCCGTTCTTCAATCCGATTGATGATTTCGATGGTGGTTTTTACACCCACATCAGAGGTGATTAAAATATCTTCCAGCTCATCCAGAGTGGCGGCATCAACCGTATCTTTGCCGGCAACGGCTTTGCCAATTTTGCTAAGCAAGCCATCACGGCTTTTCTCCACACCCTGATCGAGTTTTTCTTTTTTCTTTAGTCCTAATTTGTTTAACCAGCTCATCAATCTATTGCTTTAATTAAAATCTGCACCGTCTAAAATTCGCTTGTAGCGGTGCACATATTCCACGAAGGAGACAATCATCATAAAAAGTGAGGCAATCATCAGCACCGTGTGCAGTGTTTCAAGATCCTGAAAAAAGAATACAACCAGCCAGTAGGCCGCCAGCACATTCACCGACACTTTTCCCCACATGGTTGACATGGCCACCTTGCCGCGCTTCTTTTTGATGTAGCCCGAACCGGCCATAATCAGCAGATCGCGCACCACGCCAATCAGAAAAAACCACAGCGGAATCCACCCCAGCCACACCGTGTAGAAAAACAGCATAAATGCCATAATCTTGTCGGCAACGGGATCGAGCACTTTACCCACCTCCGACACTTCATTGCGCAACCGGGCCACGAGGCCATCCAGATAGTCAGAAATAGCGCCATAAGCGATGAGTCCAACTATCAAGGAATTGAATTCCTTCTGGTTTTCGTAATGAAGGTAGATGATTGGAATTGTGACAAGGACCCGGCTCAACGAAATTAAATTCGACCAGGTGTAAATCTCATCTTTAACCAATACCTTCTTCCCATCAACGTTAATTACGTCTTTCATGGGGCCGTAGATTTTTAAATTTACTCGTATGAAAGGTACACTTTTTACATTTGAGATGTACTATGACTCCAAAAGATTCGAGCCGTTCCCAATCGGACCTTCACCAACTAAAAGAGACCAAAATCGACTCCCGCAAGGTATTTGACGGACGCTTGCTTCAGGTATATGTTGATGATGTTCGCCTGCCTGATGGAAACCGATCTACCCGCGACTGGATCGATCACCCCGGCGCCAGTGCCGTGGTACCGGTGTTTGAAGATGGTACCATCATGCTGCTGAAGCAGTTTCGTTACCCCGCTGGCCGGCTTTTTTTGGAAGTGCCGGCCGGTAAACTCGATCCCGGCGAAGAGCCCCACGTGACTGCACGGCGGGAGATGGAAGAGGAGAGCGGACTTCAGTGCGAGCACCTGGTGCGTGTCGGCTCGTTCTTTCCTGCCATCGGGTATGCCAATGAAGAGATTCATGTATTTGTAGCATGGGGACTTACGCTGCAAGAGAAATCGTCGGATGAGGATGAGTTTTTGATCAACTCCCGCATCTCCTTTAAAGACGCGCTGCAGTGTATTGAGAACGATGAGCTAAAAGACGGAAAAACCATCTGCGCCCTGACGATGGCGCGCCGGTGGTGGCTAAAAAATGAACCGTTTCCCGTCGATTTATGATGACGGTTTTAGGACACCTTCCCGACGTGCAAGATCGGTAATCGTCTCTTCCAGCCGGTCTCGATCAAGGTCCCCGCGCCGAACCAACTCATTTACTTCATCTCCGGTGAGCATCATCAAACAGCCGCTCTGTTTTAGCTGCTCATCAAAGGTGCGCGGATCGCTTAGCTTTAGTTTTTCAACACGCAACCCTTCCGGGCTAACCTGCAGGTCAACGAGGCAGTAAAATGTATCTTCCGGGTCGTCTCCAAAAGAAAACACATCCAGTTTTGTTCGTTTCATATCTCTGGTTTATCGGTGGCGTTCAATAAAATCCCGTCCTTTAACAATATCCAATATCTCGCCGCTTTCCGCATCGGTTATCTGTACCTGAAACAGGCTAATGATCGCCTGCGAATCGAGTACGTCGAGTGTTTCCTGTATGGTGGCGCACGTTTCGGTTTCGCTTACCAGATCATTCACTCCCTGCACAACATAGGTAACCTCGCGCTTTTTTTGGCGGCTCGCTTCGGGCTCATCCTCAAAATAGGCACGGATAGCCTCTTCGGTCACATACCATTGTACGCCCAGTTTTTTTCCTTTCAGCCGTCCTTCGCGCAGGTAGGCCCGGATGGTCATTTTACTCATCCCCAATAGCTCATGGAGGTCATCTACCGAGTACAGGGTAAGGGATCCGATTTTTTTTGGCATGGTGATTTTAAACAGAACGTTTACGATTGACAAACGGCACGCACCCGATCAAAAAAAAGGGATCAAAAGGCGAAACCGCCGTGCGCTGTGCAGATAATACAATGTTTTTATCTTCTTATTAAGCGCATATAAATTAACGAAATTTATACAAAGGTTATACATTTATTGTGGGTTCTGAATCTCTTTTGTTCCGTTGGGCACAACCACCGTATATTGGTAATAACGCATTCAGAAAAAGCGTTACTCCTCTCTTCCAAATTGCACGCTGAAGTTCAGGCTTACCTCTTCACTTGCACGTATCGCACCAAGCATTGCCGTTGGCGGATCTACATCGTAATCTTTCATATTCAAAGATACGGTTCCCTTTACGATCATTTGTCCGTCACGCAATTCGGCATCCGAATCGAACGCAACATCCCGGGTCACCCCATTGATGGTTAATTCACCCTCTACCTGAAGGGTTGCTCTGTTTTGGTCGTTAGAGTCTGGCTTTACGCTCAGGTTGTTCCAGGCAAAGACAATCACCGGATGCTGATCTGCATTCAAGGCATTGCGCAGGTCTCGGTTCATCCGGCTTCGGCCGCCATCCATATTTCGTATCGGCACCGACACCCGCAGCTGAATCACTTCCTCTGCGTTCCAGTTGTCGACGGTTTCAAACCACGCCTCCGGTACATTGAACAGGATGTGAAATACAGTGGCATCCACACTCCATCGATGCAGCGTGGAATTGCCCTCAACCACCAGCTGGCTTTCTTCGACGTTTACTGTCACATTTTGAGCGCTTACCGGAGCTGAAATAGCCAGAGTGGCCAATAGCAGGAAGGGAACAACAACTACAAATTGAAATCGGGTCATCATGGTGTTTCGTTTTTTTTAAACAACGCCGAAACCCCCAATCTCATTCGTTAGAATACTGAAGATGCCAATTGAAACGCCGCCAAATGTCGATCAACAGCCGACTAATTCCCCGCTTTAACCGGTACCGGTTCGGCTGCTTTGCTTGTTATCCACGCCTCTTTCTTCTCTTGCAGGTACACCTTCACATCATCCATGGTTTTATATACAACAGGAATTAAAATCAGTGTGATGAGGGTAGAGGCGATAAGTCCGCCAATCACAACCCGGGCCAATGCTGCTTGAATTTCGCCCCCGGCACCAAATCCAAAGGAGAGCGGCAACAAACCCAATACCGTTGTGAGGGTTGTCATCAGGATGGGACGAAGACGAAGCCTGCCCGATTCAACCACGGCCTGAAATACGTTCATCTTCCGGTCGCGGCGCATCAGGTTGATATAATCTACCAACACAATGGCGTTGTTCACCACAATACCGATCAGCATTATGATGCCCATGATGCTCTGCATGTTGATGGTGGTGCCGGTGAGCAATAGTGTTGGCACAACTCCCACGATCGCAACAGGCACCGAAAACATTACGATCAGCGGATCAAGAAAGCGTTCAAACTGTGCAGCCATCACCATATAGATAAGCACAAAGGCCATGATGATGGAGATTAAAAAATCCATTTGTGCGCGCTGCTGCTCTTCAAACTCTCCACCATATACGATACTGAATCCGGCCGGAAGTGCCAGGTCAGACAGTTCCGCCTGTATTTTCTGTACCGCCTCGCCCAGCGGAATGCCGCTCTCCAAATTAGCTGTGACATACGTGACCCGTTGCCCGTTGATGCGGTTGATAGATACCGGCCCGCGCGACGAAATTTGACGGATTACGGTTGACACCGGTACCGTTTCGCCGGATGCCGTGCGAACCGAAATATTATCCAGATCGAGTGTGCTCTCACGATCCTGCTCCTGCAAACGAACCGTAATGTCGAACTCATCGCCACCTTCCCGAAACACACCGGCGCGGGAGCCCCCTACATTGGTTTGAATAGCCTGAGCGATATCACGTGCCGTTAAACCCAGTTCGGCAATCCGGTTGCGGTCAAAAACAATATTCTGCTCCGGACGGCCTTCCTGGCGATCGGAACGCACGCCCCGAATTTCCGGAATGCGCTCTATCCGGCTTACAATGTTGTTGGCAATTTCTTCGGACTGATCCAAGTCATACCCTCGAAGCTGTAACTGAATGGCTTCGTCTCCGCCCGAACCAAAAATACGGCGCAGTATCCACAGGCCGGTCTGAGCTCGCACGCGAAACTCGCCGCCGGGAATGGAACCCTCAAGGTTGTTGCGCAAATCATCCGCCAGGTCATATGTGCTTATGGAGCGCTCCGACTGATCTTTCATCACCAGTTCTACCTGTGCGCGCCCGCTCCGCACTTCTGTACTCATATATTTCACCTGATCCATTGGAGTCAGTGCTTCCACCCGGACTTTCAGCTCTTCGAGATACCGGTTGGCTACCGCAATATTCATTCCGTCAGGCAGATAAAAATCGACACGTACTTCATCGGCTTCAGTCTGAGGGGCAAGTTCCTGAGAGACAAACCCCCAACCGTAAATGGAGCCACCCAGCAACAGCGCGGTAATGCCAAATACAACAAATCGACGGTTAATTGCAGTTGTTAAAACATTGCTGTATCGATCTTCCACACGCTCAAACAGTTTTTGGAAGCGCCCTTTCTTCTCCTCTCCGCCTTCCGCATCGGGCTTAATGGTCATAAACTTGCTGGCCATCATCGGAACCAGGGTCAGGGCTACAAACAGCGAGCAGAAAAGAGCGAAAACAACCACCAATGCAAGCTGTTGAAACAGCGTACCGGTGATCGTCTGCATAAACACAACCGGCAAAAAGATCACCGATGTAGTAAGCGTTGATGCAATAATTGCACCGCCCACCTCTTTGGTACCAACCAGCGAACTTTCGTACAGTGATTTGCCCTGACTCCTGAGCCGAACAATGTTTTCGAGCACCACAATGGCGTTATCAACAATGAGGCCAACCCCCAAAGCCAGCCCTCCAAAACTCATCTGATTAAGCGTGAGCCCATTAAAATAGAGCAGGCCAAATGTGGCGATGATGGATATTGGAATGGCCAGTGAGATGATAAAGGTCGTTGAGCCGTTCCTTAAAAACAGATAGAGAATAAAAATCGCAAAGAGCGCTCCCCAAACAGCCGCCTCTTGCACATTTTCTATGGAATTTCGTATAAAATCACTCTGATCGGTAATAATGGTGAGTTGCAGATCATCGCGCTCACTATTGATTAGCTCTATCTCACGCGCTATTCCCTCCGATACCTCCACCGTATTGGCACCGGTCTGCTTGCGGATGCCCATTCGAATCATCGGCTCATCATTGATACTCACCAATCGACCGATATCCTGATAATCATCCTCAACGGTGGCCACATCCCGAACCCGAATCGGACGGCCATCCACCACTCCCACAATAGTTTCGCTGATCTGATCGATGGATGTATACTCGCCCAGTGTTCGCACATACAGATCGGTAAATCCATCGCGCACGTTCCCCCCCGGCAGTGTACTGTTCTCGGCAACAATGGCATTACGCACATCCAGGCCGGTTAATCCGCTCGCTGTAAGACGATCGCGTTTCAAGTCTACACGTATCTCGCGATGCACTCCTCCCCACACGTCGATGGTACCCACGCCGGGTATCTGCTCCAGCCGCTTGGATATGTCGCGCTCCAGCATGCGGGTCAATTCGTCGAGCTGCCGGGTTGATTGTGCACCGAGCACGACAACGGGAAAGTCGTTCGGATCAAACTTTCGAACGCGAGGTGGGTCCGCTTCCTCCGGTAGGTTTCGGCGCACCCGGTCGAGGGCGGCGCGCACATCATTAGCGGCTTCATCCAGATTGGTATTTCTCGAGAAGTTCAGATTTACCCGGCTCTGGCCTTCCGACGATGTAGAGGTAACCTCTTCCAAATTCGCAACGCCGGCCAGTGCATTTTCGAGCTGATCGGTAATGATCGTCTCAATCTCTTCGGGCCCAACATTTGGGTAATTAATCGATACTGAAAGCCGCGGATATTCAATAGGCGGCAGCAAATCGACCGGTAAAAAGCGAAAGCCGGCAATACCAAGAACGATCACAATCAGGTAGACCATCGCTGTGGCGATGGGGCGTTTTATGGATGTCTCTGTAATTCCCATAATTTTGGCAATCAGGATTGTGTTTGTGTATCGGCACCATTGCTTCGGGCCACTTTTTCCCGCATCACTTCGCGCAGTAAATCCTGTGGCTGCAATCGCTGCAGGTCAATAATTCGGTTCCACGACACCGCGCGAATACGAGCTTGTCCGGCCTCATTGTTGATGAGCAGGTTTTGGCCAATGGTTACGACCCAGTCTCCACTCTGTACGCCGGTTACCCCGGCAGTTTCTCGGCCCCGTGCCACCACATTAATCGGCACAAACTCCATCTCTGTTGGGCTGCTTAGCGCCGGCGGATTTTCACTATCTACCGTCTCGGCGGGTTCGACTTCTGCTCCAAAACCGGGTGCTCGAAAGACGCCGGTTTCACCGGTTTGTGGATGGCGGTAGATGGCACTCAGCGGTATGATTGTGGCCTGCTCACTTTCGCCATAGAAAATATCCACCGTCACAAACATGCCCGGCAGCAGCAGATCACGAGTGTTGGAAATATCAATTTCAGCCTCTGTACTAAAGCTCCCCTGGCCTAAAAACGGAGAGATGCGCGAGACTTCTCCCTCGAGCACCTTGTTTTCCATGCCCTCAGAAGCAACCCGTGCTGTTTGCCCCACCTCAATGTATGTAAGCATCCGCTCGGTCAGGTTAACCAGCACCCGCGCGTCATTTAAGTCTCCCATCACAAACAGGCGGGACCCTGTTGTAGCCATCATGCCGGGCTCGGCTGCACGCTGACCCACCGTCCCCGTAATCGGCGCACGAATTTCCGTTTGGGAGAGTGCTTCCTGCTGCTCTGCAACATTAGACAGTGCCTGTTCTACCTGCGCATTGGCCAGTTCCAGATTGGCCTCGGCTGATTCGAGCTGCGCTTCCAGCCGTTCCATTTGAATTTCGGTGGACAGGTCCCGATCGTCCAAAATCCGTTCCCGGCGCAAAAGAGATGCCGCTTCGTTTTGGGCAGCCTCAGCCTGACGAACCTGGGCCCGCGCAATACGCAGATTGGCCTCTGCCTGGCGGAGCTGCTCCCGGTATTCATTGTCGCGCAGTTTTACCAACAGCTCACCTTCTTCAACAAAATCACCGTTTTGAACCCGAACCTCCTCAACTTGTGCAGCAATACGTGGAAAAATTTCCACTTGTTTTTGCGCCCGCACTACACCGCTTAATCGCTCCTGAAGGGGAAGGCTTCCAAATTGGGCTTGTACAGCTTCAACAGATGGTATGATGAGCGACTCTTGATCGTTACCTTCATCGGTGTTCGTACACGACGTTGATAGCAACAGTATAAACGCTAATACACAGTATGTTTTTAATATTTTCATAAATAACAGGTTCATCAGGTGATAATGTAACGAAATGTTTGCGCTGATCTTTTCACGCTGATGTTAAAGATTTAAAAGCCAACGCTTTATTTTGTAACAATTCGTCAACGTTTGAACAAAAGATCATCAACAACGGTTCTGCCTTTTTGTAAAACGATTTAAATTATGGATTCTATCACGCAGATGACGCTTGGAGCGGCAGTTGGCGAGGCTGTTCTTGGAAAAAGAGCAGGCTACCGCGCAGCCCTCTGGGGAGTTGCACTTGGCACCTTGCCCGACCTTGACATCCTCATCAATCCGTTTGTGGATGCCGTTAACGAGCTCTATTACCATCGCAACATCACCCACTCCTTTTTCTTTGCAGTGGCGGCCTCACCACTTCTCGGCTGGATGATCGCGAAGGTGCACCCGACTCTTGACGCAGGGTGGAAACAGTGGGCTCACCTCTCGTTTTGGGTTATTTTAACCCACATTTTGATTGATCTTCCCACAACCTACGGTACGCAAATTTTTCAGCCCTTCAGTAACTATCCCGCTGCTACCGATTCGGTTTTTATTATAGATCCCTTGTTCACAATACCGGTTTTAATCGGTGTTTTGACGGCCCGTATCCTACGCAGCCGGCCGCGCTTGGGTCGCATCGCGAACGGCACAGGGCTGGCCCTTGGTTTCCTGTATCTGCTGATCGGGCTGGGCATCAAAGCGCATGTCCATTCGGTGTACAAAGCCTCGTTTGATGCCCAATATGGCTGGCACGAACGGCTTAAAGCGTCCCCGAACGGGCCCACTACATTTTTGTGGAACGGGTATGTAATGAAACAAGACACCGTGTACCACGCCATGTACTCCATCTTTGACGGGGATACAAACCTGACCTTTACACCAATTCCACGCAACAGCCATTTGATTGAACCCTTTCAGGACGACCGCGCTGTTGAGGCGCTGCTCTGGTTTTCGCGCGGTTATTACTCCGCTAAAGAAACTGAAGATGGTGATATTATTGTCTCGGATTTACGGTTTGGCCGCGACGATTTTTGGCTCACCGACGAAGGCGTTTTCGTGTGGCAGAACCGATTGATCATTGAAGACGGGACGGCCGTTACATTCGATCAGTCGCTGCCCTCTTTTGATGTACGCGCCCGAAACCTTGCACTTTTCTGGAATCGGATTTGGGGTAAATAAATTTGTATTTTACGCGTTGATACAGCTCGAATGTATACCGATTGACTTATGAAACGACCGATTATCATCACACTGCTCATTGCCGGATTTCTCGGCATTTTTCTCTATAACGCCTTTGATGCGGTAACTCCCGAGGAGATTGAAAATGCGCCTGAATGGATGGCCCTGGACGATGCTCTTGATCGCGCATCGCAGGAAAACAAATTGGTTTTGGTGGATATTTTCGAGGTGGGATGCCAGTTTTGCCGCGCCATGAACCGCGATGTGTACCCCGCCCCGTCCACGCGTTCGGTTTTGGACCGCGAGTTTTTTCCGGTAAAAATTAACGGGAACTCCGATTCGGTTATCACCTTTCGCGGCGTTCAAATGCCGGAACTGGAATTTGCCCAGCAGATGGGCGTAACCGCCTATCCGTTTACAGTTATTCTGGACCCTGAGGGAAACATTGTTGACCGCCGACGCGGGTATATGGATGTGCAGACGCTTACACGGTTCATGCGTAATGCGGTGGAGCAGCAAAGCTAACCATCGGACGACTGCGCGCGCTCTACTACGAGTCTTTTCCGCACCCCTCATCAAGAAAACACCTTAGCCTTGTGCAAAGGCCCGCACATCGGCCATATCCACCATCAGGTCAAACAGGTTGGTGTTTCTCTCAAACGTAGAGAGGTGCTCACTTCCCGGCCCCCATGCGGCAAGCTCTACGTAATCGGCTGTATGGTTGGTGCCTACGAAGTAAATACCGTTGTAATTGGCCAACACGCCGGAGAGCACGGCGTCCCACCCTGCCCGGTTAAAAAACGGAGCGCGAAATGTGCCTTGCAGCGCTTGCTTGATCATTAACCCCTCCTCACGGGTAATCCCGGTATTGGTAGCGTACTCCACCACTTCGCGTATTTGCTGCACGTGTAGTTCACCTCGTTCACCATTGGGAGCCAGCTCACGAAAACGAGCCGAGATCCAGTCAAAGCTGTGGCGATAGTCGTAGAGCGTAGCCATCATGGCGGGAGAGTTGCCATAGCCGGAACCCAAACCACTCAGCCCGGGATTGGCATTACCGTGATCGGTTGTCAAAATAACCAGCGTGTCGTCGCGGCCATCGGTAAAATCCATTACCGCTTTGATGGCATCATCAAACGCAATCTGATCATACAGCATCCCGGCTGCGTCGTTGTTGTGCGCACCGTGATCAACCCGGCCTCCTTCTATTTGCAGAATAAATCCATCCGGGTTTTGGCTCAATCGGTCCAGTGCGGCACCAGTCATTTCGGACAGGGTAGGTGTAACCCGCTGCAGATCCAAATCGTTGTTATAATCTACAGTGTAAGGCAGGTGGCTATCATTAAAAATGCCAATTAGCTTGCTGTTTCGTGTGGCGCGGCTTAGCTCCTCTTTGGTTTTTGCTACGGTGTATCCCTTTTCGCGAAATACAGCATACAAATCCTTTCCGTCATCCCGCATAGACGGATCAAAATGGCGGTTACCGCCTCCCATCAGCAGATCGTAATCCCGTTCTGAATACTGCTCGGCAATCTCGTCTTCCATCCATCTGCCGGGCATGTTAATCGCAAAGCCGGACGGGGTGGCGTGGGTCAGTCGTGTGGTTGTGACAAGTCCGGTACCCTTTCCCGCATCGCGAAAAATTTCGCAGATGGTTTTGTACTGCTCGTCGTTCGGGCCCCAGTTTACACTGTTGTTGTTAATGCGGTGCCCGCTGCCCCACGACGATGCTGCAGATGCAGAACCGGTAACGGTTGAGTTTAAGGACGCCATGTCCATTAGCCCACGGTGATAGTCACGATCTGATTCGTACAACTTTACCCAGTGGGTTTTGTCGCCAAATTGCTCTTGTTTGATCAGGTCGGCGATGGAAAACGTACCCATGCTCATGCCGTCAACCACCAGAAATATGACATTTTTGGCGTCGCCATTGAACCGTTTTTTCGCGGTGGGAGCCTTGCGGTATCCCATCATTCCGGCACCCAGCCCGGCCGTTGAGAGGGCTCCGGTTTTCAAAAATTCACGTCGCGAGAGGCCTTTTCCAGACATAACTACCAATTTTGATTGAGAATAAAGCTAAAAATACCCAACGGGCATGACAACCCGAATTAACAAACTGTTAAGCCGGGTATTAGCTCTTACCGAAGAGTTTGCAGCATGTCCAGACGCCGTTGCTGCCGTTCCAGTTCGTTTTGCTCGTCACCGGTGTACAGATTGCGCTCCCAGGAACCATAATTAGGATTGGGAAGCATAAACCACTTTACCGACCATTTATCAACATGTTCGTGTACCAGTGCGCGCCTGTCTTCAAGAGAGAGGTTACGAGCGGGAGCAAAATCATTCAGGTCATCTCCAAAAATCATAATCACCCGGTGGTTTTCAGTCACCTCGGTGCGGCGCTGCACTTTCAGCGAAGTCCAGTTTGGCTGGGCACCGTTGGCCATCACCGACCCCTCGGCAACGGGTATGCCCAGTGCCCGAAGATTCGCTTCCGTTTCCTCTACCACTTCGGCATCGCGGTTGGTAATATAAAACAGCTCAACACCCAGCTCGGCTGCCCGGTTGATAAATCTCACGGCTCCCTCCAGTGCAGTAGCACGCTCTTCGCGTACCCAATTATTCCAGGCTTCGGGGTCAAAGTTTTCGTCATCATGAATCAACCTTGCCTCATAAAAAGAGTTGTCCAGCACGGTTTCGTCCAAATCAAAAATAATAGCAGCCGGCAGGTCTTCATATCCATCGCCCTGCTCCACAGCAGCAGTCCAGCTCCGGTCCTCAATAGCTTCTGGCAGCTTTCGCTCGGCAGCGTTGTACGCCTGCAGTGACAGTGCTTCGTACTCGGCTGCCGTCTGAATCCACAGCGTTGAGTAGAGTGTGTTAAAGCGGTCTTCGGATGAGGGCTGCACACAGCCGGATACAGCCAGAGAAAGTATAATTAAAACGGTAGCAATATTTGTACGATTCATTTTTTAAAGATCATCTGTTTTAAGGTGTGGGGTAAAAGTACCAAAAAAATGCCGCTCTTAGGAATGAAATCGACACGAATGAAATCCCTTGCTCATTCTGTTTAATGCCACAAACTCCTTATTTTTCAATATGCAGCCGTACGCATTCCAGAATACAGTTTAAACCATGTGTTAACCAAACCAGTACATTTATGAAACGGACTACAGAAAAAAGGACCATGCTCACCGTTCGGTTACGAACGGCTATTCTGCCATTTTTAGTTTTTGTTTTCACTGCAGCTTCCCTGAATGCTCAGGGCATCACACCCTATCAGATTGCTACCATGGAGGCGGTTACAAGTGTAGAACTTTCTGATGATGGGATGTTTGCTGCGTATACCGTATCGGTACCTGCCGACCCCTATAAAGAGAATGCCGGGAACCGTACCGAACTACACATTCTTAACCTTCAAACAAATGAATCCCGCCCGTACTACACGCAGGGTGGCATCAGTGGTGTCGCCTTTCGGCCCGGCCATCGCTCCGTGACGTTTGTAACCAGCCAGCCCGGCGACGCCGTACGCGCGCTTTATGAGTTGCCACTGGGTGGTGGCGAAGCTGTTAAACTGTTCGCCTTCGAGCGTTCCATTTCTGCCTATAGCTGGCACCCCGACGGCAACCACATTGTCTTCTCCTCGTTCGACAATCCCGAGACTTCATCCAGCCCACTGCCGTACACAGCCGATGTATTTGAAGAGAACCTCCCGCAGCGGCCGGCATATATTACCAATGTTGCCCGCGATGGGCATACCCCGCACCGAATCGAAGTAGAGGGCACCGTGTACATGATGGAGTGGAGCCCATCCGGCGACCGCATTGCACTCTCCGTAGCTCCGTCTCCCGGTGTGGACGATTCATTTATGGCTCAACAAGTAGTGATCGTTGATTACCGCACCCGGCAAGTGGCTGCCGAGGTGAACAATGAAGGCAAGTTGGGGCAAATTGTATGGAGCCCGCAGGGTGATCGCCTCGCACTGCGCGCCGGCCGGAATATCCATGACCCGATTGACGGGCGAATTCTGATTGTATCCGCTTCCGGCGGCACTCCCGAAAAAATCGACTTGGGGTACGAAGGCAAGTATGAGCACATCGCCTGGACAGGCCCCAATCAAATCCACTTCCGCGCCAGTGAAAGCACCGCCTCTGTTTTGGGCTCCATCCGGCCAAACGGCACACAAAAACAGACACTGTTCCGATCGTCAACCCACGCTATCGGTACTTTTTCGCGGGCCGATAATGGCACCCTCGCCTTTGTGGCAAGCACACCTCAACACCCTAACGAGCTGTTTGTGCTGCAAAACCGGCGCAATGCCCAACCTGAGCGCAAAACCCATCACAATGCCTGGCTTGACGATGTGGAGCTCGGCCGGCAGGAAGTGATCACCTACACCACGCGTGACGGCGAGTTTGAGATCGACGGTATTCTCATCTATCCGGTTGGATACGAAGCGGGCACCGCGGTTCCGCTCATCAACATGATACATGGCGGACCTGAGGCGCACTACAGCAACGGCTGGCTTACCAACTACTCCATGCCCGGACAGATGGCGGCTGCCAAAGGATATGCTGTTTTCTATCCGAATTACCGCGGCAGTACTGGGCGTGGCACTGAGTTTGTCTATAGCAGCCAGGCCGATCTTGCAGGCAAAGAGTTTGATGACATTGTAGACGGCGTAGACGCTCTGATTGATCGCGGCATTGCGGATGCGAACCGTATTGGCGTTACCGGCGGTTCGTACGGAGGATACGCATCTGCGTGGATGAGCACCTATTACAGTGATCGGTTTGCGGCAGCCGTCATGTTCGTAGGCATCAGTAACAATCTCTCCAAGTGGGGCACAAGCGATATTCCAGACGAACTCTATCTGGTACACTCCCGTGAACGCATGTGGGAATCGGATGAGAAATGGCTTGATTATCTGAAGCGGAGCCCTATTTATTGGGTAGATCGTGCGCAAACTCCCATCCTGATTATGCACGGCGCAAACGATACCCGCGTGCATCCGGCGCAATCACTCGAACTGTACCGCCACCTCAAGGTGCGCAAGCCGGAGGTTCCCGCCCGCCTGGTTTGGTATCCCGGCGAGGGACATGGCAATACACGTGCCGCCTCCCGATACGATTACACCCATCGTATGCTGCAGTGGTTCGACACCTACCTGATGACCGGCGATTCATCTGCTGAGCTTCCCCATTGGGATGCCCCGGTTCCGGAACGTGAATAGAATGTTACTACCCTTCAGGGAATAGGGAAATTTAATCTTTACCCGTCTGCGCGCTACATCTGCGGGCTGACGGGTATTTTTATGCTCACTGGTTATTCCAACCGATCAAACGACTATTTTTTTGAAACAGATTGATCTTTTGCGAGTTGTAGAAGTATGGAATCTGAGAACAATTTACAGACTCAAAAAAAGGCGTATTATAAACAGCCTCGCATTTACCTAATATCAGCGCTTTCTGCTGCAGCAGGGATCTTACTGCTGATTATCCTTACCGTTTTTGCCCTGCGCTGGATCAATCCGTCCGCTACAAGCTTCACGTACCAGGAAAACTGGGGTGAACTGGAAGCGGAACGATACAGCTTAACCGACTATTGGGTTCCCGCTGATGAGATTCCCGAGCATATGAAATGGGCGGTCATTGCGTCAGAGGATCAGCTCTTTTACCAGCACCGGGGTTTTGACCTTGAATCAATCCAGGAAGCCTGGGATGAGCGCCAACAGGGCGAACGAGTCCGTGGAGCCAGCACGATCTCTCAGCAGGTTGCAAAAAATCTGTTTTTGTCTTCATCACAATCATTTGTCCGAAAAGGAATTGAGGCGGGTTTTACCGTATTGATTGAGCTCTTCTGGTCAAAAGAGCGCATCATCGAAGTCTACCTGAATATTGCGGAGTTCGGCCCGGGTGTGTTTGGCATCGGCAAAGCCTCAGAAACATTTTTCGGGGTTCCCGCATCATCGGTTACCCCCGAAATGTCAACCCGGCTTGCCGCAGTACTGCCCAGCCCAAAACGGATGCGGGTTAATCCGCCCTCCCCCTATGCGGAAGAACGAAGCGGATGGATTCTTCGACAGATGACGCAGTTGAGCGGAATTGCGTACTATCAGCCCGCCACGCCGGAACCTGATGAACTACCGACATTGCCTGTGTCAGTCTCTCATATCGAAATTCAGCCCGATTCACTCTGGGAAACCGACGGTGTCTGGGATGCCGACGAAGAATTCCAGATCAGCAGACTCGACAGCCTGATTTTTTCATTAGAAGAGCCGGAGCCTTATGCTGGTGAAGATACACTTCAACAGGCAACGTCCGCATCCTCTGATACTTTACAGATTGAGCAGCGGGAGCAGTAGAGTTAGTCATGCCGTTTTTTGCCGTCGGGATTTATGGTTTATTACCCTGCACCTTCTACAACGATAACCTTCTGTTAACCAAGCCACTCCATATCCGTACCGGACATCAGGAACGTACTGTTTGACAAACTAATCGACCCATGATTTTACCTATTCGTACACAGAATCCAATTTTACCATCGATTTTCAAATAAATTCACCTTTACATTCGATCTGCAACGGCTTGTTTATTTTTGGGAAAATTGCTTATCCGTATGTGGTTAGTACAACCAGCTTGGTTTGCGCGTCAATGACAATACTGGCATTGCGAGGCGGATTCATCTTCACATGACCTCTTTTGTGTGATGAGTCGCGATCATATCTGAATGTGCCCATGAGTTTATCTCCCTCGCGTGCGGTTCGCACGGCCAACTCCTGAAAACTGTATGTTCCATTCTCAATACCGTAGTTTTCGGGCAGGCCAAAGATGATCTCTGCCCCACCGGCTGAAAACAACTCGGTATATATGGCATGTACCTCTCTGCGTAACGCTACCTGAGCAAGTACGTGACTGATGATGGCCGTGCTCACAAGCATATCAACGTCATCTTGTTGAATCAGCCCAACACTCGATTCTTCGGCAAGCTCCAGTAACACTCCCGGTTTTTTTTCTCTGTTTTGAAGCATTTCATGAAGTAAAATATTCCCTACAATCGACCGGGCATCGGCCTCTTCTCCTTCCGACAATAAATCACTGCTCGAAAAAATAACATGGTCAAACGTTTCGGGCTGTACCTTCACCAGTTCTACTTCATTCATATAATCCGCTTCTATATGAGTGCATGGCGGTGGCGGCATGTCCTGAAATAGCTGCTGAATTAACTTCTCTCTATGCTCCGGTGGTAATATGGAGACGACCGTAAAGGTGAACTCCTCGTTTTGATAGGATGAGAATTCTTTCAACAGCGCCGGCAGTTTGTGATTCCAGCCCAGAATAAGTACTCTTTTCTTAATCTCCTTTCCGCTGGGTGAGGTTCGGGCCACAGCTACCCCTTTGTCTTCAACTGAAATTTTTTCGTGTACGGGCTGCGAAGCGGGTTCCGTATCTTCGAACATACGTGCCAAAAATACCAACCGATCCCCCTTTTCAATCGGAGTAGAGCCGGGCAGATTTAACATTGGCATAAATCCCTCATCGGTCGGGCGTATGAGCCCGAGAACCAGGCAGTGCCTAAAATATCGTTCGGCTTCGGCGATGGTTTTCCCGGCCATCGAGCCGTGCTCACGCACATACAAATCGTTGTTCTTTCCTTTTGTGAGCAGCTCTTCGTATACCTCAGACAATCCTCTGTGGCGAACATTTTGAGCAATCAACCGACAGATAAACGCATCACTGGAAATAACTTCCAGATCGCCATTGTACGCGTTCAGCGCGGCACTTCTTCGGCGGTCGTCGTTGATTTCGGCCACCACGTACGGCAATTGTCCCTTACCCGGCATCCGGCTATAGCTATTCAGAGAAAGCAGGGTTTTGATCGTCTCAACATCTGCCGAAACCAGCGTTTTTTGCGCTACGGTTTGGCTCGGAATAATCACCGCTGCCGCATGGTAGCAGTCTACCCTCATGAGGCTCTCAGACTCTAAAGGCGACCCTGAACGTAAAATCACATCCTCTGCAGCATGCCCGATCTGTTGATTGGCTTTCAGCTTTTGCAGCAGTTCGGCTGCACTGCGCTCTACAAGAATGACCAGCTTTAGCTGTTTCTTTCCAAATTTTTTAAGAAACCGTTTTAAACGCCCGCCTCCCTGAAGCAGCTCTTCTGCAATGGGCTCCGTTCGTGTTGTATCGCCCAAAATTACGACATGATGTTTAGCCGCAATCGGGGTGTATCCGTCCGTCAGCTGCTGCATTTTGCTTTGCAGCCACTGCGTCATAATGGCAACCAGCGCACCCAGAAAAACCACATAACCCGAAATTGTCAAAAAGGTGGAGACAACCCGCTTCCATGTACCTTCATCATCACCTAAATACCCGGGGTCTGTCAATCGCAGAAATGCCCACCAAACCGTTTCAGAGTAGGTCTCAAAATCTTCCTGCAGCCCGCTTACCAGTAAGCCGCCAATGATGGAAATGAGCCCGATTAATGCCGCAACACCCAGAAGCTGATAGTGCGCTCCTTTTACAAATTGCCGCTCCAGATAGTAGCGGAATGGGTTGGTCAGTCGAAATCGGTTATTACTCAAACGTCAGGCCATTATTATGGGTTCAGGACTCCAGGTAGACTTCTGCCCTGAATCGCGGTTCATCATTGCGCTCCAAATAGTAGACAAACGCGCCCGATTCCAGATCAAGCTGCATCATCCACACATTGGTCGCCGCTTCGGGTAAAATTTCAGCGGTGTGGTCGTCGGCCGGAAAGTACTGCACGGTTGAGGTACCCCGTACATCGGCATATCCGCCGTATCCCGTTAGCGGCTCTTCTCCCTCGGGATACTCCTTTTCGCCAATATGATCGTGATAGAGATGCAGCCCGTTGTCTTTCATTTCAAGGATCCAGGTGGCGTGCCACGTATCTCCACCATCGCGGTACAGGTTCAGGTCGATGCGCTCATCGCCGCATTCGGTAACGTGTACGCGAAGGCCGGTGGCGACCAGCGTATGTTCGGGATCGTCGGGAAAGGTGGCCTGCCCGGAAAACCAGGCACCGCACAACTCGCTGATGTTCGTGAAAAAAGCCTCGGTTTGATCGCTATCGGTTACCATTCCGGTTTCGTCCGGCTCTGCACACGCGGCAAACAGCAGTACCCCAACTAATAGAATCCAACATTTATGTAGCATAGTATCCAATTTATTCGTTTTAAAGTTGAATGAAGATGATCAAAGAAAGGGTTAAATTCAATCTCTTAAAAATTCTGGATAGCTATGGCAAAAGAGATCGAATCGTATCAATTAGGAACCATTCGGGTTGTGATCACCGAAACCGACCAGCCTAACAAACTGCATGTAGACTGCAACGACGGTACCTACCATTCCGAGTTTACCGTACGGCGCTACGAATACGAGAACTACAAGCGCCATATGAATCAAAAAATTACCCTCGCCTATAACGAGCAGCGACAGGAAGATTCCCCAGAGTAGAGCGGGTTTATCTTTGATGGAGTAGTATTTGATTTGGGAGTACTAATTATTTAGTTTTTGATAAATCTCCTTAAAAACCCTGATGTATGCGCTTCTTTACCGCTGTTTCTGTTTTCTCTCTTTATCTACTCTTTTTCTTATCGTGCAGCCACAGTCCTGATGCTAATCAGCCGGAAATAGAAGCTGTGGAGATTGATGACGTTTCGGTTTTACTCTCGGCGGCTGAAGATGATTGGATGGCAAGGCCGTTTTCACTGTTCGAGACAGATGAATCGCTCTATCTATACGACAATGGATTAAATCAAATTGTGCGGTTGGGACCGGGGGGAGAACCCATGCAAGAGTTTGGAAGAGAGGGTGAGGGCCCCGGCGAGTTTCGATTTATTGCAGGGCACTGGGCGTTTCAAGACACGTTGGTTCTGTACGACCGGCCCGGAGGTAAAGTTATTCACCTTCACACTGATGGGACTCACATTGCTGATTATTCTATTGACGCTGGTTCGCTTACGCTTTCGCTCGCCGCATTATCCCCTCACAAACTTATTTTACCTGCAAGCTCCGACTCCCTGCTGACCTTTACTGATCTGCGTGATGTTGAGAGCACCTTTTCATTTGGGCGGGCTTTTGCCGACACTGACGGCTCAATAGATATTCAACAAGCGCAAAGCGACGCTGCTGCCGGAAGAGTTCCCGCCTTTCTCCAAAACCAGGTTCTTTTATCTGCCAACAGGTCCGGTATATTTCTCTTTCAGCAAGCCACCGCACAACTTCAAAAATATTCCCATTCCGGACAGCTCATTTGGGAAAAATCGTTACGCCTACCGGCTACAGAGGGTGTTTTTGAGCAGTTTGTAGAAAACAATAAAACCCTTGCCGACATGGGGCGGCCAAATCTGTTAATGCTACATTTTGCACACGAAATTCAGGCAACAGAAGCCGGAATCGCCGTATTGATGAATACAACCGAGGCGCATCCGGTTACCATCGCCCATGTTTCTAACGATGGCAAGCTGTTCAAGACGGTTACCTTTCCAACTCTTCAAAACGAAACAAAACCGAACCGATTTTGGGTCTCCTTACCCCAAAAAGCCGTTTATATGCTACATGTAGCCGGCGGCGATATCTATCGCGCACCATTTCCAATTTGACGGCCCATCGCTACAACAGCAGCATCGCATCCCCAAATGAGTAGAAACGGTAGCGTTCTTTAATGGCATGTGCATAGAGGCGATGCGTTTCATCAAACCCGATAAACGCGGCTACCAGCATAAGAAGAGTGCTTTTGGGCAGATGAAAGTTGGTGATCAGATGATCCACGGAGTTAAATTCATAACCCGGCGTGATAAAAATATCGGTTTCACCGGAGCCCGCAATAAATTTCCCGTCTCTTTTCGGCAGCGACTCCAGCACCCGTACGCTCGTGGTTCCAACTGCCGTAATGCTTTTTGACCGGTTCAGCGCCTCAGCCTGCTTTTCCGACACGCGATACCACTCACTGTGCATCACATGCTCCTCGATTTTTTCAGTCTTAACCGGCGCGAACGTACCCAGCCCCACATGCAGCGTTACCTCTTTCTTCTCAACCCCCTGCTTTTGCAGTTTTTCAAGTAGCTGCGGGGTAAAGTGAAGGCCTGCGGTTGGTGCCGCCTTGCTTCCCTCATCTTTGGCAAACACGGTTTGATACCGATCCGCGAGCGACTCGTCCCTTTCGATGTACGGCGGAAAGGGAGTATGCTTATACGGCTCCAGCGCCGGGTCATCCAGCGAATGCGACAGCTCAATCGTCCGGATTCCATCGTCGGCAACCGCCACCGTTTTGGCTGAAATACCGCCGGGCAGCTCTGCGGTTTTTCCCGGCTTAAATTTTTTACCGGGGCGCACCATCGCCTCCACGGTTTTGTCGTTCACCGCTTTGGTGACAAAAATTTCAATCTTTCCGCTATTAAACAGCAGGCGGCACTTCTCTACTTTACTGTTATTGACCACGAGGGAGGTTCCAGGCGGTAAGTGGTTGCCGATGTTATAGAAATAATCGTCAATAATGGTGCCGTCACTTCGGCGATACACCAGCAGGCGTGAGTGGTCGCGCGGGGTGGCCGGCTGCTGGGCAATCAGTTCTTCGGGTAGATGGTAGTCGAAGTCTTTTAAAGTAAATGGCACTGTAAATTTCTGTCTGTTTTTAATCATAGCCGCAGTCCAAGTAAAAATGTACGGGTAATTTCGAGAAACTTTGAGCTTTTTTAGTGAAACCGGGGCTGACTGAAGCAGACTTAAACCGGCTATGTTGGATTCTCGCAGGGCCGTTTAGATTTGTAGCAGAGTATTATTTCAAGAGTGGCTGCGGAGGCTTCACTCAGGGAGAGTCTCAAAGTAACGAATTTTTTTCTACGCAAAACCACAAGAGCTCGCCTTGGTCATTTTTCCAATGGGAAGATGTCATTCTGCTTTTTTAAAAACCGGAGTTTCTATCGGTCAGGAAACAGCAACGTCCAGCAACTTCTTCACCTGCTCTACAATTCCATCCGGGCCAATCCCAACATCATCATGTAGTTCGCGCTGTGTTCCGTGCTCTACAATTTGATCCGGCACACCCATGATCGTTACCGGAACACCGGCACCCTTTGAGGCCACATATTCAGCCACGGCCGACCCGAAACCACCAAGTTTTGTTCCATCTTCTATAGTGATAATCGAGCGGTACGATAACAACATCTCATCCAGCAAATCGGTATCGAGCGGTTTGGCGTAGCGCATATCGGCGTGTCCGATCTCTATTCCTTCCGCGGCAAGTAGGTCGGCCGCTTCCGTTACATAATTACCGATTGGACCAAAGCTGAGAACCGCGGTTTTGTCACCATCACGCAACATCCGCCCTTTGCCAATCTCTGTTTTTTCAAAACCGTCGCGCAGTACCATTCCCGTTGATCGGCCCCGGGGATATCGAATGGCCCAGGCTGCATCGTTGGTGAGTGATGCGGTGTACATCATATCGCGCAGCTCCTGCTCGTTCATCGGCGACGATACAATCATGTTCGGAACCGCCCGAAGATAGGATACATCGTAAAGTCCGTGATGGGTAGGCCCGTCAGCGCCAACCAATCCGGCACGATCAATACAAAACACAACGGCCAGTTTTTGTATGGCCACATCATGTATTATCTGATCGTAGGCCCGCTGTAAAAATGTAGAATAGAGAGCGGCAAATGCCTTTTTACCCTCGGCTGCCAGTCCCGCTGCAAACGTCACGGCGTGCTGTTCGGCAATGCCCACATCAAACGATCGTTCGGGGAATGTGTTCATCATCGGCCAGAGGCTGGAACCGCTCGGCATGGCGGGTGTGATCGCCACGATATCTTCATTATTAGCGGCCAGTTCAACAAGTGCCTCTCCAAATACATCCTGATATTTCGGTGCTGGCTTTTTACCGTTTGATGGCGGCACCAGCGATTTCCCGGTTATCTTATCAAACGGACTGCTTTGCGCGTGCCATTTGGTTTGCTCCCGTTCGGCCGGGGCAAACCCTTTTCCTTTCACGGTTACAATGTGCAGCAGTTTTGGGCCAGACACCTCCCGAAGATCTTCCAAATGGCGCCGCAGCGCATCTACATTGTGGCCGTCTACCGGGCCATAATATTTAAATCCAAGTGCTTGAAATAGCGCCCCGGGTGTGATCGCCGCTGTTGCCGCACGCTCCAGTTTGGATGCTACTTTTCGTGCGGCTTCACCGGCTCCCTTTAACCGCCCGAGTAGATCGTAAATCTCATCGCGCATCTTGTTAAAGGTTTTGGTGGTCGTTATTTCAGCCAAGTACTCTTTTAGCGCGCCCACATTCGGGTCGATCGACATGTTGTTGTCGTTCAGTACCACCAGCATGTTCGATTTTAGCGCGCCGGCATTGTTCATCGCCTCAAACGCCATACCGCCTGTCATAGCGCCGTCGCCAATAACCGATACAATTTTTTTATCCGATTGATCGAGGTCCCGGGCGATCGCCATACCCAATCCTGCTGAGATGGATGTACTTGAGTGCCCCACGCCAAAAGCGTCGTACTCACTTTCCGATCGCTTGGGAAAGCCCGATAATCCTTGGTGCTTCCGGTTGGTGTGGAATTGATCGCGCCGGCCCGTCAGTATTTTATGGCCGTATGCCTGATGGCCTACATCCCAAATGAGCTTGTCGCTGGGTGTGTTGTACACATAGTGAAGGGCTACCGTCAATTCTACCACACCCAGGCTGGCTCCAAAATGCCCGCCGTGTACAGATACCGTATCGATGATGTACGCTCTCAATTCATCGCACAGCTCTTGCAGCTGTTCCGGCTCTAACTTTTTAAGGTCAGTCGGCGTATTAATGGCGGATAACAGGGGGCCCGGTGATGCTTTGTAAGGATCCATAAAGGAACGTGTTTAATCGGATTTCTTTCGTTCGATCTTTTCGATTTTGAGCGATGCTTGTTCCAGCGTATCGCTGCACTGTTTCGAAAGTTCGAGGCCCTCTTCGTACAGACGGATCGATTCTTCGAGGGTACTCTCCTCATTATCAAGCTGTTGTACGATGAGTTCCAGCTTCTTTAAAGCTTCTTCAAAGCTCGGGCGTTCCTCTGTTGACATAATTTTTTGGTTGGGTCGAAAAGAAGGTAAGGTACGCCAATGAAGCGATTGCATCAACCAATGCTTATTTCCAATCAATCGGAGTTATGTTTTTTCCGTCTGAACGATACATGAGGGCCCCTTCCAGACTGGTAAAAGAGACCGTGGTCTCCAGGGCCGCTAAATGCGTGATCGGCTCCCGATTGGGATGGCTGAATCGGTTGTGATAAGCTAATGACGCGGCCGCCCACCGGGGACGGACTGTCTCAGCAAATGGCTTTGTGGTACTTGTACGGCTGCCGTGATGGCCGATCTTTAGAAAGTCGACATCTAAAAAATCGCCGTACCGCTTCATCAATTCGCGCTCCTGCTCCTCTTCTGCATCACCGGTAAACAGAAAAGAGGTCTCTCCATATTGCAACCGAACCACCACCGACTGGTTATTCACATTCCGGCTGCTTACACCCGCTGCCTCGGGCCCCATCACAAAAAGGCGAACTGCAGGGTCTGTTTCTATGATGGTACCCGCATCTACCGGCACCACCTCTACCCTTTTCTCATCAATACGCGCCATGGTATTGCGGTATAGCTCCGAGTTGTACGGAGTCCCGTTCTGGTAAATGGTACGGATCTGCATCTCTTCAACCAGGGTGGGAAGTCCGCCCATGTGATCGGCATGCGGATGAGTTAGGATTACAGCGTCCAACGTATGAATCCCTTTGTACTCAAAATAAGGCAGCAGTACGCGATCACCGGAATTGTAACCGGGACTCCATCGGCCGGCATCAATCAGAATATGATTTCCGTTGGGTGTTTCGATATGAATGGCATCCCCCTGTCCCACATCCAGTAATGTTACGGTGAGCTGCCCGGATTCTGTTTGCCGAACGGCCCGATCAGCAATAACCAGATGGGCGGATACCAACACCGCAATCACCATTTTCCAGCGCAAGGGCGGCAGCCGGATGGAGGCAACAAGCAGCACCACGCCAACCCAAAACACAAACAGAAACGGACTTGGTAAATTAATGGACCAGTAACTCGCTTCGGATCCGCCAAACCACGCCGCCACCGAACCAATCCACTGTATGGTCATATCCAATGGCAGTGCCACCCACCCTGCCAGATCCGGAAACCAAAAGCTCAGAAGAACCAGGGCGATTCCCACCGGTATCAACAGGCCCAATAGCGGCACCACAAAAAGATTGGCTATCGGCCCGGCCACAGAAAATTCGCCGAAGTACGCCACGAGTATCGGAAACAGCCCCACCTGTACCACCGCCGAGATAAGGATAATAGTGAGCACTGCGCCGCTTTTTTTGAACCGAATCCGTTGGGGAATGAGCCGCTGCGCCTCCGGCATGGTGAGCATGATGACGGCAACAGCCGCAAAAGATAACTGAAATCCTACATCAAACAGCTGCCCTGGAGAGATCAATAGAAGAATAAGTGCAGCTACAGCCAGCATGTTCATCGAGAACCGAACTTTATGAAAAAGCTTTCCATATGTAAGCAGCCACGCCATTACCGAAGCACGGCTTACGGAAGCGCTGAATCCGGTTACCCCGGCATAGCCAATCAGCAGCAGTGTGAGCAGCAGCAGGCCCATCCATTTCTTTCGTTTATTTTGCCAGAAATAAGGAATCAGCAGCCAAAACGGCGCCACAATAAAGCCGACATGCAACCCCGATACCGCCATGATATGCGCCAAGCCGGCCCGGGAAAATTGTTGCCGCTCTTCGGGGGTAAGGTCATCTTTGTAGCCTAAAAAAAGGGCTTTGGCGAGGGGCGCCGATGAGTCGTTGAATAGCGCATCCATCTGCCCGTTCATCGCCTGGCGCAACTGCCGAAAGGCTGATGTAAAACCCTGACTCTCCTCACTATTTAGTGACTTCCACTCCCCGTGTGCCGCTATACCTTTATGAAGTAGCCACCGCCCGTAATCAAATTCATGTGGATTCCGCACTTCCGGGAAGGCATAGAGGCGAATCACCCCTTCAACCGCCGAACCCACCGCCACCTCCTCATCACCATATACCCGCATCAGGAAGGGGGTCCTCCACCACACATTCGGCTCCAGCTCCACGCCTGTTACCTGCAACACCTGCACATCGCGCGCAGACTGTGTTCTGCCCGCTTCCCGGATGGTTCCCACTACCGCTACCTCTTCCCATGCCCAGGGCGTTAGCTTTTCCTGCACCACCTGCACACCCTCACTCTGTTTGACAGCCATACTGTACGCGGTGGCCCCGCTCATGATGATCAACAATGCATAACAACCGGTTGCCATGGCCGTATTGCCAATACGAACCTTCCGTTTTGCAAGCCATTCGCTCATTATCCAGAGCACACTGATGGAGGCATACAGCAGGAGTGCCGATTGCCATTCAATAGTAAAGGAGAGAAGGTGAGCAGCGATAATTCCCGTTGCAAAAAGGAGTGCGATTCGCAGCGCAGGGTAAGCGGCAAACGGAAAACGATATGATGAATTGGCCCTCACATATAGTAAGAACCCTAAACTGGAAAAAACTTACAGATTGCTCTCTTTTCCGAGCCCAATTTTTTTACAGAGTTCAGCCAGTGTTTTTTTCTCTTCTTCGGTGAGCACATCAAATTCATTTTTGATTCTCTTCAGGTGCTTCGGAAAAAAGGCGGCGATCATTTTTTTCCCCTTTTTGGTGAGGTGAATCAGCACGGCCCGGCGGTCTTTCGGGTCGGTTTCGCGCGTTACATATCCCGATTTTTCGAGATTATCGATCACCATTGTGATGTTTCCGCCGCTTTTCAGCAGCTTCTCACCGATTGCCCGTTGGTTTAGCGGACCGAGATGATAGATCGATTCGAGCACACCAAACTGGCTTACGGTCAACCCTGCCTCTGCAAGGTGCCGGTTCAGGCGGTTGTTGATCGATTCACTCGCTCGTAGCAGCGTAATGAACGCATTTAATGTGTTTATTTCGGACTCGGTACCCTCAAAGTGTGTTCCCATAGAATATGCTCGGTCATCTGCCTATTGGTATCCCTAACAGGCCAATATAGTAAAATGGCAGATACACTGCTCACACCCCCACAATACGGGCGTACTTGCGCTTGCCTACTTTTAGTTCGAGCTCTTCTCCCTTCTCCAGCGTCACTTCATGCCCGATCTCTTCAATCTTCTCATCGTTCAGGCTTACGCCTCCCTGTTTCATCATGCGTTTGGTCTCGCCGTTGCTCTGCGTTAAGCCGGCCTGCGAGATGATGTCCAGCAAGCGGTGCGCTTCGCCGGCAGAAAGCTCAACAACCGGCGCATCATCCGGGACCTCTTTCTTGATAACCGTTTGCTCAAAGTGCTTCCGCGCATCACCGGCTCCCTCTTCCCCGTGATACATGCGCGTAATGGTATAGGCGAGATGGTGCTTGGCATTTCTCGGGTCAGATTCGATCTGCTTACGGATGTTGGGCAGTTCGTCAGTGGGAATATCCGTCACCAGTTCGTAATAGGTGTACATTACGTCGTCCGGAATAGATAACACTTTACCGTACATCTCATTGGCCGACTCATCAATACCGATGTAGTTATCGTATGATTTGCTCATTTTTCGCGATCCGTCGGTTCCCACCAACAGCGGCATCATTAGACAGACCTGCTGGCTGAGCCCGGCGTTGCGCTGCAGATCGCGGCCAACCAGGAGGTTAAATTTTTGATCGGTCCCTCCCAGCTCCACGTCCGACTCCAAATGCACAGAATCCTGCCCTTGCGCCAACGGGTACAGAAACTCGTGAAGAGAAATGGGTTCATGATTTTCAAACCGATTCGAAAAGTCGTCGCGCTCAATCATCCGGGCAACCGTCAGTTGCGAGCTTAACGATATCACATCCGAAAAGCGAAGCGGCCCGAGCCAGTCGGAGTTGTAGACGATTTCGGCTTTCTCGCGATCCAATATTTTACCCGCCTGATCGAGATAGGTCTGTGCATTTTCTTTAATCTCTTCGGGCGTAAGCGATGGACGCGTCTTGTTTTGTCCGGTAGGATCTCCGATCAGCGCGGTAAAATCGCCGATAATCAGAATCACGTGATGGCCCAAATCCTGAAACTGTCTCATTTTACGCAGGATGACCGAGTGGCCCAGGTGCAAATCGGGCCTTGTGGGGTCGCAACCAAGTTTAATCCGAAGCGGTTTATTGGTATCCCGCGATGTTTTGAGCTTTTCGATCAGCTCTTCTTCCGGCAAAATTTCCACTGTGCCTCGCCGAATAATGCTCAGTTGTTCGTCTACAGGTGCAAATCGGTTCTTTTTACTCATTGAAAAGAGGTAATGTTCGTAATGGATTGTTCTCATCGATCGCTTCAGCAACCGTTTCTACAAAAGATTCGCTTCCGGGCACCGCAATTGCCAGTACATTAAAGGCCGCCGGCGCAGCTTGCAACACAATCGGGTATGTAACCGATCGATCTCTGGTCTCCTTGCCCGGCAGGTTGAGGCCTGTAAGAAGAAGCAATAAAGCACTTACCACCACGGCCGCCTTCAGCCCGCCAAAACAGAGCCCGGCAATTCGATTAATACTGTTCAGTTTAATGATCTGCAGCCCCTTTTTCATCGCATGTGCCACGCCCTGTACAATAGCGATAACGCCAATAAAAAGGATGAGCCCGGCAGCCATTGTTGCATGATCGGGGTTTTCGAATACAGCGCCAAACAGCGCCGACACCGGCTTCATATATTCGAAGGTAAGATATACGGCTAATACGATGCCGACAATTCCCAGAACTTCGTGAATCAGTCCGTTGGCGAACCCGCGATATGCGAAGTAGCCGATTGGAAACAGAATCGCGACATCTAACAGGTTCATGCGCCGGTTACGATAGTTCTTCTTTCACTACCTTGCTTACCACCGACCCGTCTGCACTCCCCTTCAGCTTCCCCATCATGGCGCCCATCACCCGGCCCATGTCCTGCATTCCGGAAGCGCCGGTTTTTTCAATATGGGCTTTTACTTCGGCTCGGATCTCCTCTTCGGAGAGCATGGCGGGCAAAAACTCTTCGATAATGACTAATTCCGCTTTTTCTTTTTCGGCTAAATCGTTGCGGCCACCCTGTTCAAACTGATCGATAGACTCTTTCCGCTGTTTGGCTGCTTTCATCAGCACTTCTACAGCCATCTCGTCCGTTAAATCTCCCTCTCCACCCTGACGCGTTTCGATCTCTTTTTCCATCATTTTCGACTTCAGAGATCGCAGTACCCGCAGCCGATCGGCCTCTCTCTGTTTCATGGCAGCTTTTAAATCGTCAAAAATGCGGTTTTTAATGCTCATGGTTGTTGTATTTATCGATTGATGGTCACCAAAAAATGTACGCAAAAAAAAAGGTTCCATCCCGAGTGGTTTCGGAATGCAACCTTAAAATCTCACCTTGCAAAAAAATCAGGCTTTATTTTTTTGAATAAAATCTTTAACGCTATCCTGATCGATCATCGTCTCTTTAAACGCATACTTTCCGCGGGCGTTTTTTTGTGAGATAATCACCTTTGCCATCTTTCGCTGCGCTGCTTTAAGTGCAGCAGCTTCTTCGCCGAATGCCTGTTTCTTAGCCATGGTTCTGGTTACTTAATTTCTTTGTGGGTGGTGTGCTTTCTGAGAACCGGATTGTACTTCTTTAGTTCAATTCTCTCGGTGGTGTTTCGTCGATTCTTGGTGGTAACATACCGCGAGCTTCCCGGCTTTTCCGTGCACTCAAGAATTACTTGTATTCTATTGCCTTTTGCCATTGTCCTAAACCTCTTTTAGCAGTGTGCCTTTTTTACGAGCATCCTTCAAAACCGCGGTGATCCCCTTCTTATTGATGGTTCGCAGCGTTTTGGCTGATACTTTCAGTGTTACCCATCGATCCTCTTCAGGAATGAAAAATCGTCGTTTCTGAAGATTCAGCTGAAACTTATGCTTCGTTTTGTTATTCGCTTTGGATGACCGATACCCGTTCAGTGCGGCTTTTCCAGTAATATCGTCCTTTCGTGCCATTTGCTTGGAATATTTTTTTGATAGACTCCAAAAATACGGGTTCAATCAGTGATATTCAACGCATTTTCAACGAAAACTTTCCGGCCCCTTCTTTTTTGTGGATAACTTCCCGAAATCCACGGGGTGATTTCATCGAAACATTACCGCTCAAGCGCCATCTTATAATTTCCGATTAAAAACCCTCACTTCTTTTGATTTTGAGCGTATTAGCGGTATTTTCAGGCATCTCAGAGGCTATTTTAACGTTTACTCAACCCTATTTATGGCAGATAAAAAATTGAACGACTATAAAGCGTCGAATATTCAGGTATTAGAAGGGCTCGAAGCGGTACGAAAACGGCCCTCCATGTACATCGGCGATACCGGTCAGCGCGGGCTTCACCACCTTATCAACGAAGTTGTGGATAACTCGATCGATGAGGCCCTTGCCGGTTACTGCGATCACATCAAAGTAATCATTCATGACGACGGCTCCATCACCATTTCCGACAACGGCCGTGGCATTCCGGTAGATGACCACCCCAAATTAAAAATTCCGGCCGTAGAGGTTGTTCTTACGAAACTCCACGCCGGCGGTAAATTTGATAAAGACAGTTATAAGGTTTCCGGCGGACTTCATGGTGTAGGTGTTAGTTGTGTGAATGCCCTTTCCATCTTCTTTGAAGCCGAAATTTATCGCGATGGCCATATCTATGTGATGGAGTTTGAACGCGGTGCCACTAAAATACCGCTTAAAACCACGGGCAAAACAGATCTTACGGGTACTACGATTCGGTTTAAGCCGGACAAAGAAATTTTCACCCAATCCACCGAGTTCAAGTTCGACATCATCGCTGACAGGATGCGGGAGCTCGCGTTTTTGAATCCTCAAATTACCGTTGAGATTATTGATGAACGCGCAGAAGAAGACAGCGAAACCCGTACGGTGACCTATCATTTTGCCGGCGGAGTGAAGGATTTTGTTACCTATTTGGATGAAGCCCGCGACTCGCTAATGAACGAGCCTATATATATAGAGGGAGAAGTAGAGGGCGTGCCGGTTGAGATGGCCATTCAGTACAATAACGGGTACACCGAAAATGTGCACTCCTATGTGAACAACATCAACACCCGTGAGGGTGGGACGCATATCTCCGGTTTTCGGCGTGCACTTACCCGCTGTTTTAAAACGTATGCCGAGAAGAATAAAATCATCAAGGCAAACAGCAAAACTCAAATCTCCGGAGAAGATTTCCGTGAGGGAATGACCTGCGTACTCAGTGTAAAAGTTGCCGAACCTCAGTTCGAAGGACAGACCAAGACCAAGCTGGGCAACTCGGAGGTGCAAAGCGCTGTTGAGGTGATTGTTTACGAAAAATTAAATGAGTTTCTCGAGCAGAATCCAAAAACCGCCAAGAAAATCCTTGAAAAAGTGGTTCTTGCTGCAGAAGCGCGTGAAGCTGCCCGAAAAGCGCGGCAGCTCATTCAACGCAAAAGCGTGATGAGTGGCGGCGGCCTTCCCGGTAAACTGGCCGATTGCTCCATTAAAGATCCGGAGCATTGCGAGGTGTATCTCGTTGAGGGTGATTCTGCCGGCGGCTCCGCAAAAATGGGCCGCAACCGAAGCTTTCAGGCCATTTTGCCGCTTCGAGGTAAAATCCTGAATGTTGAGAAAGCCAAGATCAATAAAATTCTCGAAAACAAAGAGATTCAGGCCATGATTACTGCGCTCGGTACGGGCGTTGGCCACGAAGAGGAGTTTGAGCTTGAAAAGCTGCGCTATCACAAAATCATCATCATGACAGATGCGGATGTTGATGGATCGCACATTCGAACACTTCTCCTCACATTTTTCTACCGATATATGCATCCACTTGTCGAGCATGGCCATATTTATATCGCCACGCCACCTCTCTACCGTATTACCACCACACGGGGACATATTGAATATGCCTGGGATGATGAAACGCGGGATAAAATTCTAAAATCCCTGAAAAAATCGAAGAAGAAGTTTGATGTCTCTCGCTACAAGGGATTGGGAGAGATGAACCCCAGCCAGCTCTGGGAAACCACCATGGACCCCGAAACCCGTACGCTTCAACAGGTAACGGTCGAAAATGCCGCGGCAGCCGATAAGATGTTTTCTACCCTGATGGGAGATGACGTGGAGCCCCGCCGTGAATTCATCGAACGCAATTCCAAGTACGCAAATCTTGATATTTAACCACCACAGACAGATTTAACCGGATGGCTACAGAAAAAATTATACCTATTTCAATAGAAGACGAGATGCAATCATCGTACATCGATTATTCGATGTCGGTTATTGTATCCCGCGCCCTGCCTGATGTACGAGACGGTTTAAAGCCGGTGCATCGGCGTGCTCTCTTCGGCATGAGCGACCTGGGCATGTTGCACAACCGAAATTATAAAAAGAGTGCCCGTATTGTCGGTGAGGTTCTTGGTAAGTATCACCCACATGGTGATAGTGCCGTTTACGACTCCATTGTTCGGATGGTACAGGATTTCTCACTTCGATATCCGCTGGTTGACGGGCAGGGTAACTTTGGCTCGGTGGATGGTGACTCCGCCGCCGCGATGCGATATACCGAAGTTCGTATGCAGCGCATTGCCGAAGAGTTGCTTACCGATATCAACAAAGAGACGGTCGATTTTCAGGACAACTTTGATGATACACTGACCGAACCGACCGTTCTGCCCGCCATGCTGCCCAACCTGTTGTTGAACGGCGCTTCGGGTATTGCCGTGGGTATGGCCACAAACATGCCGCCGCACAACCTTACGGAAGTGGTTGATGGCACCGTTGCCGTCATTGATAATCCCGATATTGAAACATCGGAGCTGATGAAACACATCACCGCGCCCGATTTTCCTACCGGTGGTATTATTTATGGCTATGAAGGTGTAAAAGAAGCCTACGAAACCGGCCGGGGCAAAATTACCATGCGCGCCCGAGCCAACGTTGAGGAACTTCGCAACAATCGTGAGCAGATTGTAGTTACCGAAATTCCGTACCAGGTAAACAAAGCCACTCTTATTGAGAAAATTGCCAACCTGGTTCATACCGAAAAAATTACCGAAATCTCTGAGATTCGCGATGAGTCGGACCGCGAGGGGATGCGTATCGTTATTATTCTGAAGCGCAGCGCCAACGCCGGAGTCGTGCTCAATCAGCTGTACAAATACACCCAAATGCAGCAAACATTTGGTGTGATTAATCTCGCATTGGTGAAGGGCCGTCCTAAAGTGATGGCATTGAAAGAGCTGATTAAGCATTTCATCGAGCATCGTATAGAGGTGATTATCCGCCGTACGATTTATGATCTGGATCAGGCGGAAGCGCGCGCCCACATTTTGGAAGGGCTCAAAATTGCGCTCGACAATCTGGATGAGGTGATCAAAACCATCCGTGCATCGAGCAGTCCGCAGGAAGCCAATGAAGCCCTTCGGAAAAAGTTTGCGCTCACCGACCTGCAGGCCAAGGCCATTTTGGACATGCGCCTTCAAAAACTGACCGGACTGGAGCGCGATAAGATTGACCAGGAATATCGCGACATTGTTGAAAAAATTTCTGAGTACCGCGACATTCTCTCAAGCCGGGAGCAGCAAAACGCCATCATCAAACAAGAACTCCAGGAGCTGAAAGAGCGCTATGGCGATGAACGGCGTACTCAAATTGTCTACTCTGCCGAAGATTTCAGTATTGAAGACATGATTGCAGATGAAGATGTTGTGGTCACGATCTCCAATAAAGGCTTCATTAAGAGAATGCCGGTTAGCGGATATCGCCGTCAACGGCGAGGCGGAAAAGGAATGAAAGGCACCACAACCAAAGATGATGAGTATGTAGAGCATCTGTTTGTGGCCACCAATCATAATTACATTCTCTTTTTTACCGAAAAAGGGAATTGTTACTGGCTCAAAGTGTATGAAATACCGGAGGGCTCGCGTCTCTCCCGCGGGCGTGCCATTGTCAATCTGATCGATATCGAAAAAGATGACAGTATTAAGACCTTTGTTCCTGTTAAAACGCTGGATGATGAGGAGTACATCAACAAACACTACATCATCATGGCCACCGAAAAGGGGCAGGTGAAGAAAACATTACTGGAGGCGTACAGCCGCCCACGCCGTGACGGGATTATTGCAATCAATATTAAGGACGATGACCGGTTACTCGGTGCGGCCCTTACGGATGGAGAAAGTAATATTATTTTGGCCAACAACACGGGCCGTGCCATTCGCTTCCACGAGAGTGATGCGCGTGAAATGGGCCGTAATACATCTGGTGTTCGGGGCATGACGCTGAACAAAAAAGATGTGCTGGTAGATATGGTGGTAATCAAAAATACGCACGAAGCCACTGTATTGGCCATTTCAGAAAACGGATATGGCAAGCGATCGCTGGTGGATGACTACCGCGAGCAGAGCCGTGGCGGGAAGGGCGTGATCACCTTAAAGATTACACCCAAAACCGGAGAGTTGATCGCCCTCAAGGAAGTATCCGACGGTGATGACCTGATGGTTATTACCAACAGCGGCAAAGTAATACGCATGCAGTGCAAAGGCCTTCGAACCATGGGCCGAAACACACAAGGTGTTCGCATCATGCGCCTCGATGACGACGGGAAGATTGCAGCCGTAACCCGTGTGGTAAATGAAGACGACGACGAAGCCGAAGCGGAAGTTGTCTAATCCGTTATGAGATCCACTACAAAAAAGCCCCTGTTATTTAGCAGGGGCTTTTTTTATTTAAATTAATAATTTATTATTTCAATAGTTTATTCAGTAAAGACTTTCTTTTTTTAATAAGTCGGTTTGGTTTAATTATTTCATGAAACTCACCAAACTGCAACAGCCACCTGTTCAGATAGTCTAAATTATCAAAACGAAAGCAGACTTTAATTTTTTTATCTCTAACCTCTTCTCGCTTAATTATTTTAGTCGGCAGATTGGCTTTAAACGCGTCTTCGATCGATTTGTCGATGTGTACCTCTACTTTTTGCCCGGACTCGTTAGATCGAAAAATAAGGGCCTCTGCGTTAATTTCGCCAATCGGCATGAATTTTTTGTCTGTCAACTGCACGTCTGACATGCTGTCGAGCACAAAATTTCGAATATCGTCACGTTTTCTGGAAAAGCCGATCACATTCCAGTGGTCACGATAAAATACCAGGAGATACGGCTCAACTTCCCGGCCTTTCGTTGTTTCTCCATCCCGGCTTTTGTATTGAAATTCCACCACGCGCTGCTCTGAAATTGCCGTAGATAATAAATACCAGTTTCCTCCCTCCTTTTTTTCCAGGCCAAATTTAAGAAATGGATCTACCACCGTTTTATCTTCAAGCGCCTGCATAAATCGTTTTAATTCATCCGGCAGCACCTGTTTAATTTTTAGCTCAACCCCACCCGCATCGCTGGCCAGCTGTTTATCAACCTGCGATTTTACAAAGTTAAGCCCCACCAGAATGGTTGCAAGCTCCCGGGTGGTAAACATCAGCGGCGGCACTTTGTATCCGTGTGTTACCCCATATCCGCTCTCCTCATCCCAGGTCAGGGGCACATTCAGGTCTTCCAGTACGCGGATATCTCGAAAAATAGTTCGCCGGCTCACCCCAAATTTTTCAGCCATATCGCTGGCTGTTACTCTTTTTGTGGATTGCTGAAGCATCAGAATCATCTTCATTCTGCGTTGCGAGCTGTTCAGTTTTGCCATATCGGATCCCATTATTTGGTTCAACCGAAGGTAGCGAACCCGACTGAAAAGCTAAAATAGATTTCTCTCAGGAGCGGAGTAAAACCAATCCCTTTCCCTCATAAAAGGAATTGCCCGTGAATTGAAATGAATAGATAACCGCCCTGTTCCAGCCTCTGCTTCTGGCGAGCTCTTTTTTAGCATCTTCCACACCCTTGTACAAAAGAATGGTTTCCCACCCCTTCCCTTTTCGATGGCGTAGTAGATCATCTATTTTAAATGCATGTTTACTGATAATCCCTGTCCCTTTTGGAAGATCGATCAGCGAAATGCTTTTCGCGATGGCAGATGCATTTTCGAGGTTGAGTTCACGCGCCATATCCTCAACAGCTACCATTTTTTTCCTGACATTATCATTAAGAATAAACGCCCTTTCCTTGTTTGTGATAGCAAGCGGTATGCCCGGCATCCCCCCGCCTGTTCCTGTATCTATCCATTCACGATGTCCTTCCATCAGCGATTTTTCATTCACTTTTACTGCCGGTATCAACGAATGAATGATGTGCTCGCGCACCGTTTCACGTGAAACAGCCCGGCTTACAAGGTTAATTTTTTCATTCCACGACAGTAAAAGATCAAGATATTTTTCTAATTCACTTTCATGAGCTGAATAGAGTTTTTCAGCTTTCTGGTATACATCGTCACCTAAAATTACTTCCTCAACAGACTGTTTCACGTGAAACACTTACCCTTTAAGATAGACCATAAGAACCGCTACATCACTCGCAGATACGCCGCTGATGCGGGACGCCTGACCAATGGTTTCCGGTTTGATCTTCTTTAGTTTTGATTTTCCTTCAGAAGAGAGGCTTTTAATGCGGTCATAATTTAACTGATCCGGTATCGGTTTTTCCTCTTGCTTGCTGAGCTCCTCCACCATTTCAAACTCTCGCTTGATATACCCTTCGTACTTTATCTGAATTTCAACCTGTTCTAAAACGGTTGGATTATCTGTGATTTTACGAACCTCAAGGTGCAACTCTTCATCGGCATTCAAAAGATCCTGTAGATGGATTTCCGGCCGGGGAATAAGTGTACGCGCTTTTACCGGCTGTGAAAGTACCGATGTCCCCTTTTCCTGAAGCATCGGGTCCATCTTTTCGGGCCGGACAGTATAGGATGAGATCAGATCAAAAAGAGCATCTATCTCATTTTTTTTCTTTTTGAAGGTGCGATATCGCTCATCGGTTACAAGTCCCGTTCTATGCCCAAGCTCGGTTAATCGCAGATCCGCATTATCTTGACGTAGTAGAATGCGGTGTTCTGCGCGAGAGGTAAACATCCGGTAAGGCTCTTCGGTACCCTTGTTGATTAAATCATCAATCAACACGCCGATATACGCTTCTGACCGCTTCAAGACAAACGGTTCCCGGGACTGCACATATAACGACGCATTGATGCCCGCCATCAACCCCTGACAGGCCGCTTCTTCATATCCTGTTGTTCCATTAATCTGCCCGGCAAAAAAGAGTCCGTTCACACGCTTGGTTTCAAGGTTTCTCTTGATCTGATACGGTGGAAAATAGTCATATTCAATGGCATAGCCGGGGCGCAGCATAACTGCTTTTTCAAAACCGGGAATGGTCCGCAGTGCCCGATATTGAACATCTTCGGGCAGGGATGTTGAAAATCCATTCAGATACATTTCGTACGTATCCCAACCTTCCGGCTCTAAAAAAAGCTGATGCTGATCTTTATCTGAGAAACGATCAATTTTATCTTCGATACTCGGGCAGTAGCGCGGCCCAATCGATTTGATTCGCCCATTAAACATCGGGCTGCGGTCGAATCCTGTTCGAAGGGTATCATGAACCGCATTATTGGTATACCCAATCCAACAGGTCAATTGCTCTTCTTTGGATGGGAGAGATTCCGTCATGAATGAAAACGGGCTTGGATTTTCATCTCCGTACTGAATTTCTAATTGAGAATAATCAATGGAACGCCCGTCTATACGCGGAGGCGTACCCGTTTTCAATCGGCCAATTTCAAAACCGAGCTTTTCAAGTGATGCCGATATCCCAACCGAGGCGCGCTCGCCGGACCGCCCCCCGCCGTACTGACTTTCACCAATATGAATCAAGCCGTTTAAAAAGGTGCCGCTGGTTAGAATAACCGCTTTGCTTTCGAAAAACTGCCCGGTCTGGGTGACTGCACCTTTTACCTGTTTATCGTCATCCGTGGTAATGATGTCTACAACATTATCCTGGCGGAATGTTAAATTTGGGATGGCCTCCAGCTCTTGGCGCATACAATTAGCGTACAGGATGCGATCACTTTGACAGCGGGGGCTCCACATCGCCGGCCCTTTACTGCGATTGAGCATTCGAAATTGAACGCCACTACGGTCGCTTACAATACCACTAAGGCCCCCAAGCGCATCAATCTCACGAACGAGCTGACCCTTGGCCACACCGCCCATTGCCGGATTACACGACATTTTGGCGACGGCGTCAAGGTTCATCGTAATGAGAAGTGTCTTGGCACCCGATCTTGCAGATGCTGCAGCAGCTTCGCTGCCGGCGTGTCCCCCTCCTACTACAATCACATCGTAGGCTGGATATAGACTATCCATATCTAATTGTTTTTATTATACTTATAAATTTATCGGTGGTATTTGTACCAACGTATCAAAATATCGCTTTAAACCATTACTTTAAAATAGGCATTCACCCATAAATAACCCGAAAACAACCATTTCATTATGTGGTTTCGAAAAGAGAAAGAAGAATCGTCACAAACCAAGAGCTGGTTTTCAAGTACGTGGATGAGTGAGTGGCAAACAGCCATCAACAGTAGTACCTCCTACCAAAAGGCGGGGAAAAAATGGAACGCACCCATTGTGCTTAAAATTGTTCCACCACCCGATGAGTTTGAAGATGAAAAGGCAATTGGTTTTTTTCTTGATTTGCAGGAAGGCAGCTGTGAGGAATTACGATATGCAAAACAGGAGGATGAAGATCGATCGGATGTGGTGCTCTCGGGAGATGCATATACATGGAAAAATCTGATCACTAAAAAAAAGGATCCGTTGATGTTGCTGATGAAAGGCGGCATCAAACTGGAAAAAGGGAGTTTATTTCTTCTCTCTACGCAAAAAAAAGCGGCGACCGAATTATTGAAATGCGCTCCGGATTACAGCCATGGTAAAGCCGGGGCATCAACAGCGGCGCATACAGCTAAACACACAAATGGAGAATTTAAACGTACGTATTATAAAACGGTTCGTAAAGGGCTGGATCATGAGAGCTTTCCGATGCAGCTCTTTCAAAAATCGAAACGGTTGGGCATTTGGAACCCTTCGGATATCGACCTTGAGAAGGATCGCGCCGACTGGGAGTTGCTTGAACCGAAACAGAAGGAGATAATCCTCCATTTGACCGGGCTCTTCATGGCCGGTGAAGAAGCGGTTACGCTGGATCTTCTGCCGCTTATTCGAGTGATTGCTAAGGAAGGTCGAATCGAAGAGGAGATTTATCTAACGTCGTTCTTATGGGAAGAAGCGAAACATACAGAGTTCTTCTCACGATATGTAACCGACGTGTTTGGACGCGGACACGACTTCGAGCGATTTCACAAGCCTTTCTATCGCACCGTTTTTTATACCAAACTACCCCAGGCGCTTCATCGGCTGGAGGAGGACGCCTCCCCGCTTGCACAGTTAAAAGCAGCCGGAACATACAACATGATTGTTGAAGGCACACTGGCCGAAACCGGATACGAAGCCTACTATAAGATGTTGAACGATAATGATCTGATGCCCGGCATGCAGAAAGGTATCACTCTTTTAAAACAGGACGAATCGCGCCACATTGCTTTTGGCATCTATCTCATCAATCGTTTACTGCAGGATAACATCGATTTGAAACCGGCATTTGAAGAGCATCTTGAGGATCTACTGAATGACGCCACGAACATGATCCACGAGATCTTTGAACCGTATGATGAGGTGCCCTTTGGACTGGATAAAGATTGGTTTCTGGAGTTTGCAATCAAACAGTTCCAGCACCGAATTGCCAAACTGGATATGTAACCCTGCCTTCGTAAGAACCAAACCATCATAAAAAAAGGGGCGGTTGTAAAAGCCGCCCCTTTTTCGGATCGATCAATACCGATCGATGTTAATTTGCCGATGCCCCGCTGATCGTCTGTCCAAAAAACACGGCGTTCATGAGCAATTTATTGGTTCCGAACCAGAAGGCGCGAAATGCGGGATTGTCCACAAAGCTAACGACGCGTCCACCACCATAGCCGGACACAATAACAGATGCCGTGCCCGCAAGCGTCTCCAAATTTTGATCTGAAATATAGCCGCTGGCAAGAGGATTATCTGTGTACCGAACCGGAGTGGCGTAGGGGTTGTCGGCCAGTTTCATAAACGTATTGGAGTTTCTGAAGACGGTCATCTCTTCCCGGTTGTATCCATAAGCAATAGGGTGTGTCAGATCGAGCCGCACATTAAAAATAGAGCCTCCGATAACCTGCGCACCGCGATTGTCGGTTAAATCGGCATATGGCAACTGCTCCGGATTGTCGAACGGTGTGCTTACAAACTCAATGTTGGCCAACCCTTGACGCACACCCCAATTCACTGCGCCGCGGTTAAGAATCAAAACGCCTCCGCTACGAACCCATCGTTTTAACTCATCAACATTATTTGAGGAGAGGCCGCCATAACCCCCGTGTGCCAGAACGATGACGTTGTAACGATTGAGATTTGCGCGACCAAACTGATCCTGATCAATCATAGTAATTGGCATATCAAACCGCTGATCAAACAGGTGCCAGATTTCGCCAACATCGTTCGAACGTATACCGGAGCCGGCCAGGATTGCAACCGATGGTTTATCAAGATCACTGAAGCTGGGGCTTCCCAAATCCATACCACTTGGATTTAATCCACCAGACATTGAGTATACCGTAATACCATCCTCCGCAGCTTGTTGCATCAACTGGTAGATCTCCCGATCGTTTACATCTTGTCGTCCAAGCGACACCAGAATGGTACCATAATCAAACTCTTTTACACCGCGGGACGTAACCGCCTGAAAAGGGATCGTTGCAACTTTGGTGCGAACACCTGCGTTTTGCAGGCGATAGAGCGCCTTGGGGGCGTAATATTCATCCCACTCAAATAAATAGGCATATTGGCTGCGACCGCCAACAATCTCCCCGGCCGGAAATTCGGGTTCCGTGATTTGATCGCCCAACAGATTCCGGTTAAACTGATTTTGTGCCAGTTCGGCGAATGGAAGGTTAAAAGAAAATGGGAGTGTCCAGGTCGAAACATCATAAAAAATGCTGTCCTGAAAGGTTGTCCGCCGCTCCATCATCGCTTCGATAAACTTGTATTCGGTCTGCTCGGTGGGGATAACCAGGGCGCGGCCGGCTTGAAATGTGTGGCCATTGGCTTCCACATCGCGCGACAGTTCGTACATCTCCACGTTGTGATGACTCAGCAGATCAGCCAAGTGCCAGGTTTTAGCCTGATCGTGTTCATCCCCAACGATGATCGCTTTGGTTCGGGCATTGCGCGCATCATTACGTGCATCCCGATAAAACGTGCGTGCCAAATTATGCAGGTCTTCCCGTAAATCAAGAGAGGCACGCAGGGTTGATAGTGTTGTTGTGAACTGGTTTAAAATAGTGCTTGGAAACTCGAGTATGCCGTGTATACTCTCCTGAGCGTGGCCACGAGAACTTGCCTGCTCAAAAAGGATCCCAACGGTGCCAAATACATCGGGATAGGTAGAGCCTTTCCCGTAGTAAAAATCGTCGAACCCCTCGCGGGTGTAATACAGCTCTGCCCGTTCATCAAGCGCTTCGGCATGGTACTCGGCTATAGCCATGGTCAGATCCTGATTCAATTGCGGGGTTAACGGGTGCGTGCGTGACGGAACGCCCGGCTGGAAGAAATAGGTGGAGTTGGTGCCCATCTCATGGAAATCGGTAAGCACATTGGGCTTCCATTTCTGATACATTTGAATACGGCCACGGCTGGACGGATGTTGAACAGGCATCCAGTCCCGGTTCAGATCGAACCAGTAATGGTTGGTGCGGCCACCGGGCCAGATTTCATTAAATTCACGATCTACCCGGTCGGTAACCGCCACGTTTATACTTTTATGCATATTTACCCAGGTAGAAAACCGCTGCAACCCATCGGGATTCAGGCTTGGATCAACCAAAATGATGGAGTTCTGTAACAGTTCATCAATTTCGGGACCTTGCGCAGCAGCCAGATAATACGCGGTAAGCAGCGAGGCATTCGACCCGCTTGGCTCATTGCCATGCACGCTGTAGCCGAGATTCACCACCACCGGCATGGTGGAAATATCGAGATCGGCAGAAATGTCAGGATCACGCAATTGCAGATGGGTTTCCCTGATTCGGTCGATCGATGCCAAATTCTGCGGAGATGAAACCGTGAGCATGATGAGCGGCCGCCCTTCATGGGTATGTGCATACTCATGATATTCTACACGGTCGGAGGCTTCCGCCACAGCCCGCATGTAGTACACCAGTTTATCGTGTGTGATGTGCCACTCCCCCACTTCATGGCCTACAATTTCAGATGGGGTGGGAATGGATGGGTCATAGGTGAGGTGATCGGGAAGGTAGTCGCTAAGCGATGTTTGAGAATGACTAAGCGCCGGTAATACTACCGCAATAAACAGGGCGAGAAACACATGACGTAGATGCATATAGAGCAGTGGTTTTTTAAAATGGACGTATAAGATAAATGTAGCTAACAGAATTGAAAAAACGTGTGAAAGATAAAAAAACCCGACCACCAACAGATGGCCGGGCTTTATAAGGTCTCAATCTATTTAAAACCGGAATTCGGCTGCCGTATTGGCTTGTATAGGCATCTCTGTTTTCGGCAGCGCATACACATCGGCCCCTGTTTCCCGCGCCTTCAGAGCAAGAAAGTTCAGGAGGTCAATATCCTCTTCCGAGGGAGACGGAGCAATCTTTACATCGTGATTCTCATCATCATAACGGCCAAAAACACGTTCATTGGTGGCAATGAACACCGTCTTTGATTTGCCCATGATGGTATTTTCGATAATATCAGACAGATTATTGGAGACCAGCTTGTTCTGATTTTCCTGAATCATATTGATGGAGGCGTACATCTCCTTCAGGAAATAAGACTGTATCTGCTCCCACCCTTTGTCACGAAGCTCATCATCGCTGAGTTCATCGGGATTCATGCCCACCGTTTGAGGCATGGTTCGGTTGTACTGATTATACTTCTTGTAAAAGGCGATGTTATCCTCAAGTCCGGCAATAATCAGCGGGTCTTTTCGCCGATTGAGCACAGGGGTAAGCTCATCTTCCAGCCGCCGGAAAAAGGCTTCCAATACATTTTTTTTCTCATCCTTGCCGGAACCGTGGCCGAAAAACATGGCGTCTTTTCCATCGGCGCCGGTGTGGAATTGGAGCTCTTTTTCGGGAGCCTCTTCCAGATATTCGTCAATCGACGTTTCAGCTGACTCGGGTGTTATATTGGCAACACTATTGCGTGTACATGCCAACAGGCGAACGTTTTTACGGCTTACAGCAAGCAGTGAAAACGTCCCGTCCATACTGATAAGCGGCAGAAGGGGTGTAACCAAAAAATGATCGCGCACATAGACGCGCTCTTCAACCGGGTAGGGCGTTTTAACAATTTCCGTTTCTTCATCCGATTTCATGATAACCAATCCATCATCCATGTATGCCCAGAAAATAGGTTTGGAAATCAGCTCTTTAACTTCTTCAAGGAGTGATTCGGCCTCTTTTTGTTTCATGCCGCGGGAAACCAACTGATCTTCCGCTTCTTTGATAAGATTTTTGAGCCGGATGGGGTCCTGTTTCACCCCTTCTCCTTTCTCGTGTGTAGGCAGCGTGATGGTGACTGAGTTGGGAGCGCGGTATTGCAGAAGAGCATCGATTCGCTTTTTGTCCATTCGTTAGTACCTCTTGGTTTACTTGGTGTTAGCAGATTGATGTGTTAATAATATAAGGGTTTATCGATCGATTTGGTTCCACAAATGGAAATCCCTTTGCACTTGTATAACGAAATCCGTTTTCTTTTCGGTTGATAATGATCATATTCGGAACAACCAAAAACAGAACCGAACCTGGTTGACAGAAGAGCTCAAAAAAAGTATCGGCCCCGGACTGATCATGGCTGCTGCCGCCATCGGGGTCTCTCATCTGGTGCAATCTACCCGGGCCGGCGCCGATTTTGGGTTTGCCTTGGTATGGGCGGTGGTTTTGGCCAACCTTTTTAAATACCCGTTTTTAGAATTTGGGCCGCGGTATGCCATCGCAACCGGCAACCACATGATTCATGGATATGCCAAATTGGGCCGCATTCCTCTCTGGATTTTCATTGTCTTCACCGTCGGTTCGATGTTTGCAGTATTGGCTGCCGTCACCATAGTTACAGCAAGCCTTGCCGCAGAGCTTACGGGCATCACCCTTTCGCCGCAGCTTTGGAGCGGGATCGTTCTGGCACTTTGTGTATCGCTGCTTATTCGCGGCTCCTATGCAATTCTGGATGGCATCATCAAGTTCTTCATGGTGTTACTGGCTGTCTCCACTGTTATTGCAGTGGTTGCTGCGCTGTTCCAAACCGGCGTTGCAGCGGAGAGCGCTTCAGCTTCTCCCGAACTCTGGAGCGCCGCAGGATTTGCATTTCTTATTGCATTGATGGGGTGGATGCCCATTCCGGTCGATGCTTCCGTTTGGCACTCGATATGGACATTGGAGCGCGAAAAACAGACACGCTATAAACCTACGCTGAAGGAGTCCCTTCTCGATTTCAACATCGGGTACATCGGTGCCGCGGTGATTGCGTTATTGTTTCTGTCGCTGGGGGCGTTGATACTGCACGGATCGGGAACAGATTTTGCAGCCAGCGGCGGGGCGTTCTCAAAGCAACTCATTTCGTTGTATACTCTCACGCTTGGCGATTGGTCGTATGCCATTATCGTAATCTGTGCATTCTCTACCATGTTCAGCACTACCTTCGCCGTGGCGGATACGTATCCACGCGTCTGTGCTATCCTGATTGAAACTGTGCGGCCAAACCGGCGCTTTTCCACCACACAGTGGTATCGCATATTGCTGATTTCCATCAGTACGGTCGCTTTCCTGATTCTTGTATATGCCGGCGATCACTTCCGCCTGCTGATTGATTTTGCCACCTCGCTCTCTTTTTTAATGGCCCCGGTATTGGCATATTTAAATATTCGCCTCATTTTAGGGAGGGATATTCCGGACAAATTCCGCCCCAAACCGTGGCTTCGGATACTGGCCTACAGCGGGCTTCTGTTTTTAACCGGCTTTGCATTGGCAACCGTTTTTTGGCTCCTATTTTTATAATCAGCTATGATTCGTAAACAACTCGGTCTCCTTTTTCTTCTGTTACTGATTGGTGTGTGTGACGCAACCGCACAATTCTATCCCGTACAGCACCGACTGCCCAAGTTAAACTGGCAGGAATTAACTACCGACCGGTTTCGGGTGATCTATCCCGCCGCCTATCAACAAGAGGCTGAGCGTACGATGGCCATTTTAGAGCTTGAATATGACGATATACAGGCGTTTGTTGATGGAGACCTTCGCCGATTTCCCGTTATTCTGAACCCGAATAACGACCGTTCAAATGGATTTGTAACTCCCTTTAATTTCAGATCCGAAATTGAACTTGCCCCCATTCGGGGCAAAGCGCTCAGTCCGCGTTCCGGTGATTGGCTTGAAAGCGTCGTTCCTCATGAACTTGTGCACGCGCTGCACTTCAGTTCGGTGCAAACCGGGTTGGTTGGTAATGTAACCCGTCTGTTTTCGAATGATGCTGCGCGGTCTCTTCACGGTGCCGCGCCATCCGGCTTTTTGGAGGGAGTTGCCGTTCATCACGAAAGCCACAATACCATGCCGCACTCGGGGCGCGGTAACTATCCGTTCTTCTCCAACCAATTTACTGCAATGCTCGATGCAGACCAATGGTCCATGGGGCGAGTAGCTCACATCTCATCCTTCACCCCTCCCTTTAATCGCCATTACATCGGCGGATACGAATTTGTAGCCTGGCTCACCAATACCTACGGCGAGGATACAATGAGAAAAGCCATACGGCGGCATCACCAATATCCGTTTTTAGGAATGGGTATGGCGTTAAGGAACGTTACGGGTTCATCGCCGGCTCGGTTGTACCGTGATTTCGAAACCTATCAAAACGAAAAAGAGCAGCAGCGGCTGTCTGCATTAAACTCAACATCTCTTGAAGCCGCATCTGCCGAGGTTCCGTTCTACTCAACCTGTACTCAGATTCGGCGGCCACTTTGGATCGATGATCAAACCGTGCTTTTCCACGCACGAACCTGCAATCGGCCAACCGGTTTTTACACAGTGGACCTGGAAACTCAGAAAAGCCGTTTGATTCATGAAGTATCCATTGTGGAGGATCAGGGGTACAGCCTCGATTCGAGCCGCCGGGAACTGCTCTTCGCCCGGTATCATGTCCATCCCATTTATCAGAATGTTTTTCGGAGCGACATCCATCGGCTGAACCTTCAGAGCGGTAAATCAGATCGAATTACTGTAAACGGGCGAATATCCTATCCCAAAAAGAATGAAACAGGATTGTATGGCCTGCAGACCGTTTCCCAGCACCTGCAGCTTGTAACCATCGATCCGGATGGATCAGTTGGGCGAATCTTTCCCATGCGTGATAACAGCAGCGTTGTAGAATTTGATCTGGCCCATCACGATCCGGCAACCATAGCCATTGTCGGTAAACGGCACGGTGTGCAGGCACTATGGATTGAATCTGTTACCGATGTGGATACGCTGCTAACCCGCGATCCGGATGTAGCATTTACACACGGCTCCATTTTTGACCCTCAGTGGCACCCCTCAAAACCAATTCTTCTCTTCTCCAGCGATCATACAGGAGAATTGAACCTGTACGAATACCACATTGAAACCGATCAAATTGTACAAAAAACAGAATCGTTGTTTAACGCTTTTGAAGGGGCCTGGTCATTGCAGGGGGATAAACTTGCACTTATCCGGCAACGTGGCAATGAGCAGATACCGTACACAGTCCCTGCTGCCGCTCTGTTGGACCGAACGGTATATGATGATATGCAAAACCGGCCCGCTCTTCTTACAAGCCTTCTGGATCGGCCGCTGCTTAACCGCACCGAAGAGGCCGATCAATCATCGTGGAATCAGCAGCCCCACCGAACCGGTTTTGGATGGCTGGTACCGAGAATTTGGGTTCCAACACTTGAATCGCGCGTGGGGCCGAACTCTACAGAGTTTGGCATCCGAATGGAAAGTGTAGATGTACTAAGCGAACAGGCTTACTCTGTGGAAGTAACCAATTTCGCCGAACGGTTTTGGTACGATATCCAATACCGTAACCGAAGCTTCTATCCCGGATTTGAAGCTCGTTTTTTCAGCCGGCCAACATTCAATATCATCCGGGTGCAAGATGAAAATCAGGATACATTTTTTGTCCAAAATATCCTCCAGCAGCGTGGCGGATCTCTATCCCTTCCATTTGTTGTGCGTCTGGAGCAGAATGCACGGTTCTCTTCCCTCTTTATTGAGCCGGAATACATCCTCTCCCAGTTAAAATTCAGAAGCTCGTTCGACTCCAGAAATGAGTTTTCAGATTTTGCAACACAGCACACCGTGGGATTGTCAACCAACGTAAATATCAATCTGCGCCAATTTGTGCGGGACGTACAACCCAATACCGGTTTATCCTTCTTTACACAGACACGGGTTGGATTAAACCGGGCCGATTTATCGATAACCATTCCCGGGCTGCAGACTTTTGAAGGTGTTTTTTCCCGAAGGCAGGGATTTCGTGCGGGTGTTATCGGCTATGTTTCGCCACTCCGGCGATGGAATCAATCGCTGCGGTTGTCGTTCGAGGGAATTACGCAATCAGATGTGCCTGTTTTTGATATACAATCCCGTTTTTCTGATCACTTTGGCGGTTTTCCATTAGCCGGGCAGAACAATGTGGGCATCATCGGCACCCGCTATACCATCCCCCTCACCTACCCCGATGATGGCGGACTTCTTGTACCCGCTTACCTTTCCAACATCTATCTTCTGCTTTTCAGCCAGTCGGTCGGTGATATATCATCACTGAGCACCAATCGGTTTTCGAACAGCTCACAAACAGTTATTGGAGCCGGTATACGAACACGGTTTCGATTTGGCAATGTTTTATTTGATATGGGCCTCTCTTTGGGATGGCATATTGAGGCGGATAGAGTAAGCGTTTTGTTTACTTCAAACTGACTGGGGGATCTGCACCATCAACGCTCAGATCTTAAAGTAGATGAGAAATTTGCTGAAAAAGAAAAAGCCCGCCAGCATAGCTGACAGGCTTTGTAACTGTACCCGAGAGAGGCCGAAGCACTGCTTCGGAAGAACAGCGCTCGGATCTGATTTACTTCATTACTGCCTTAAAAAAGAAAAAAGCTCAGCAGAATTAATATCTACTGAGCTTTATCGTACCCGAGAGAGGACTTGAACCGCGGAGCACTGCTTCGCAACATCAACGCTCAGATCTTAAAGTAGATGAGAAATTTGCTGAAAAAGAAAAAGCCCGCCAGCAAAGCTGACAAGCTCTTTTTTGTACCCGAGAGAGGACTTGAACCTCCACGTCCGTAAGGACATACGCACCTGAAGCGCACGCGTCTACCAATTCCGCCACTCGGGCATTACATAACAGACTCCAAAATTAAGCAAAAGTTCGTTTTAAAAAAAGATTCATCCCTCTATCTACAACAAAAAGAGTGAATGGAACCAAACGCGAGACCGTTACTGTATGCAGAGTCTCACATATCATTCTAACATATTTATACCCATGAAGATATCCATTGTCGGAGCGGCCGGACAAATCGCTCGTAAGTTACATCCATTACTGATTGATGACAGCCACCAGGTGCGGGGACTCATTCGTAAAAAAGAGCAGATGGATGAGCTTGCAAAAATAGGAGTAGAACCCATTCTATGTGATATAGAATATGAGAATGATATTGCGCAGGCGGTGGGGCGTGCTGATGTGGTTGTTTTTGCGGCCGGTGCGGGTCCCGGAAGCGGGGCCGAACGAAAATGGACCGTAGACCGCGATGGTGCCATTAAACTAATCGAAGCTGCTAAAAAAATCGGGCCGAAGCGCTACATTATGATCAGCGCTATGGGGTTGGACAAACCAAGAGGGAGTGACGTGTTTAAGGTATATCAGAAGGCAAAAGCAGAAGCGGATGAGGCCTTACGGAAAAGCGGATTACCGTATGTTATCTTGAAACCCGGTCGGTTAACCAATGAACCCGGAAACGGTAACATTCAGTTGCAGCCATCCTTGGAGCGGGGCGAAATTTCAAGGGAAGACGTGGCCGCCACACTCTTTCACATCATACAAACATCCACCTTATATAATGTAACACTGGATCTTGTTCAGGGCGATCAGCCGATCAAAACCGCCGTTAATAAAGCTGTAGAATTTACCGCTTAAACAAGCTTCAAAAGCGATTCAGGTACATCAATATCCATCCTAAGTAGTGAACTCGCATGGGTTTTACCCTGTGCATCCAGCTTCAATGATACGGTTCCTCCACCGCCAAGGCTCTCATTCAGTACAAAGTTAAGAGCTCCTATATTTTCGAGCTCGTACCGCTCAACATCTCCCTTACAAATATGCTTCATGTGCTCTTTAACACGCTCTGCGGTAAGTTCTTTTTTGAGAAAAGGATAGATATCCGGGTGGCGGGCGATGATACCCACATTACTTCCGTTACCTTTATCTCCGCTTCGTCCGTGTGCAATTTTTAAAAGTTTTACTGTAGCCATAATTTGTCTGTTTTTCTTACTCAATCGTTCCAATTAGTAACGGCTCTTCGCCACGTTCTGCTGCTCGTTGTTTTATCTCTTCTACAGCCTCTTTATCAGCCACAACGGCAAGACCTATACCAAGATTAAACGTTGCTCTCATATCCTCTTCCGGTACGTTTCCGGTTTCCTGAATGAGTGAAAAGATTGGCGGCCGCTTCCAGCTATTCCAATCAATTGATAAACGGCAGCCAGCCGGTAAAATTCGTTTGGTGTTACCAACAAGCCCACCACCCGTGATATGAGAAAAACCTTTCACGCCTTCTACCATTTTTAGAGAGCTGATGACAGATAGATACGATTTGTGAACAGCCAGAAGAATCTCTCCAACGGTTTGATCGAATCCGTTTGGTTTATCGGTTACATCAAACTTCTTAAACAACACGTGCCGGGCCAGTGAATAACCGTTGGTATGCAGACCATTGCTTGCAAATCCAATCACCGCATCTCCCGGTTTAATGGCCGATCCGGTAATGAGTTCATCCTTTTCAACCACACCTACAATCGTTCCTGCCAGATCAAATTCACCCTGTTTATAAATATCGGGCATTTCCGCTGTTTCACCTCCTATCAGAGCTACATCGTTCTCTTTACAAGCAAGGGCAAATCCTTTAATCACATCTTTAGCAATCCCCTGGTCCAGTTTTCCGGTCGAAAAATAATCAAGAAAGTAGAGTGGTTTAGCTCCGCAAACGGCAATATCATTTACACAATGATTGACGAGATCCTGTCCAACAGTATCATATACACCGCTTTTAAACGCCACAATCAATTTGGTACCAACTCCATCTACACTGCTAACCAAAACCGGCTGTTTATAACCGGAAAGATCGGGCATATAGAGTGCTCCAAATCCACCAATATTAGACAGAACCGAGCTGTTGTGCGTCTCCTTTACCAGATCCTTAATGGATTCGACAAGCTGTTCACCGGCTTCTATATTTACTCCGGCATCTTTGTATGTTGACTGATCAGACAAAATAAATTGATAGATTGCTTTTCGTTTAAAAGACAGTCAAATATAACGAGTTAAACGGAGTCCATTTTGATTAATTCCTCCCCGTTTTCCACAGGAGTATACAAGATCAGTGAAATTTATTTTTTGTCTTTTAGTAGTAGAGGGTGTGGATAAGTGGAGAACTTATTCATTGACATTTAAAAACAGAGCGTGAATGAAATGTGGAAAGAAATGTGGATATAATATGCAGTAAAATCAAAGGTTTACGGATTGTGATTTTACATTATCCACAATCACATATAGATTGCACCGCAAACTCCGGTTACGAACTGAACACAGAAAGTTATACTTTTTGCCTGTTCATAACGGGTTTTTTATGTGGATTGATGTGGACAAAATGAGCTTAAAAGGAAGTATCCGAGATATCAACCACCTACATTGAAGTTACAAACATAGTTATCAACACCATGCGTATTATTATTCAGCGAGTTCAGAGAGCGTCTGTTACTGTTCAGGAAGAAATTATAGGCTCGATTGGGCACGGACTGTTGCTGTTGGTGGGTATTCATCAGGATGATACAGAGGAGACTGTAAAATGGTGCTGCGACAAACTTCTAAAGCTTCGAATTTTTGCCGATGAAGAGGGAAAAATGAACCGGTCTGTTCGAGATGTGAATGGTGGTATTTTGGTGGTTTCTCAATTTACGCTGTATGGACGGATTGAAAAAGGAACGCGTCCGGGGTTTACAGATGCGATGGCTCCGGAACCGGCAGAAAAATTATACAATTGGATGGTGGCGTATCTGAAAAGCAATGGCTCTGTACCGATTGAAGAGGGTGAATTTGCTGCTACAATGGATGTTTCGCTCATTAATGACGGGCCGGTTACCATTCTAATGGAGCGGTAAGAAATGGCTATCCTGTTCTTTTTTATTGATGGAATTGGCGTCGGAGACGCGGGAGAACACAATCCGCTTGCAAACGAATCTCTCATCTTTTTCTCATCCCTCACGAAACAGAACGGAATCCATTCAGGGTGTGAGGCTGTTTTAGAATCCGATTTATTGTACAGGCCGATTGATGCCAATCTGGAAGTAGACGGTTTACCGCAAAGTGGTACCGGCCAGGCTACGCTGTTTTCCGGGCAAAATGCTGCCAAAATAAACGGAAGACACTTTGGGCCATTTCCGCCTACCAAAACACGCCATCTTTTAAAAAAAGAGAGTCTTTTTCATCATCTGTTGCAAGCCGGAAAACAGCCCCATTTTATCAATGCTTATCCGGAGGTTTTTTTTGAGAAAGTGAAGAAAAGAAACCGCTGGACGGCCACTACTATGATGACCCTGGCCGCCGGATTAAAGGTAAACCGTACGAAAGATATTATGGAGGGCCGGGCAGTAACAGCGGACATCACTCAAAACGCGTGGCGGGAGCAACTTCATATGGATGTGCCGATGATAACAGAAAAAGAAGCCGCTGATCGACTATTACACGCGGCCACTCGGTACGATCTGGTTCTTTTTGAGTACTACCTCACCGATAAAGCAGGCCATTTACAACAGATGGAAACAGCCGAAGGGGTGCTGCAATCACTGGATCGATTGCTGACGGCCGTGAGTGATGGTCTCAGGTCCGGAGACACCCTTGTACTCACCAGTGATCATGGAAACCTGGAGGATCTCTCCATCAAAAAACACACCCGAAATCCGGTTCCGCTTATTGTGAAAGGCACGAGTGACCACTTCCATACTTGCCGATCGATTATGGATGTGACACCGGCAATTGTTAAAGCGCTGCTGAAGGGATAAATTGCTTAGAATGCCGGCAAGAAGGGGTTTTATTCCTATTCATCGTTAGATTATGAACGACCGATCTGCGACAATAAATCGTTCAAATAGGTAAAAAGAGTGCCGTGCTTCAATCAATAAAAAAAACGCCTAATGGCTCTATTGAAGTGCCCGCAGAATGCGCTGAGAAACCTCTTCCGGGGTTCCGGTACCATCAACTGTAATCAGCAGATCACGCTCTTCATAGAAATCGAGAAGTGGCTTGGTTTCATTGCGATAGGTTTCCATTCGCGCCCGAAAGGTTTCCAGATCGTCATCATCCCGATCGTCATCTCTGCCTAAAATACGGCGCTGCAGTTCCTCTTCAGGAACTTCAAGGTGAACCACTGCGTCCAGGTCCATTCGCCGGATCGTTAAAAACGTCTGTAATGCTTCTGCCTGTGGAATGGTTCGCGGAAATCCATCAATCACAAACCCGTTTCGGTAGCGGTCGTCAGAGAGCTCACCGAGAATAATACGATTAACCAGGCTGTCGGGTACCAGCTCGCCGGCATTAACAAATTGCTGAACACGGAGGCCAAGCGGAGTCTCGTCAGAGATGTTTTGTCGGAAAATAGCACCCGATTCCAGTTTTTCAAGGCCGTAGTGGTCTACAATAAATCCGGCCTGTGTAGATTTTCCAGCTCCCGGAGGGCCAAACAAGACCAGATTTTTTTGTGTAACCTGAGCTGTAGAGGTGTTATCTCCACCATTACATTGCGAAAAGGTGAACATAAGAGCGGCGGCAACCAGCAGATAAATAAAAGCGTTTATTTTTTTCATAAAGAATATTGATTTATGATGATGGGACAAAAATAAAACAGCGTATCGGTGATGCCTCGCAATACCCGGAAACGTCAGTAACTTGTTATACTTTGTTGAGCTCTTTTTGAATGGATGAGAAGATCTCATCGACGGAGCCAACACCGTCAATTTCTGTTACCAACCCTTTCTTCTTGTAATACCCAAGGACCGGGGCGGTCTCTTCGTGATACACCTTTAGCCGGTTTTTAACCTTTTCGGGGGTATCATCGCTTCGTCCCTCTTGCCGGCTTAAGATGCGTTGTATCAGCTCTTCTTCCGGTACAGAGAGAGTGATAAAAGCGTCAATGCTGTCATTGTTTTCCTCAAGATAGGCATCCAGGGATTCGGCTTGCGGCACGGTGCGCGGAAATCCATCCAGAATATATCCATTCTGATAAGGAGCTTTGCTAAGCTCATCAGCTACCAGCTCCACAACGGTTTCGTCGGGCACCAGTTCACCGGAATCGAGAATGGATTTTACTTTCTTTCCAAGATCGGTTTCGTTTTTGATGTTTTTCCGAAAAATATTGCCGGTAGAAAGATGAGGGATCGAATAGTGCTCTGCAATTTTAGCAGCTTGTGTTCCCTTGCCGGCACCGGGAGGGCCAAAAAGAATGATGTTCATGAAGGTTGATCGGTTAAATTCAAAGAAGGGTGAGTTTAGAAGAAAAAAAATGCGGATACATAAAGATGTGATCCGCACAGGGCCTGCTATTTTTTCTTATCAGTAACCACACGCTCTTTTTCCCGAATACGAGCGGCCTTACCGCGTCGATCGCGCAGATAAAAGAGTTTAGAACGCCGAACACGTCCTTTTTTCTTCACTTCAATTTTGGCGATGAACGGTGAGTAAAGCGGGAAAATACGCTCTACACCAACACTGCCCGACATTTTACGTACGGTAAATGTTTTATTGGCACCGCTGCCGCGCTCGTTAATCACAACACCCTCGTATTGCTGAATCCGTTCTTTTTCACCTTCACGTACGCGATAATGAACATTTACGGTGTCGCCGGCGGTAAATGCCGGTACGTCGTCGTTCATTACGGTCTGTTCAACTAATCTTAATTTATCCATGGGTTTGTCCTGTTACTGGGCGATTACGTTTAATTTTACAATTTGTTCAATAGGTCGGGACGAATTTCCCGGGTTTTTTTTTCACTTTGTTCGAGTTTCCACTGTTCTACTCGTTGATGATTACCGGAAAGCAGCACATCAGGCACGTCGTGGCCGCGAAAACTGGCCGGGCGTGTATACACCGGAGGACCGAGCAGCGGTTCCTGAAAGGAGTCACTTAGGGAGCTTTCCGCATCCCCCAGCGCTCCGGGCAGCAACCGCACGATGGCGTCGGTAATGACCATGGCCGGCAGTTCGCCGCCGGATAGTACATAATCTCCGATGGAGTATTCGCGGGTGATCAATGTATCCCGCACGCGCTGGTCCACGCCTTTGTAGTGGCCACACAGAATGATCAGATTCTTTTTAAGCGACAACTCATTGGCATCGCGCTGCTGAAACAACGGACCATCAGCTGATGGAAACAAAACCTCATCGTAAGTGCGCTGGCTGGTCAGCTCGTCAATACAGTCGAAAATGGGCTGTGGTGAGAGCACCATGCCGGCACCGCCTCCGTACGGATAATCATCGATCTTTCCGTGTTTGTCGGTGGTGTAGTCACGCAAATCGTGAACGACAATCTCGGTCAGCTCATTGTCGCGTGCACGGCCCACAATACTATGCTCCAGGGGACCCTGAAGCAGGCTGGGCACGGCAGATATGATGTCGAATCGTATCATTCCAACTCTTCTATAAGCTGATGCAGCTGCACACAATAGAGTGTGCGCTTTTCTTCATTGGTTGTTTCGATGTATTCGGGTACGGCCGGTATCAACACCAGGCCAACGGAACTGCGTACTTCATAGATGGGATGAGCCGGAGTGCTCATCACCCCAACAACTTCGCCAAAACGCGCACCGTTGTAATATACATCATATCCGATCAGGTCGTCTGCATCGGAGGCAGAGTCGGGCCGTTTGGTTACTGGCTGATCGGTAAAGATCGCTGAGTCAACGGCTTGTTCTGCCTCTGTGCGGTCGGTAATCGTATCAAGTTTTACAAAGAACATTTGTTGATTCCGTTTTTCTTCGGTGTGAATCGATTCGATTCGCGCCGGAGTCAAATCACCCCGTTCGTTTTTCAAAAACACGATGGTAAGGGTTTGAACGTGATCAACATCAACAGTGGGATTGGGGAGAAATCTGCAAACACCGTGTAAACCACGAGGCTTGCCAAGTCTCCCAATCTCGGTGAACCGGGATTGAAAGTCCGGTTCGGGTTTCATTATTCAGATTGTTTGCTTTCCCACGCCCGTTGTACGGTCACGCGATCTTCATCATCAGTAACAAAGCCTTGAAGCTTGTCGAGCGGGGTATTTTTAATGTGATCAATCGCCTCGGTGGCGTTCATCTCGGTTGAGACGGTGCCGGTTTTGGCTTCGGTTTTTTCTTCCTCAGCGTCTTCCTTTGTATCAGCCTCCGCTTCGGCGGCCGGCGCTTCTTCTGCCTTCGGCTCTTCTTTTACTTCCTCAGCCTCTGCTTTAACCTCTTCAGCAGCCTCTTCTTTCTCTTCTTCCCGGGCTACAGATTCAGTTTTTTCTTCAGCTTCTTCGGCGGCAGGTTCGTCTGCTGCTTCGACTGCAGGTTCTTCTTTTTCTTCTGCGGCGGTTTCTGTTGCTGCTTCTTCAGTGCTTTCTTCCACCTCTTCTTCAGCTACAGTTTCAGCTGCTTCAGCCGCTTCTGCTTCTTCCTTGGCTTTTTTGGCTTCCATCTCTTTGGCCGCCTTCGCTGCTTTTTCTTCCAGCTTTTTCTTGTAAGCTTCTTCTTCGGCCTTCAGAATTTCTTTCTGTTTCGCTTTTCGGCTGTGTTCTTCTTCACTTGTGCGACTTTCTCGCTGTTCGCGCCACTCCGTGAGTGCAGCATCAATTTCTTCGTCGGATTTGCCCCAACGCATCAGGTGCATTTTGTAGAGGATACCCTCTTTACGCAGAATACTGCGCACGGTATCGCTTGGCTGGGCACCGATTTTAAGCCAGTGAATAATGCGTTCTTCGTCGTATGTGAGTTCTCTTTTTTCGCTCACATTGTCGTATCGGCCAAGCCGTTCAATAATACGGCCGTCGCGCGGAGACCGGCTGTCAGCTACCACAATGTGGTAAAATGGTCTCTTTTTTCGTCCTTTTCGTTGTAGTCTTAACTTAATCAATGATTTACTCCGGTTTAACTTATTGTTTCAAATCGTGGCGTTCAGAAGTGTAGATGCATCAGGTTCTTCCAATCGCGATAAGGGTTTACGTATATTGTTTAGCGCCCAAGCGGGAGATTCTTCAGGCCCTGCATTGCGCGGCCCATCGTCCCCATCTTGGACATGGTTTTCATCATTTTCTTCATTTGGTCAAACTGCTTCATCAGCTCGTTGATTTCACGAACCGAGGTACCGGAGCCATTGGCAATGCGCCGGCGCCGGCTGCCGTTCAGCAGGTCGGGGTTGGCTCGCTCTTCGGGCGTCATCGACAGAATGATCGCTTCAATCGGCTGAAATGACTCTTCATCAAAATCGGCGTTTTCAAGTGCTTTGTCGGCTCCGGGAATCATCCCAACCAAATCGGTTAGGTTGCCCATGTTTTTAATTTTCTGGATCTGCTCCAGAAAGTCGTTCAGATCAAACTTATCTGACTTAATTTTTTTCTTGAGCTTTTGAGCCTGCTCTTCATCAAACTGCTCTTGCGCTTTTTCTACCAGCGACACCACATCACCCATCCCCAAAATACGCTGGGCCAGGCGATCGGGATAAAACGGCGTAAGCGCATCGAGCTTCTCGCCGGTACTCATAAACTTAATGGGTTTTTGCACCACTGTTCGAATAGAGAGTGCAGCTCCGCCACGGGTATCGCCATCCATTTTTGAGAGCACCACACCATCAAAGTCGATGGTATCATTAAATGCCTTGGCCGTATTTACGGCATCTTGTCCCGTCATGGCGTCTACCACGAACAGTATTTCGTCGGGCTGTACGGCGGCTTTAATATCGGCCACTTCCTGCATCATTTTTTCATCTACGTGCAGGCGCCCGGCCGTGTCAATTATGACTGTATCCAGCGCCAGGCTCTTGGCCATGGATACGGCTTCTTTCGCTACCCGGACCGGATCTTTTTGCTGGATAGAGTAGACGGGAACCTGAATACTTTCGGCCAGGGTTTTTAGCTGATCAATAGCGGCGGGACGGTAAACATCGGCCGCTGCAAGAATTGGATTTCGGTTGTTCTCTTTTTTGAGATACAGGGCCAGTTTACCAACAAACGTGGTTTTACCAGAGCCCTGTAAACCGGCAACAAGAATAACCGTAGGCGGCTTGGATGCCACGGCAATGTCGCTGCGTGTTTCGCCAAGCACTTTTACCATTTCGTCATAGACAATTTTGGTAAACAGCTGGCCGGGATTTACGGAGGTGAGAACATCCGATCCCATAACGCGCTCCTTTACATCGGCGGTAAATTGGCGGGCAACCTCAAGATTTACGTCGGCGTCCAGCAGGGCGCGGCGAATTTCCCGAACGGTTTCAGCGATATTAACATCCGTGATCCTGGATTGACCTTTCAGGGACTGGACGGCTGATTCTATTTTAGAAGACAAATCTTCAAACATTACACAGACACGTAAATCAATAATTGAATAAAAAATGCAGAGTCTGATAAGATAGGTACTTGTACAATGATTTACAATACCCGGCCCGGCAAAAAAAGGACACGATGATATGCACCCTCCTATTTCGATCTGACAGGTGAAGGTGTTATTTTCCCGTGAAACTAACCAAATGAAGGAGACCTGTTTATGTCTGATACACCGAGCTATGGATTACTGAAAGGAAAAAAAGGAATTATTTTTGGTGCGCTGGATGAGCGAAGCATTGCGTGGCGCATTGCCTTGGCCTGTAAACGCGAGGGAGCCGACTTTGTGCTATCTAACGCTCCGATCGCCCTACGGTTGGGTACGCTGAACGCGTTGAGCGAAGAGACCAACGCCCCCATCATTCCGTGTGATGTGAGCGATGAGGCGAATGTGGAAGAGATGATGGAACAGGTGAAAGAAGAGCTGGGCAGTGTGGATTTCATTTTGCACGCTATCGGCATGTCGCCCAATATCCGCAAGAAAAAGGCGTATGCCGATATCAATTACAACTGGTACAACCAAACACTCGATATTTCCGCCATTTCGCTGCATAAGGTTCTTCACCACGCCGACAAAGCGGGTATTTTGAATGATGGCGGCAGTGTTATCGCATTAACGTACATTGGTGCGCAGCGCATTTTCTCAAAGTATTCTGACATGAATGATGCGAAGGCGCTTTTAGAAAGCATTGCCAGAAACTACGGAAGTCGGCTGGCCGAGCGCGGTATTCGGGTTAATACCGTATCACAGGCGCCAACCAAAACCTCGGCGGGATCGGGCATTAAAGGGTTCGACAGCATGTACACCTTTGCAGAAAAAATTGCTCCACTGGGCAATCCCAGCGCCGACGAGTGTGCCGATTACTGCGTCACGCTCTTTTCGGACCTGACGCGCAAAGTGACCATGCAGAATCTGTTTCACGACGGGGGCTTCTCGACAGCGGGTATTTCGGAAGAGATGATTGAAGGGCTCGAAAGACTCTACTCGGACGAAGAGTAATCTGCGAGGCGGCACCACCGGCCAAATTGGCATAAACGGAACCAACACAGACGGTATGAAAATTCTTGGCATCGACCCTGGTTCACGCGCTACCGGCTATGCGGTGTTAGAAGAGAACAACCGGATTTTCACTCCACTTGCCATCGGTGTAATACGCACGCACGATATCGATGATCATACGCGCCGGCTGCAAACCATCTTCGAAGAGGTGAGCGAGTTGGTGTCTATCCATAAACCGGATGAATGTGCGGTGGAAACACCGGTATACGGGTCCGACCCCCTGGCCATGCTAAAACTTGGCCGCGCCCAGGCAGCCGCTATTCTGGCCGTAACGAACAGCGGACTTCAAATAGCAGAATATTATCCCAAGGCGGTAAAAAAGGCGATTACCGGGAATGGAAATGCCAGCAAAAAACAGGTGGCAAGCATGTTACAGCGGATGATGGAGCTTGGTGATGTCTCCCTTACGAACGACGCTACCGACGCATTGGCCGTGGCCTGGTGCCATCATATGCGCCGGAATTCAGTTGCCGGCCAAAGCAAAAAGACGCACCAAAATAATAGCAAATCGGGGTGGGCGGCGTTTATGGAGCAGAACCCAGATCGCGTAAAGAAACATTAATTGAGTATACCGTATGATCGCATTTTTGCAAGGAATTTTGGCCGGTAAAGAAGAACAGTTGTGCTATGTTGATGTACAGGGAGTGGGGTACCGCGTTGAAATTTCCACGCAGACATCCGACAACCTGCCTTCGGAGGGTGCCGAAACCAGGCTGCTGATACATCACCATTTTACCGAAAGCGATCAGCGGTTGTTTGGGTTTTTACACCAAAGCGAAAAAACACTGTTCGAGCAACTCATCACGGTAAAAGGGATCGGCCCCAAGCTGGCACTAACCATTTTAAGCGGAATGCCGGCATCGAATTTAGTGGATGCGATAGCTGGGCAAGATACCGGAGCCCTCTCCTCTATCTCCGGCATTGGGAAAAAGACCGCCGAGCGGATGGTATTGGAGCTAAAAGACAAACTCTTTGAAGGAGCAGCGGCCGCTGCCTCCACATCGGGTGGTGCCGGTGGAGTGCGGCAAGAGGCGATATCGGCACTGGAAGCACTCGGTTTTGGAAAACGGGGTGCCGAAAAGACCGTAGCCGAGATCCTGCAAAAAGAGAAGGATCTGGATGTTTCTGCCGTGGTAAAGGCCGCCCTCTCAGAAATGAAAAGGTAATAGTTTCTTAATACCCGCTTAGTATGTTTAAGCACACCCATTCCAAACCAAATTGCCCGTATTTTGCCGAAACAGACCATTCTCGTTGTTGATGATGAACAGGACCTTCTTGACCTGATTGAATACAACCTAATAAAAGAGGGGTTTAACGTACTGAAAGCCGAAGATGGGGTAAGCGCACTCGAATCGGCCCGCGAAAACAAACCCGACCTTGTACTGCTCGACATTATGATGCCCAAGATGGATGGTCTGGAAGTGTGCGAAAAGATGCGGACTGACGATAAACTGAAGCATATTCCCGTCATCTTTTTAACTGCGCGAGGAGACGAAAAAACAGAAGTACAAGGCTTGGACAGCGGCGCAGATGACTATGTGACCAAACCGATCAGCCCCACCAAATTAATGTCGCGTATTCGCGCGGTGCTACGCCGCTTCTCCGAAAGCGAAGTTGTAGCCAACGTTCTACATGTGCACGACTTGGAAATAGACAAAGACCGATACATCGTCAAAAAAAAGGACGAAGAATTTCAACTGCCTCGCAAAGAGTTCGAACTGCTCTATTATCTGGCAAGTAAAAGAGGGAAAGTCCGCGACCGCCAGACACTGCTAAACAAAGTGTGGGGAGACAATATTTATGTGGTTGATCGCACGGTGGATGTTCATGTACGAAAAATTCGCGAAAAACTGGGAGATCATTACATTGAAACGGTGAAAGGTGTAGGGTATCGTTTTAAAGAGTAACCAATGAGTGAAAAAAATGTGTTTAAAAAGCCGGGCTACTCCCGCCTGGCTTTGCGGAATGCGCTGCTTACCGCTGCTGCCATCTCGTTTCTGGCAATGCTATTGGTGTATGTCCTGTTCGATACAGCGTTAGGGCGAGCCCTTCTTTTTGGCGGACTGCTGTTCGTAATTGCACTGCCCGCCGCGTATGGCATTTTCTTTATTCAGCTTCGGAAACGGATGCTCAAGCTGAGGAAAATTCTCAAAAACATATCCGCCAAACGCTTCGAGGAGTACGAGTCGGTAAGGGAAGAAGAGATCGACGAACTGGACGAGCTGGTGTTTCGGGCCATTCGCGCCAGCAATACTGTTGAGAAGGAGATTCGCCGGCTGAATAAAATTGAGAACTACCGAAAGGAATTTATTGGAGACATATCCCACGAGCTAAAAACACCCATCTTTGCCATTCAGGGATTTATCGAAACCCTGCTAAATGGCGCTGTGCATGATGATGAAGTGAACGAAGTATTTCTTAAAAAAGCGATGCGGAATGTAAACCGCCTCACCTATCTGACCAAAGACCTGATGGAGATATCCCGCCTTGAAACCGGAGAGTTAAAATCAAACTTTCGTGATGTATACCTGAAAGATTTGATTTTGGATGTGGTGGAGTCACTGCAGTATAAAGCACAAAATGAAGAGGTGGATATTATTTTGGAGAGCATTGATAAAAACATACAAGTATTGGCCGATCGCAATCAGGTGAAACAGGTGCTGATAAACCTGATCGAAAACGCCATCAAATACAATAAACCAAACGGCCGGGTGGTAATTGGCGTAAACGACTACAAACCCGAAAAGGAGAAGGTGTTGGTGTACATACAGGATACGGGCATTGGCATAGACACCAAAGATATACCCCGGGTTACGGAGCGGTTTTTCCGGGTGGATAAATCGCGATCGCGCGAAAAGGGAGGAACCGGGCTCGGTTTGTCTATTGTAAAGCACATCATCGAAGCGCACGGCGAAAAGCTGATGATCGACAGCAGCAAAGAGGGAACGACGTTTAGTTTTACCCTGAGTCGCTCCAATCACGTGTTGCTCTGAAGAAACAGAGCGAAAGCCACACACTTAGGGAATGGTAATCTGCTGCATATCATATGCGAGCTGCACATGGTCGGGCAGCCGCCGATTGGTGTCGCCGTGGTCCACAAATGAGTTCATGTGAATGAGGTACGTTTTGGGGATTTCCAACTCATTGGCGAGTTCTACCGCTTCCGGTATGGTAAGGTGCGTGGGGTGGCGCGGCTCCCACCGAAGCCCGCTTACCACCAGCACAGAGCTGCCGGCCACCTTCTCTTTCGTTTCCTCGGGGATAGATTTTACATCCGTCATGTAGGACAGGTTGTTGATGCGGTATCCCTGCACATCAATTTTGCCGTGATTGTAATGCAGGGGAGTAATGGCAAGGTCGCGAAAGGTTGTGGGCTTATCAATTACGTTGATGTCCACACTGGTAGATCCGGGATATTTATCTTCGCCAAACATATAGCTGAACCGCCTCCGGATGGACTCAGCCGTGCGTGCGTTGGTGTACAGTGGAATAGAACTCTCCTGCATGTAGTTGTAAGAACGAAGGTCGTCAAGTCCGGCAATATGGTCCATGTGCTCGTGGGTTATAAGCACCAGGTCGATACGGGGGATGCCCGACCGGATGGTCTGTAACCGAAACTCCGGGCCGGTATCGATAACCACAGAGCTCTGTTCGGACTGAATCCACGCCGAACAGCGATACCGGGAATTTCGGGGATCGCCGTTGAGCATATCACGCCCAAATCCGCCGGCAACCGGTACACCCATGGATGTACCGGTACCTAAAAACGTGCACTGTAGCTCCATAAAGCTGATGACTATTCGATTATCTCTTCGCTTTCAAACCGATCAATACGATCCCACAACTCACTGAGATGTTTCCGCACGGCCGGCTTCACATACATCTCATCAAGATTGGCATTTTGTAAAACGCGCGCAAGGATCCCGGCCTGTGATTCGGGCGGGCGGTTTTTGTTGATGACGATGAGCTTCTCCCCTTCAATCACACATTGGTCGCCACGAAAACTACCCCTCTCCTTCCGGATGGTGTATCCACACTGTTCGCAGAGCGATTCAAGTTCCAAAATGACCGTTTCAATTTTCATGGAGTTAAAATCCGATGCCGAGGGTAATGGAGTGAGAGAAAAAGCGCGCGTCGTCGCGATCGCCATCTACATCGTAATCACGGTAGTCAAAATCGTATCCAATCGCCAGCGCGTTGCTGCCAAATACATTGGCGATATGGAAGCGTGTTTCGCCGATAAATCGAAACAGACTTCCGCCAAACACATTCCCCTGCGAGAAGCTGAACCCAAAATTTGGGGTGGCCCGGGCCGTGAAATCGACTCGATTGCCAATTTTAAGATGTGTGGCCGCACCCGACCCAAAAATAAACGAACTTTGCTGAAACTCGCGTGATGCGTTGTTGTTTTGTGCCTGTTTAAAATCGGTGACGATCTGTATGGGGATCGCGAACATGAACCGCTGCCGCCGCAGAATGGGCAGATCGTTAAAAAGGAGCGCATTGGCATTGAAGTAAGATGTATTACTCATCCCGGTGAGAGAGCCGCCAAAACCGAGGCTGATACGCAAGCCCGGCGAATCGAACCGAAAGCGCAGTACACTATCAGTGAAGTCGGGCCGCTCGAACAGAGCCAACTGATCGCTGCGCGATTCGAAATCAGCAAATTCCCAGCTAACAGAAAATGTGCTGTAATTGACAAGTCCGGTCGGCAGTGTGCGTTCGGGCTCACCAACTGAGAACATTTGTGCGCTGATATGCGCAGGCCAAAAAATGAGGAGTATTACGAAAAAGCTGATACCAGCTGTGCTGGGAACGATTTTTTTAATGGTCATGGTTTATATAGAAAATTGATTACGTATGGGTAAAATAATAACTCTGATATTAATTCCATTTCTGATGGCTGCAAGCGAACAGAACCGTGTAGAGAACGTGTATACATTTGATTTCCATATGATAGATGGGAAAAAAACTACATTGGCCCAGTTTGAGGGCGACCTTCTTCTGATTGTAAACACCGCCTCGGAGTGTGGATATACCCCTCAATATGCCGGCTTGCAAGAGCTTTTTGAGAGCTATCGAGAAAGTGGTTTGACGGTTGTTGGCTTTCCGGCTAATAATTTTGGTGGGCAGGAGCCCGGCTCGGATGAAGAAATTCTACAGTTTTGCGAGGTGAATTACGGAGTAGGCTTTCCACTTGCTTCAAAAGTGGACGTACGCGGAGAGGAGATTCACCCCCTGTTCCGCCATCTTACTACAGCCGAAAATGAAGATTTTACCGGCGACATTCGCTGGAATTTTGAAAAGTTTTTGGTGAGCCGAGACGGAACGCTCTTGCGCCGCTTTCGAAGCAGCGTTACGCCAGATTCGGATGAGCTGCGCAAAGCAATTGAGCAAGCTCTATAAAGTTCAAACTTTAATTCCAATCCCAATCAAAGAGGCGCCATTGATCAAGTGCCTCTTTTTTTACGGTTGCCAGAAGGAAAAGCTTGACAACGTATCCGAAACACCCCTATCTTTACTGCTCTCGAATCAAAGTTATTAGATTCGCTTGGTTTGAAAATTTGGTCCGGTAGTTTCCCGATGTGTCGGGATTAGAACGCCTGTCCCGACGCCTCGGGAAGGTCGAGTGTTCGAG
>JBLRWS010000001.1:105427-109471 GCA_047921075.1 Balneolaceae bacterium | reverse complement strand
TTCGCAACGTTGGCTCAATCAGCGGGCATCATCAACAGTGGAACCGAGGCCATTTGCGCCACCGACCGAACCGTGCTGTTGGCAAACAACCACTCCAAAAACCGTTTTCGATAACGGGTTATGGCCAGAATGCAATGTTTATCGTGACCGATATAGGAGGTGATACCCTCCACAAAACCGCTGCTCTGATGGTGAATCACGTTTACATGAACCTTTTTCAGCTTTTTCTGAAGGGCAGCCATAAACGCTTTTTCCCGCTCTTGTGCCGCTTCCGGCCGGTTGGGGTCTTTAATGATGTGAACCAGCTCGAGCGGTACTCCCATATCGATGGCCAGTTTCGAGAGGCGTTTTAGGTTGGGGATGTCGCCGTCGCGATAGTCGGTGGCAAAAACAATACGCTGCACCGCGCGGTAATCGATGCGCTTGGATATGGCCAGCACCGGAATGGTGGATTGAAGCAGCAGGTTGTTGGTAATGCTGCCAAACATCACTTTTTTGATGTCCGGTTCACCGCCAAGGGCGATGGCAATCATCGTGCTTTTACGCTCGGTGGAGACCTCGCGGATTTGCGGTAATATTTGCCCGGTGCGGATGAGCCCGGTCATGGGAATGTGGCGATAGTCGTCCACCGAATGGAGATCCCGAATCATACCGTTCATCTTGTCGGCCAGCTCCTGTTTCTGCTCCCGCAAGGCGGTTTCGGCGCGGGAGGAGAAATCGTAGGGATCTTCCAGTACATGAAGGAAATCGACTTGTGTCCCTGTAAACGCGGCAATTTCGCACCCATAGCGAATGGCAATCTCCGATTTTTGATGAAAATCGATCGGAACCAGGATGGAATCGGCAAGAGCCATGAACAATCACGTTTAGGTTACAGACAACCGGACAGAAGAAGGTCTAATTTCAGAAGAAATCACTCCCAACCGTACGTTGAAAGCTTTATGTTAGGGAATGATTGATTTACCGTCAAACGAAAGAAAAAATTGTTCATGAGCAGACAGAAACTGTATCTCCTCGATGGCATGGCGCTGGCCTATCGCGCACATTTTGCCTTTATCAAAAGCCGCCTGCAAAACAGCGAGGGCATTGCAACCGGTCCCATTCTGGGATTTGCCAACACCCTGACCAAATTATTGGATGAACAGGAGCCCACGCACATTGCCGTGGCCTGGGATACACACGCTCCAACGTTCCGCCACGAAAAAGATGAGGCGTACAAAGCCAATCGTCCGCCGCAGCCCGATGAGCTTCGCGTGGCTATTCCGCTCATCAAAGAGATGGTGGAAAAATTCGGAATTAAAAACCTGGAACAGGACGGCTACGAAGCGGATGATATTATCGGCACCATCGCTTTCAACGCGAAGGAGGAAGAGGTGGATGCCTACATGGTTACACCCGACAAAGATTTTATGCAGCTGGTAACCGACCACGTGACGATGATTAAGCCCGATAACAAAAACGGAGGCTTCATCACCGTAGACCGCGATGGGGTGATGGAGTATTTCGGCGTTTATCCCGATCAGGTAGTAGATGTGCTGGCCATTATTGGCGACACATCCGACAATATTCCCGGTGTGCCCGGTATCGGTAAAAAAGGAGCGCCAAAATTGATTCAACAATACGGTACACTGGAAAAGGCTATCGAAAAGGCGCCCGATATGAAAGCCAAGCGCGCACGCGAGGGCCTCACCGAATTTGCCGATCAGGCACTGCACGCCAAAGAGATGGTCACCATCAAAACCGATGTGCCCGATACGGCATCCTGGAAGGAGTTAACGTGGAAAGGGCCCCACAAAAAAGAGCTGGGGCTGTTTTTTAAGCGAATGGAATTCCGAACACTTACCCGCACCTATCTGGGCGAGGAGCCGGTCACATCGGGGCAAGGGAATCTGTTTGCGGCCTCTGCGGATGATGACACTCCGGCCGAAAGTCTCTTCACTACACTGGACACCGATGCGGTGAAGTACAAGGTGTGTGCCACCCGCGAGGAGGCAGAGCAGATGGTACAGCAGCTGGCCGGTGCCGATGTACTGTGCGTAGATACGGAAACGGATAGCACCGATGTACTTTCTGCACAGTTGGTGGGAATTTCGCTCTCGGCCAAGCCGGGGGTCGCGTTTTATGTGCCGGTTTCGGTTGAAGGGGCTCCATCGCAGGAGGACGTTGCCGAATGGCTGAAACCGCTGCTCGAAAACCCCGATTCGCTGAAAGTGGCCCACAACATGAAGTTTGATGATGCGGTGCTGCGAAAAGCGGGCATCACGTTGAAAGGGCCGGTTTTCGATACCATGATTGCCGCGTACCTGATCGATTCGTCTCAAAAGCTGAGCATGGATGCGCTGGCCAAAAAATTACTGAACTACGAGCCGGTCTCTATCGTGTCGCTTATCGGTAAGGGTAAAAAGCAGATATCGATGGGGGATTTGCCGTATGAAGAAGTGGCCGATTACGCCTGCGAAGATGCCGATATTACCCTGCAGCTCTATCATGTACTCAATGAGGAACTGAGTGAGAATGATCTGCTATCGATTGCGGAGTCGGTTGATTTTCCCCTGACCCGCGTGCTCTGCACGATGGAACGCCACGGCATTAAAATTGATACCGAGAGGCTTGCACAGTTTTCGGAAGAGCTGGGTGAGGATATTGAACGGCTGGAAAAAGAGATTTTTGAGCAGACCGGTGAGACGTTCAACCTGAACTCACCACAACAGCTGGGCGAGGTGCTGTTCGAGAAGATGGGCATTCCATCCATCAAAAAAACGAAAACCGGACAGCATTCGACTTCGGAAGAGGTATTGTCGGAGCTCGCTTCCAACCACGAGGTGCCGTCGCTGATTCTTGATTATCGCAGCCTGAACAAGCTGAAATCGACCTATGTGGATGCCCTGCCGAAGCTGGTAAACCCGGAAACCGGGCGCATTCACTCCGATTTTAATCAGGCGGTTACGGCTACCGGGCGGTTGTCTTCATCCAATCCCAATTTGCAGAATATTCCCATCCGGACGGCCCGTGGGCGGGAAATCCGAAAAGCGTTTGTACCGGAAGTGGGCTTTCAGCTTCTGGCGGCCGACTATTCGCAGGTTGAACTGAGGGTGATCGCGTCCATTTCGGGTGATGAAAACATGATCGCAGCCTTTCGCAGCGGCGAGGACATTCACGCCCGCACCGCGAAAGAAATTTTTGGGCTCGGTTCCCTCGATGAGGTTACGCCCGATCACCGCCGGAAGGCGAAAGAGGTGAACTTCGGAATTCCCTACGGCGTGAGCGCTTACGGACTGGCCAACCGGCTGGGCATCAGCAACAGCGAAGGAAAAGAGATGATTGAACAGTACTTCGAACGATTTCCCGGAGTGCAAACCTACATTGATGAGACGATTGAGCGCGCCCGAAAAGATGGATTTGTAACCACACTGATGGGCCGAAAGCGATTCATCCCCGATCTCCAATCCAGAAACTGGAACGTACGCGGCTTTGCCGAACGAACCGCCATCAACACGCCCATACAGGGAACTGCGGCCGATATTATCAAAGTGGCGATGCTCCGCATTCAGGAGTTTCTGGAACGCGAAAACCACCGCTCACGAATGTTGCTGCAGGTGCATGATGAACTGGTGTTCGAAATTGCGGACGACGAGGCCGACACCGTGCCGGAAACCATTCGACAGATGATGGAAAACGCCTACGAGCTGCAGGTTCCCCTGGATGTGGAGATGGGCCTTGCCGGCAACTGGCTGGAAGCACATTAAGTGACGCCGTAGCGCGGGTCGCTGATCCCGAAAGTGTTGGGGTGACGTTGTAGCGCGGGTCGCTGACCCGCGAAGGATTGGGATGACGCTGTAGCGCGGGTCGCTGATCCCGCAAGTGTCCGGGACAGGCTCCGCGAGGGTTCGGAACCCATCACCGTCATCGCGGACCCCGTTCCGCGATCTCCCATCGTTGGAAAAGCCCCCGGGCCTTCTTAACACCCAGCCCCAGTGCGGCGTGTGGAGATCCCGGATCTTCGCTGCGCTCCGTCCGGGATGACGTCGTAGCGCGGGTCGCTGA
>JBLRWS010000001.1:79772-105327 GCA_047921075.1 Balneolaceae bacterium | reverse complement strand
ATCCCGGATCTTCGCTGCGCTCCGTCCGGGATGACGTCGTAGCGCGGGTCGCTGACCCGCAAGCAAATTGGGATGACGGTTGTAGCGCGGGTCGCCGATCCCGAAAGTGTCCGGGACAGGCTCCGCGAAGGTTCGGAACCCATCACCGTCATCGCGGACCCCGTTCCGCGATCTCCCATCGTTGGAAAAGCCCCCGGGCCTTCTTAACACCCAGCCCCAGTGCGGCGTGTGGAGATCCCGGATCTTCGCTGCGCTCCGTCCGGGATGACGTCGTAGCGCGGGTCGCTGATCCCGCGAACTCCTGAGCCGCGATCTCCACACGTGGTGCTGAGGCTGCGTCCTTTTCAGGATGAACTGCACGAACGACGTCAGGAGACCCCGGGTCAAGCCCGGGGTGACGACTGTGGCTGGATGACGCCGTAGCGCGGGTCGCTGATCCCGAAAGTGTCCGGGACAGGCACCGCGAACTCCTGAGCTGAGATCTCCACACGTGGTGCTGAGGCTGCGCCCTTTTCAGGATGAACTACACGAAAGACGTCAGGAGACCCCGGAACAAGTCCGGGGTGACGGTTGTGGCGGGATTAATAGCAGCGCGTTATTTCTGCCACGGAAGACGATCCAGATCGAGGTTGCCACCGGTAAGAATCACACCGATCCGCTTTCCCTCTGTATCCATAGCACGCTCCAGAAGGGCGGCTACCGGCACCGCGCAGGAGGGTTCAATGATGATATTAAGCCGTTCCCAAACCGTGCGCATGGCGTGGATAATGGCTTCTTCGCTAACGGTTACAATGGCATCGGCAGTTGAATGAATCACTGTAAAGGTGAGCGGGCCCAGTGTGGCACGCAACCCGTCCGCCACCGTTTCGCGATTTCCATCGGTGATGTGTCTACCGGCCCGAAAAGAGCGACAGGCATCATCCGCTTCGGCCGGTTCGGCTCCGATGACGGTGATATGCGGTTTGATCGATTTGGTGTAGATGGCTGTACCGCTCAGGAGTCCGCCGCCGCCCACCGGGGTGATGATGGTATCGAGATCCGGCAGCTCGTCAAGAAGTTCCATGGCACAGGTTCCCTGTCCGCAGATAACCTCGATCTGATTGTAAGGGTGAATAAACGTGGCACCGGTCTGTTCGAGCACCTGTTGCAGCGTCTCCTCGCGCGATTGCAGAGAGTTTTGACACTCCACGATAGTGGCGCCGTATCCGCGAACCGCTCGCTTTTTGATATCGGGAGCATAGGCCGGCATTACAATGGTAGCAGGTATACCACGCAGTTGTGCGGCACGGGCAACCGCCTGACCGTGATTTCCCGACGAGTGAGTGGCCACACCTTTTTTGGCTGTTTTTTCATCGAGCGATAAAACGGCATTGCTTGCCCCACGGAATTTAAAAGAGCCGGTACGCTGAAAGTTTTCGCACTTGAAAAAAATCGATCCGTTGGTCTGCTCGTCAAAATAGCGAGAGGTAAATATCGGGGTGCGGTGTATAACGGACGATATGCGCGATGCCGCGGCTTCGATGTCGTGGAGTGCAGGCAGGTGATTCATACAATTTTTTGTTGTTAAACGACCAAAAGATACAGCAAAGCAGAGTTGAGCGCATAAAAAAAGCGGCCATCGAATGGATGGCCGCTGATGCGTGAGAAAATCTCAGGCAGGTCTCTCAAAAAAAGTTACTCAGCTCCTCCGGTAAGAGAGGGTGGAAGCAGTACTTCATTGATAACATGAATCACACCATTTGTTCCATTTTGGTCGGCAAGTGTGACCGCAGCGGATCCGTTGATGATCACGGAACCTTCGACTACTTCAATAAGTACGTCTTCTTCATTGAGTGTGGTCACTTCCTGGCTCGCTCCCAGATCGGTAGAGAGGAAACGATCGCCCAGTACGTGATAGAGCAAAACATTGGTGACCTGCTCAGGGGTGAGTTCGCTCAGTGCGTCACTAATGGCATCAAACGCTTCGTTGGTCGGTGCAAATACCGTGAGATTGGCATTGGCATCTGATAACGCATCGACCAGATCAGATTGTACCACCAGGTCAACCACTCTTGACAGCGAGAAGTTTTTGAGGGCGATATCCACCACATTTACGAACTGATTGGGCAGAAGCACGCCATCCAGTGTGTGAATCACGCCGTTGCTCGATGCAATATCGGGCAGTGTTACCTGTACGCTGCCATTTACAAACACGCCCTCAGCGGAAGCCGTGATGTAGAGATTTTCGCCGTTCAGAGCCTCAACCGCCTGCTCTGCAGCCAAATCTGTTGAAAACACAGCGGCTTGAGCAAACACGTGATACGCCAGGATCTCACCCAGCTCTTCCGTAGAAAGGCTGTTTAAGAACTCCTCAGGAACGCCGGCAAAAGCGTCATTGTCAGGAGCAAACACGGTAAGCGTTGCATCGGGATCAGCCAATGGCTCCACAAGATCAGCCGCTACCACAGCGTCCAGCAGCGCACTGAAGCTAAATCGCTTCTGAACATTTGCCGCAACCGTACCAAAAGCATCCGGCAGCAGTACCGTATCAACGGCATGAATAACGCCATTGGTCGCTTCAACATCAGCTAAAAACACCGTACTGCTGTTGTTGATGGTTACGGTTCCATTTTCTGCGGTGATAAACAGTTCATCGCCCTGCAGAGAAGGAACAGCTTGTTCCGGTGCCAGTTCGGTGGAACGAATGGCGGCACCTTGAATCACGTGATAGGTGAGAACATCCTGCAGCTGCTGTTGGGTGAGTGCTGCAACATTTTCCAGCCCAAAATTCTGAAAGGCTTCATCATTTGGAGGAAAAACAGTGAACGGGCCAAGGAACTGCAGGGTGGTGGTTAACCCGGCCTGTTCGATGGCATCCAGAACAATCTCAAACCCGTCTGCATTTTCTGCAATATCAATAATATTTACCAAACCAAGTGCCGCACGTATCTCGGATGGCAGCAGTACTTCATCAATGGCGTGAATAACACCGTTGGAAGCTGTAATATCAGCACTTATTACATCCGACGAACCGTTGATCGTTACACTCGCGCCGCTTCGCTGAAGTAGCAACCGTTCGCCCTGAAGTGTCTCAGCATCCTGTTGCGGCTGCTGAATTTGATTGGCCAGTACCTGACCTTCCAAAATGTGATAGGTGAGAATGGTTGCGAGCTGCTCGTCGGTGAGTTGGTCGAGAACTCCATCCGGCAGTGCATTGAAAGCCTCATCGGTTGGTGCAAAAACCGTCAGCTCTTCATTGGCTAACGTTTCGGCCAATCCAAGATCTGTGGCAACGCTTAGAAGAATGGTAAAATTACCAGCTTCGTCCGCTGTTTCTACAATATTTAGCTCCGGATCCGGCAGATCCGTTACGGGGTTGTCGTCGTCGCTGCACGCCATCACAAAGGCGGTCATAAAAATGACAAGGAACAGCTTCCTCACGGTTGTTGAAAACATAAGATATGGGGTTTATTGGGGTTAAGAATCCTGATCTGTTGATCAAAAATCATACACCCAATAAAACCTGATTCCATTTCTCAGAGTTTCGTATCCATGACGTACCTCTGCGTGCACAGGCGGCCTTTTATAACTTACTCTCCCACAGAACGTTGGATTCGGTTGATGAGCGCCTGAAGCAACCCTTCGCGGAAGTTCTTCGGAAATTTTTCGATATAGATAGCGGTCAAATTGTTCGCATCGGCCCGTCGGTAGAGGTCGTAGAGCTGGCGCGCCATGGCGTTGTAATCGCGGTTAAACTCCACCTGTCGCACGCCGTGGAACGAGAGGCTGCCGCTGTGCAGGATGTAAAGAGTGTTGGCTTCCGGCTCGCCCTCCGGGTCGAGCCACCGAACCGCTGCCGCCGGTTTGTAGTGCACATAGCGTGTACCGGGGCTTCGCCCTTGCCGGCCGCTATCGGGTGCGGTAGCCACACTCTCGCCAATCACGCCGGAAAGTTGTGAAGCAGAAATAGCACCGGGCCGCAATACGGTAAAGGGGCGTTCGGTCAGGTCTAAAACGGTTGATTCAATACCAATGGTGCACTCCCCGCCATCCACAAAGTCAATCTCTTGTCCGAAATCCTGCACAAGGTGCTCGATGCGGGTAGGACTTGGGCGACCCGATTTATTGGCACTGGGAGCCGTTAGCGGGCCGGCCTTTTCAATGATCTGCAGAGCTATCGGGTGATCGGGCATTCGCACGGCAACCGTTGGCAGGCCGGCGGTTACAATATCGGGAACAGCCGGCTTCTTGGGTAAGACGAGCGTAAGCGGCCCCGGCCAAAACGCATCGGCGAGCAGAGCCGCCTCTTCGGGAATCGTCTCTGCGATCTGATGAAGTTGATCAAGCCCGGCAATGTGGACGATGAGGGGATTATCGGCGGGACGCCCTTTTAGCGCAAAGGTTTTTTGGACCGCTTCTACGTTCATGGCATCGGCCGCCAGTCCGTACACCGTTTCGGTGGGGATGGCCAAAACACCGCCGCTTTTCAGAATATCGATTCCCTGTGTAATACTTCGTTTCATGCCACCGGCTCTTCCTTTTTTTGTTGAAACGATTCAAGGGACGAAAGAACGCCGAGTGCTGCTTCGGCATCTTCCACATCATGGATAATCAGGCGTACGGCATCATTTTTTTGAAGAACCTCGTAACCACGATCGGCATTCTGCAGCTGAAGAAGGAGGGATTGGAAAAATCCACTTTGGTAGCACTGTTCGCCCGCAGGTGAATCGTGCTTGGGGAACTGCAGCCACATTCTATTCGACCGAATCGTCACTTTTTTGATCAGTCGGCGGCTGGCCTGCAATCGTATCGATGTGGCCAGAATCAAGTTTTCAGCCGGCTCATCCGGTTTACCGAAGCGGTCGGTTACTTCCTGGCGCCAATCTACAATCTCCTCATCGGTGGAGGCTTGCGCCAGTTTTCGGTAGAGGTTCAGCCGCTCTACGTTGTCTTTTACATAAGAGGAGTCGAGAAATGCCGAGCGGTCAAATTCCACCTGTGTTTCCGGATAATTGATGATGTCCGGTTCGTGGGTAAACATGCTGCTAAACTCGGTCTCTTTCAGTTCGCGCACCGCATCATCCAGAATTTTGGTGTACATCTCAAACCCGATATCGGTGATAAATCCGCTCTGTTCAGCTCCCAGAATATCGCCGGCCCCGCGAATATCGAGGTCGCGCATGGCGATATTAAATCCTGCTCCGAGATCGGAATACTCTTCCAGCGCCAGCAGCCGTTTTCGCGCATCGGCCGAGAGATTCCGAACGGGAGGGGTAATCAGGTAGCAAAACGCTTTGCGGTTCGAACGCCCCACACGCCCGCGCAGCTGATGCAGCTCCGACAAACCGAAATGGTTGGCGTTATTGATGATGATGGTGTTCGCATTCGAGATATCGATGCCGTTTTCCACGATGTTGGTGGAGACCAACAGATCGAACGAATGTGTATAAAAATCACGAATGATTTTCTCGAGCTTGGCCGGCGGCATCTGTCCGTGTGCCGTGCGAACACGTACATCGGGCACCATGTCGAGAATCATTTCCGCTATCTCCTCAATATCTTTCACGCGATTATGCACAAAAAAGATCTGCCCCCCGCGCGACATCTCCTGTAAAATGGCGTCCCGAACAAGCGATTCGTCAAAACTGTGAATTTCGGTATAGACCGGTTGTCGGTTGGCCGGTGGTGTGTTGATGATGCTGAGATCGCGCGCGCCCATGAGCGAAAATTGCAGTGTGCGCGGGATGGGTGTGGCGGTCATGGTAAGGACATCTACCGACGCACGAAATTTTTTGAGCTTCTCTTTTACCGTAACACCAAAACGCTGCTCTTCATCAATGACCAGGAGTCCTAAATCGTTAAATTTCACATCTTTCGATACCAGGCGATGGGTCCCGATCACGATATCCACCTTGCCCTCTTTCAATCCTTTAATGACCTCTTTCTGCTCTGCCGCGGTGCGAAAACGGGAGAGAGATTCCACCACAATGGGAAAATCCTTCATGCGTTCCGCAAACGTTTTGGCGTGTTGATCAGCCAGAATGGTGGTCGGCACCAGTACGGCCACCTGCTTTTGATCCATCACCGCTTTAAATGCGGCGCGCACGGCCACCTCGGTCTTTCCAAACCCCACATCCCCGCAGATGAGGCGATCCATCGGCTGCTCCGACTCCATATCCTGCTTGGTCATGGTAATGGCCTGCATCTGGTCGGGCGTCTCTTCAAACTCGAACCGCGCTTCCATCTCCGTTTGCCAGGAGGTATCGGCATCGAATGCGTGCGCCTTCTGCGCTTTTCGCTTGGCGTAGAGTTGAATCAGGTCGCGGGCTATATCTTTTACTTTCTTTTTGGTAGCCGCCTTTTTGCGCGCCCATTCGCCCGAACCCAATGTAGTGATGCGCGGCTCTTTTCCTTCCTTTCCCGAGAACTTCTGCAATTTGTGCAGGCTCGATACATTTACGTAGAGTATGGAGTCGTTTTTATAGCGCAATACGGCTGCTTCCTGAACCGCTCCGCGAACATCAATTTTTTTGAAGCCGGCAAATTTGGCGATGCCATAATCGACATGCACCACATAGTCACCCACATTCAGGTCTTTGAGCTCCTTCAATGAGATGCCGCCGCGTACCGTTTTTCGACGCACCTTTGGACGATGGTACCGGTTAAACAGCTGATGATCGGTAAGCACAGCCAATTTTTGCCCGGGGAGTATGAATCCTTCATGCAGGCTCTGAACATTGAGCAGATAGTCGAAGTCGGAATCGGGCTCCGGGAGCAGCTCTTCGAACCGGCTTCGTTGATTTTCGTGTGAACACAAAATCATGGTTTTCCAACCGTCAGCGGAGTGTTCGGCAATAAACTCACGCAGCAATTTAAAACTGCCGTTAAACGAAGGATGCGGTTCTGTAGCCAAACGGATGGCCCGGTCTGCGGCGATGGATTCATGAAAGGATCCGGACAGGATTTTTCCGTAAGGCTCGATCGATGCATTCCACTCCGAAGGGGAAACATAGAGCTGTTCAGGAGGGGGGATGGAGTCCTTTTCCTTCAGTTCGCCGTAGATCTCCGCCGCCTGCTCGTGATGCTGCCGGATGTGATCGAGAAGCAGATCCGAATCGTCCAAAACGATTACCGTCTGTTCGGGCATATAATGCAGCAGATTCTCTTTTTCTCCTTCACCATTAAACGAGGCGTTGGGGATGAGTCGGGCTTCGGTCAAAAACGAGATGGAACGCTGTGAATCGGGGTCAAACTCGCGAATGGATTCAATTTCATCGCCAAAAAATTCGAGTCGTACCGGATACTCGCCCGAAAAAGGGAATACATCAAAAATACCGCCCCGAATAGCGAACTCGCCGGGGCTGCTTACAAACCGCTCCGATTGATACGCCTGATTGGTGAGCTGTTCCGACAACGTTTCGGGAGCGATGGTTTGCCCCTGCTTCAGAAGTATAGATGCTTCGTTAAACGCTTTGGAGGGGGCTATTTTCGTGGTTAGTGCATCTGCACTTGTACAAATAGCCTGTACTTTTCCGTCCTGTATTGCCTGCAGTACCTCGGAGCGCTGCACCTGCGAGGAGAGATCCTGAATCTGCTGAGAATCGTACGGTTTGCCACGCAGAGGCGGAAAAACGGACACATGCTCCAGGCCAAGTGTTTCAAGATCGCCGGCCGCAGCCATGGCTTTTTCAATATCATTTCGGACAATAAGAAGAGGACATTCTGTGGTGGCCAGATGGGCCAGCAATACATGCAGCGATGAGCCGCTGAAACCTGAGCAGCGTACCGCTTGTCGATCCCGGATGGACTCCTGAAGGTCCTTCAGGTTCAAAGTGGAGAGGATGGAATCGTTGATCAATTGCAACATGAGCGATTACCCTGTTTGGAAAAACAGAGTGTTTGTTGGATTAAATAGAAAACAGTGATGAATTGGCAAGGAGACGCTCGTTCAGAAACCCGCCAAAAAGCAGCACAATTCCCCACAAGAGGTAGGTCGTGTAGATATCTTCGTAATCTCGATAAATGATCTCTTCAATTTCGGTGGTTTCAAGCTGATCAATCTCGTTGTAAATGGCAGAGAGCTCTTCGGTTGTTGTGGCACGGAAATATTGTCCGCCGGTTCGTTCTGCAATATGTTCAAGCATCTCCTCATCAATATCCACCTGTACATTTTGATAGCGGCGGCCAAAAATGGGATCGTCTACCGGATAAGGCGCGGTGCCGCGCGAGCCAACACCCATGGTATAAATTCGTATGCCATATGTAACAGCAAGCTCTCCGGCTGTAATCGGGTCAATCTCTCCGGCGTTGTTCATGCCGTCGGTAAGTAAAATAATAACACGGCTTTCTGCTTCGGAATTCCGCAAACGGTTGATGGCGGTTGCAATCCCAACGCCGATGGCTGTTCCGTCTCTCACCATGCCCAGATCAACGGTTTCGAGCAAGCTTTTTGCCAGGGTATGATCGATTGTGGGGGGCACCACCGTAAAACTTTCGCGGGCAAACACCGCAATGCCGATTCGATCGCGTGATCGGGCGTCTATAAAGTCGGCAGCAATTTCCTTGGCAGCCAAAAGGCGGTTTGGCTGCAGGTCTTCTGCCAGCATGGAGGATGAGATATCAATGCTCATCATGATATCAATCCCCTCGGCCCGCTGTTCGATGGTGGTGTTTTGAAGCTGTGGACGAGCCATGGCGGTTACGATTAATGCATAACCGGCAACGTAGAGCAGAGGAGTGAACCATAGGGTGTACTTGCGATAGTTTCCGGGCAGTCCCTTCAAATGGTGAACAGATGAATAGGTAAGAGCCGGTTTTTTACGCGACATAAACGACCACACAAAATATCCGGCAATAATCGGAATCAGTGTAAGAAGCCAGAAATATTCAGGATTCGACCAACTCATGCGGTTTCCGGTGTGGTTTTAAGTGTTCGCTCGTACGCTTCTTTCTGCTCCTGCTGCTCTTCATCGTGCTGATATCGCATATACTCGATTTTCTCGGCATCCACCGTCGCTACGGTTTGGATGAATGTCTGTGCGGTTTTCAAGGCACTGACAGACTGCTCATGATCGGGCTGAAAGTTTGCAAACTTTACCATATCGGCTTCATTGAGAACCGAACGGGTAGAGGCCACCAGGTCGTAGGAGACATTGAGCCGCTGCAGCTCCCGGAGAATCTCGCCGGTTGTCATTTCCAGCGCCTGAAAGCGGTATACCTGTTTGAAATAGGCACGGATTGCATCTCCCAATTCAATATAGAAATTCTCAAAATCTTCGTCGGTTTGTAATGGAAGCGATTGATTTAGTGTATCAATAGAAGAGCGAAGCTGATCCATTGGATTCTGGAATGGTGTGTAGACAAACGGCTCGGCCGGAACCGGTTTTTCCTGTTGATATTGTTGATATCGTCGCCAGGCATACCACCCGATAAGAGCCAATGTCAGTGCCAGCAGCAAGTAGGGCCAGTATGCTCTGGCAAATTCAAACAGTGGTTTAAATGGGCGGAATTCATCATCACCCTCGGCCAGCATGGTTTTAAAAAACAGCGGCATCGGGCTGGTGAGAATCGTCGTATCGCGGCCGGCCACCCGAAGATCGATTTGCTGGCGCGGAATCGTCAGATCTTCCAGGCCAAAGAACTGAAATTGGTACACAATGCTGTCTTGCCGCGCCTGATCTTGAAATCGCTGGCGGGAAATCAGTTCAAGATCGTTGGGAAAGGCATCGGCATCGGGATAATTTGAAAGCGAGTACTCTCCCTGAATCACAATGGAATAGGTAAATCGCTCTCCGACCTGAATGGAATCAGCACTTGAGAAAATATGTACTTGCTGTCCGTAAACGGATGAGGTGCAGAGTATTAATAAGAATAAAATCCCGCTAAAAAAAAGTCGGTAAATCATAGAAAATAAGGGTGCCGTCATCTGTACAAGTCAACCTGATGCAGGATAATTCAATATAATTGCTAAAGGTACGGTGTTTCTGATGATTCTTAAAAACGAATGTGTCTGCAGATTATGATGAACGGTGAAAATCACCTATTTTTGGGCGTTCATTTACCCTTTGCACTCAGCAACAATCTGCTCTTTATGTCACGTTTTTTTTATTGGATAACCGCCCTCATTGGTTTGGGGATACTCATATCAGCCTGCACAAATCGTCAGGCGGCCGACGACCCGTTTCTCATTACGCTTGAAAATGTGAGTGAAATTGTGCCGCAGCCGCAACGCGATCTGTATGGATTTCAGGCCAACACCACCCACTTCGAAGAGTTCACGGTGCGCCGTAATGAAAGCCTATACCTTATTTTGCGCCGTTTTGATGTAAGTCCACAGTTCATACACGAAATTCAGCAACATGCACGGGGCGTCGTTTCGCTGAATCGTATACTTCCCGGGCAAACATACCGCATCTATTTTGATACTGATGATAAGCCGATCGCTTTTGTGTGGCGGCAGAGCGGGCTGCAATACGCTACAATTTCCCTGACGGAACCGTCCGATATCTCTCTCTCCGAACTTCCGCTCGAACGCCGTACAGTGGAGCATGCCGGACTCATTCGGAGCTCCCTATACGAGACGGTGCGTGATCAGGGGGCATCACCTATGCTTGTAAACGAACTTGCCGCCATGTTTGCCTGGGAAATCGACTTTTTCTCGCTTCGTCAAGGAGATCACTTCAAAGTAATTTACGAAGAACTTTATGCGGCCGGCGAGTTTGTTGGGGTGGGGGATATTAAAGCGGCTGAATTCCAGCACAGGGGACGTCCCATCCGCGGATTCTATTACGAAAACGACTTCCGCCGCGGCTATTTTGATGAGGAGGGAAACAGCCTCGAGAAAGATCTTTTGAAAGCTCCGTTTCGGTATAGCCAGCGCATCAGCTCCTCGTTTTCGCGAAACCGCTTTCATCCTATTTTGCGAGAAAACCGTCCCCATCACGGAACCGATTACGCTGCTCCGACCGGAACCCCGATACTGGCTGTAGGAGATGGGGTTGTTACCGAAGCGCAACGGCGGGGCGGCAATGGAAATATCGTTCAGATACGCCACAACAACAGCTACCGAACCGCGTATCTTCACCTGAACGGCTTTGGCCCCGGAATACGCAAGGGAGCCACCGTCAAGCAAGGTCAGATCATCGGCTATGTTGGTTCAACCGGTTTGGCCACCGGTCCGCATCTCTGTTACCGGCTCTACGTGAACGATCAACCTGTGAACTCCGTAACGGCCGATCTGCCCGCTTCGGAATCTCTCGAAAGTGAATTCATAGACTCGTTTCAAACTCTGGTTTTGCGATACAGCGATTGGCTGGATGAGCTGCCCCTTGGAGAACAGGTAACAATGAGATAACATACGGTATGTATCATCAGGAGAACCACCGTATTTCAATGTCTCAGAACACCGATCATGAATCGACGATGCTATTCTCCGGGTGTCACCGCACTCTTCATTTTCTCTCTTGCACTCTGGAGCGCAACAGCCACCGCCCAGAATACCTCGCCGCTCGATCTGCAGACCGCCACCTTTCGGGATGCTTATTTTGTGGGTGATGACGTGAAAAATCCGCGGGGGCTGAGCATCACTCCCGATCTGAGCCGAATTTATATAACCTGTCGCGAACAAACGGCCATTTTTGAGTATCGGTTGAAGAAGGAATAAATATCCGGTTCATTCCTTACGGTCTGTTCTTCCGCCGTATGACGCCCGATGGCAGATACTCATTTCGTTCACCCTGTTCAATAACAGCCACGCCATTCACAAACACCCATTCAAACCCGGCCGCATATTGATGGGGATTTTCAAACGTGGCCAGGTCTCGAACCTCGTCCGGGTTGAAGAGCAGGAGGTCGGCGGCGGCACCGGCTCGCAACACGCCGCGCGGCCACTGCACGTTTTCTTCATCCAATAAGCCAAGCGTTTGAGCCGGCAGGGTGGTCATCATCCGTATCGCTTCCTCCAATGAGAGATGATCTTCTTCAACCACAAATTGGTGAATAATTTTTGCAAAGCTGCCGTAACCACGCGGATGGCGCATGGTGGGGCTTCCATCGGAGCTGACCATCACATAGGGATCTTTCACAAATTGCCTCATCACGGCATTGTCCATCACAAAATAGGCGGCACTGGCACCGCCCGGGCCAATATCCTCCATCAACACCTCTTCAAAGGGCTTGCCACGTTCATCAGCTACGTCGGCCAGCGTTTTGCCCGCCCACGGTGCGGTGCCAAAAAGGGTGGCCTCAGGGCCGTTGCGCTGTGCAACACGGGTACGTAAATAGTCGGCCAGCTCTTCACGCCGCTCCTGCAACACCTGTTGGTAATCGTTTGGCGGCAGCGCCCATTCAGGAAAGACGATGGAAATACCGGTAAAACTGGCGGTGTAGGGATAGACGTCGCCGGTGATGGATATTCCCTCTGAACGTGCGTTCTGCATCCGTTGCAAAAGCGAATCGGATTGAGAGGGATCATTTCCGAAAACGATTTTCAGATGAGAGGCGTGAACCGGAGCACCGCTTCGCCGGCCTTGTTCAATAAGTTCTTCGAGGGAAGCGGCTACCTGATCGTCATCTTCGTTACGCATGTGGCTCATCACGATGCCTCCGTGCCGATGAACGACAGTTGCAAGTGCAGCCAGTTCTTCCATGCCTGAAAAGCGGCCGTGATCGTATTCCAGGCCGGTGCTCATACCGAATGCGCCGGCCTGCATCGCCTGCCCGAGCAGCTGCTCCATCTGCTCGGGCACGCCATCAGGAAGTTGTTGCCGGCGTGGAGCATTCACGGCACGGCGCAGGCTGTTGTGGCCCGCAAAATAGAGCACATTCGGACCCGTGCCGTCAGTATGTACGCGATCCATCCATGCGGATACGTTTTCTATATCGGGGCTGCTGCCATCCTGGCCCAGTGCGATTGTGGTAACACCCATCGAAAGAAAATTATCGAAGCGGGGAGTAGCTAAAGGATCACCGTGTGCATGTGTATCGATAAAGCCGGGGGAGAGGGTGTAACCGGTGGCATCGAGCGTGTCGGCAGCAGAAAGCCCGTGAGGGTCGCCGTGACCCATCGCCTCGATAATGGGTCCGGTGATAAGCAGATGCCCCGTAAAGGCGGCCTCGCCGGTTCCGTCTACGATAGCTGCGTTGATGATGAGCAGATCACCGTGCAATGGCTCTTGTGGGACGCAGGCTGCACTTACAACCAGCAGCAACAGTCCGCTCAGAAGATTTGCGAATGGAATTTTCATAATAGAAGGGAAAGAGTTCAGGCGAACACTACCGGCGCTGCATTCGCCGCTGAAAATAGTTAATGAGCGGGCGCACATACGAGTGATTGGTGGTAAGATGAACATGATCCATCTTGTTCTTTCGAAAATACTCGTTGATTTGATGCAGCTCTTCGAGGCGCCGTTTTTTGGCGTGCAGACGCACCCGGCGGTTGGAGGTATCTACCCAGATTTCCTGGCCGGTTTCCGCATCGCGAAACGGCACCAACCCCACATCGGGGAGTTCCTCTTCAAAATCATCTCGAATCATGATGTTTACCAGATCGTGCTTTCGATTGGTAATTTTGTGCTGTTTCTCAAAATTTTGATCCTGAAAATCGGTGGCCAACACAAGAATGGCCCGCCGGTCGAGCAGGCGGTTTACATAGGCCAGGCTCTCGCCAATGTTGGTGCTGTTTCCTTTCGGCTTGGTAACGTAAAGCTCGCGGATCAATCGTAGCACATGCGTGCGGCCTTTTTTGGGAGGAATCACCTTCTCAATTTTGTCAGAGAAAAGCACCAGGCCTACTTTATCACCGTTCTTGATTGCGCTGAAAGCGATGACGGCACTTACTTCTATGGCGAGCTCCATTTTGGTTTGAGACCGGCTGCCAAAAAAACCGCTTGGTGAAATATCCACACAGAGCATCAGGGTTTGTTCGCGCTCCTCCTCAAACACTTTGATGAACGGCACCTCGCTGCGGGCGGTCACATTCCAGTCGATCTGTCGCACATCGTCGCCAAAGGTGTACGCCCGCACCTCCGAAAATTCCATGCCACGCCCTTTAAAGGCCGATTGGTACTCCCCGCCAAAGATGTTATTGACCAGCCCTTTGGTTTGAATTTCCAGCTTTTTGATTTTGGAGAGAATCTCTTTCGAAATCATGCAGTAATGCCTGTGTTGCGCTTGTTTGGCTGAATAGTACAGCGATTTACCGTTTCGTTCAAAACTCTTTTTACAAGAGGTTTAACGGTCGTAATGATACGGTAATCGTTTCGTAATAGTACGTCGGTAGATTCCATACAAACAACATCGGCATGGATATAGGGAAAAAAGTTGGAACTCAGGGTGATGATGCACTTCGGATTACCCATATTCTCAGCAATGGGGAGTCTGGAAAAACGGTTTCGGTGGAGGCTATCCAGTCCGAACTAAAATTAGACCGGGTTCAAATTCGGAACGTATTCGATTACTTACAAACGATTGGGCTGATTCGAATTGAGTCAATCGGCGGAGAATTTTTGTATGGCCATATCTCCCTCACACGACAAGGAGTAATGAAGGCTGCGACACTCTTTTAGTAAGCAGCGAGCTTATCCCATTTAACTTCCGCTCGATACCTCATCCAAAAAAGCTATAAAATCGGGCGTGTCGTATTTGGCCAGGCCTCGCTTCTCGAGTAGCAGACGCCCGCCGGGTGAGATCACATAGGTGGTGGGAATCATGCCGCTGTTGTAGGCGGCCGAATCGCGATGGCGAAAATAGTAGACCGGCATACTGTAGTCGCGCTGCTGCATAAACGAGCGAGCACGCTCAGGGTCTTCATCCATGGATACCATCAAAAAAACGAGGTCATCACGATCCTTAAATTGATCGTAAAGGCGTTGAATAGAGGGCATTTCGGCAATACACGGCGCACACCACGAGGCCCATACGTTCATAAAAATAGTTTTTCCCTGAAATTGTTCGAGTGACCGGACCACACCCTGTTCATCGGCAAAGTAAAACTCATTGCTTGCCACGGGAAAGGTGTTATACTCGGCCAGTTCGGGTATGGAGGGTTTTATAAGCCCCGTAGCCAGCAGGCCGCGCTGCATGGTGCTGATCACATTGGTGTGCAGGCCGGTGGCGTATAGGATGCCGATTACCCCGAGGATGACTCCCCATTCAATGAGGTTTTTTTTGAGGGTAGATTTTTTTGCTGTTGACGTATCTTCTGTAGTGCTGTCCATTGGGTTTTATTGGTTTAGCCAAAAATAAAACCCTGCAAGGTTTATTGCAGGGTTTTAGATTGATGTATTCAAAATGTTACAAACGATCAATCATATCGCGCAGGCACACCCTGTTCGGGCAACGAATTGCGGATAAATTCCCGGATATGTTCGTTGGAACTCGCCAAATCTTCTTGCCGAAGATACATCATGTGGCCGCTGCGATATCCTTCAAACCGAAGCCGGTCGCGCAGTTTCCCGCTGCGATCCATGTTCCACATCACATACTTGGCCGAGAAGTAGTCGGTGGCACCATCGTAATAACCGCTCTGAATCATGGTGTGCAAAAATGGATTCTGAGCCATCGCTTCGCGAAGATCCTCAGCGGTGGTATCACCGCTGTTATCCCATGGCCGCACAGGGCCAAAAATGTTGTATTGCAGATCGGTCTCGTAGCCGAGCACATCGCGAAGGTAGTGGTTGATGGCAGATGTAAAGGAGTGATTCCACGCCGTGAGGGCAGGGTCGTGATCGTACCGATCGCCGGCATCCATCCGGTCGATTCCCCGGTATCGCGAATCGAGCCGCCCGATGGTTCGTCCGCGGTCGCGTAGCAGCTCTTTCCAGAAGAAGGAGGTAGGGATAGTAAGGTTGTAATTCAGAACCTGCTGTGTATCGATACCGGAATATCGGGATACCTGTTCGGCGATATGATTGCGCTCGGCCTCATCCAGAAAGCCGCCGCGTGCCACTGCGGGCAGATACGTATCCACCGTATAGGCTTCCACACGTGGGAGAAGTTCATCCAAATCGAGCGCTTGCAGATCGGCAGGCAACGCTTCGTGATACCACGCTGCAGCGGCGTAGTAGGGTAGCTTCAGGATTTCTGAGCGTGGCGTCATGGCCGGTGGTTCCAGTCCCATCCCGGTTGGCGATACCAGTATAACTCCGTTCAAAAACATCCAGTGTGCAGTTTGCAGGCGCCGCGCCAAGCCAGCTACCCGAGTGGTGCCGTAGCTTTCTCCTTTTAGATATTTTGGAGAACTCCAGCGCTCGTTGCGCGATACAAAAGCGTCAATCCAGGCGGCCAGGTAACGAATATCGGCATTCACACCAAAGAAGTCGCTTCGATCGGCATCCTCACTTAAAATGCGTGAAAAGCCGGTATTTACGGGATCTACATAGACGATATCCGCCACATCCAGAATGGAGTGAGGATTTTCGGTTACCCCGTAAGGCTGAACCGGATAGCCCTCGTCATCAATATTCAAAAAGCGGGGACCGGTGTACCCGATATGCATCCACACCGAGGCGGAGCCGGGGCCGCCGTTAAAGCTGAATACCAACGGACGCGTTGAGACATCATCCACATCATTCCGCGTGTAGTACACATAGAAAAGGGAGGCCATGATGTTGCCGTCGTTATCCCACACGGGCTGTGTACCGGCCGTGGCTGTGTAAGAGATACGCTGACCTTTAATGGTAACCTGATCCTGTGTGGTGATCGTATGATCGGGATTCAGCATTCGGTTTTGCGCCTGTGTGATGGCAGCTTCCATCAGAAAAATCAGGCCAAGAAGAGCAACAGACAGCAATTTCGAGAGAGAAAATAGATGATTGGGCTTCGTCATATTCAACATAGTTAGTGGATGTTTATGGCCCGCAATATAGGCGGGGTATGACGCGTGCACAATCCGAAGGCTGTAAAAAATCGTTTCAATGAAAGTTTGGTGAGTAATCTTGGGCTGATTACTCCTCACCAAAGCGGTCGGTTAACCGCCGTTCCAGCTCTTCTCTATGATCGGGATGGGCAATATCGATGAGCGACCGCGCCCGGCGTTTCATGCTCTGTCCGTAAAGATTTACCGCGCCATACTCCGTTACCACATAGTGAACGTGTGCCCGGGTGGTTACCACGCCGGCTCCCTGTTTAAGAAACGGTACAATTTTCGATTCGCCTTTGCCGGTGGTGGAGGGAAGCGCGATAATCGGCTTGCCGCCTTCCGAAAGGGACGCCCCCCGAATAAAATCCATCTGCCCGCCTACACCGGAATATTGATAGGTACCGATCGAGTCGGCACAAATCTGTCCGGTTAAATCAACCTCAATGGCGCTGTTGATGGCGGTAACTTTTGGATTACGGCGTATGACCGCTGTATCGTTCACGTAGGCGCAATCGAGCATCTGAATCAGGGGATTGTCGTCCATAAAATCGTACAGCATGCGCGTGCCCATCGCAAAAGAGGAGACCACTTTGCCGGGATGAACCCGTTTTTCGCTGTTGTTTACCACGCCCGACCGGATGAGTGGGATGAGCCCGTCGGAAAACATTTCGGTATGCACACCCAGGTTTTTATGGTTGGTGAGTGCAGCAAGTACCGCATCAGGAATATTGCCGATACCCATCTGCAGTGTGGCGCCATCCTCAACAAGGTCGGCACAGTAACGCCCGATTTTAAGCTCCACCTCCGACAGCTCAGCAGGTTGGTGCTCCGGTATAGAATCATTCACTTCTACGGCAAGGTCAATTTCGCTTTCATGGATGAGTCCGTCGCCGTGGGTGCGTGGCATGTTGGGGTTCACCTGAGCGATGACATAATCTGCGTTCAGGATGGCCGAACGGGTGGCATCGATAGACAGGCCGAGCGAGCAAAAGCCGTGCTTATCGGGTGGCGACACGTGAATCAGCGCTGTGTGAAGCTTCACAACCCCGCGATTAAACAAGCGCGGCACCTCACTCAGAAAAACGGGGATGTAGTCGGCGCGGCCTTCCCGCATGGCACCGCGCACATTTTTTGCCGTAAAAAAAACGTGCGTCTTAAAACTGTCGGCATACTCCGGTTTTGTGTAGGGCGCGTCGCCCTCGGTATGCAGATGAAACAGCTGCACACTTTTAAGCTCTTTATGGCGGTTTGTAAGTGCCTGTACAAGCTGTTGTGGGGCTGCAGCGGCTGTGTGGATGTACACATGCTGTCGCGATTGAATATGCTCAACCGCTTTTTCGGCTGTTGTGAATTTCATGGATGATGATCTTTAAATATGCTTTAGCTGGGTAGAATCAACAGTGGGGAGGAGGCGTATCCCGCCATTTCGTCGGTTACATTCTTGTCGAACAGGGTTTGCAGAATCGATTTTTTATAGCGGTTCATTACGATGATGGTGTCGTTGCGCTGCGAAATGTATCGTGCAATTTCAGCCAGTATGTGCTCTCCGTGCCGAACGGTGATGGTGGCATCGGTATCATCGGTGTGTTCGCGAATCAACCCCACAAAACCGCGCTCCCGCAGGGTCGTCTCGAACGAATCGTCGGTGGCCACATGAAAAAGTTCGGTGGTGGCATCCAGCTCGTTGGCAAGCTGCAGCACACGTTGATAATTGTCTATATCAGCTTTTCGAAAATCGGTGGTGAAAAGCAGATGATTCAACTTGGAAAGGGAGGTTTTGCCCGGTATAAGCAGAACCGGAATCTCCGATTTTGAGGAGACAAACGAGGCGATGCTGCCAAACAGGATTTTTTTAAGCCCGGTTTCGCCACGGCTGCCCATTACGATCATATCGGCTTTACACTCGAGTGCAGCGTCACGGATTGCGGGTACCGGCAACCCGTGAGTTACATCAACAAAAACACTGCGATCTTCGGGCAGTTCCTTTATCACCCGGTCCCGGATAGCAGAGAGTTCTTCCTTCGCTTTTTTTTCGAGCGATTGAGTAAGCCCCTCAATGGTAATGGCGGTGTTGTATGGCGGTTCAATGGCATGAAGCAGAGTGATATCAGCTCCGGTCTGTTTTGCAATATCTACAGCAAACTGCAGAGCTCTGTCGGAGTGCTCCGAAAAATCGATCGGGACAAGGAGATGATGAAGGATTTTCATGATGGTCACCAAAAAGGGTAGGGTTCAGTGTTTCCGTTTATTGTATTCGATGAATCCGAAACTTCCACAGAGCGATTTTTACAGCCTTTTGCTCTCTGCAATATCCAGCATGGCGTGGTGCTCGGCAAACAGATTCTTATCGGGCCGGTAGGTTAGAACCGGAACTTGAGCATGGAGTGCAACACGCTCAGCAATAGACCCGATAATCATGTGCGAAAGTCCACTTCGTCCGTGCGTGGCTATGGCAACCAGATCGGCATGATCTTTACTGAAGTTCTCGATTTCATTGGCTACCGAAAAGCCCTGTTTTACACGCACTTTGAGTTCAATCTGTCGGGTTGTGTCTCCATCGGTTCGTTCGAACCGGCTTCGTTGTCCATCGGAAGATGCAGTTAGTTTCCACTCCATAGCAGGTGTCATTTTCAGCATCCGTTCGGTTTGGGTCAGGATGGTATCCCGAATCAGGTCAGTACGTATTCGCCCGTCATTATGCGGCACCTGCTCAAATAGTGTGCCCGGTATTTCGGCAATAAAGAGCATGGTGATGGAGGCGTTGAACGTATCGGCCAGATCAAGCACAACCGGCAGGGGAGCCAGCGAAAGAAGAGATGTATCCGTAGGCAGAACAATATGCTGAATGGACGGTAATTGAAAACCGTTGTCTATCACAAAAACCGGAACCATACTGCTGCGAATTACCTGCTGCGTGGTGCTGCCGCGAAACAGCCCTGTTCCGTCTTTTCCTTTGGCTCCGATCACAATCAAATCATACGCTCCTTTTTTTGCCTGATCGGCAATGGCTGCGGATGGTTTGCGGTCTATACGAACCAGCGTTTTACCGCGTACCTTGTCGTCCAGGTGTTCGCCTGCCAGGCGGTCTAATTCCTGCTCGGCACGAATGGCCACCTTGGGGTAGAGGTCCGCTTCCGGGTCTACCGGCAGGCCGATGGTTTTCAAACTCTCATTCCAGTAGGTCACGGTCGGAATCACGTGAAGTACATCAACCGTGGCCCCAAAAAGCGTAGCCAGCTTTTGTGCAATCGGAAACACGGATGCAGCGCCCTCCGAAAAATCGGTAGGCAGCAGAATGGTGGGTTTCGCTTTCATGATGGGTTCCTCTCGCAGGTTTTTGGTTAAATGATGTAGGGAATGTCGGTTTGGATGTCGATACGGTCAATCAGGTTTTCGTACGCTTCTTCCAGCGTAGTACCGATTGACCGGATGGTAAATCCTCGACCATTGGCAGCCTCCACTACAAACTGCTCGCCTGTACCGGGGGCGCCTTCGCGGCGGGTAATCTGAAAGCCTTTGTAACCCTCACGGCTCAGTTTTTGCACCCGCTCTGAAAGATTCGAAACGCGGTAGTGTATAGAACGTGTCATTGCAGTCTCCTATTTGTCGAGTCCTTTCAATTTTGCTTCCAGGCTGTATCGGGTATGTGGTACAGCCAGCAGTCGTCCTTTCGGAATGGGCAAGCCGGTGGCGCGGCAAATTCCGTAGGTTTTATTATCGATGCGTATTTGGGCGCGTTGGAGCTGACGGATATAGTTTCGCGTACGGGCAATTAACGCATAATACATCTCCATCGATTCATGGTCGGTAGCCACATCGGCCATATGGTGAGCATTGGAGGAGCTGTCGGCATCGTCGTTCTCTCGCATATCCTCGATATACGCTTTCAACGTCTCTACTTCCTGGTTGGCTTTCTCAATTTTCTCGGTGATAAGCGCTCTGAATCGAGCCAGTTCGTTATCGCTGAGCGGGGAGCGCTGCTCCTGCGGGATGGTATAAACGGTTGCTTCCATGGGTCCTCCGGTTGATCGTTTCTGATGTAGATCGTTTCTATAATCAAAAACGCAAATTTTGAGGAACCACGGTATAGGGAAAGGACATTACCCGCTGTAGGGCTTTTCCTTACAATAAGGGAACACAGAAGCTTGTCGGCTTTTCGACAAAAGAGTGTAACCGACTGTGGGCGTGAGCCTTCGCCCGTCAATCTACCAAGAAGGGGGGATTACTTACGGCCTGAATACAATTCGTACTCGAGCAAGCGGCACTCAATCGTCGTGTTAAAAAACGTGGTTTTGGAGGAGGTGCGAAGACCCACTTTCTTGCCCAATGCCTGATTCCCGGTAAAAACATACCCCCATTTTCCGGCTCCTTCCGACTTGAAAAAATCGCCAATCTTTTTGTAGAGCGGTCGCAAATCGTCCCGGCTGTCGAGGCGGATTCCATAGGGGGGATTGACGACAATGATGCCGTCACCTTCGGGAACAGGCGTATCGGCTACATCACACGTTTCAAATTCCATCAAATGATGAACACCGGCCGTTTCCGCATTTTTTTTGGCGGCCAACAGGGCTGTCGGGCTGTTATCGGTTACAATAATCTTGCTGTTGATAGAGGCTTGAGCCGCTTTCTTGGCGCTCTCTCGTATCGATTGATAGACCGACTCATCGTATCCTATCAGATGCATAAACCCAAACTGGTGGCGCAGCATAGCCGGTGCCCGGTTTGTGGCAATCATCGCCGCCTCGATGGCCAGGGTACCGCCACCGGCCATTGGATTTATCATGTGCCAGCCGGGTTCCCATTTGGTCGTTTTAATAATGGCCGCCGCCAGCGTCTCCTGCATAGGGGCGGCTACATCCCGGGTGCGGTAGTTTCGCCGGGAAAGTGACTCCCCCGACGTATCCAGAAAAAGCCGGGCGACATCTTGATCCCAATAGACAAAGAGCACGGTGCCGGTCAAATCGGGTCCGCTATCGGGACGGCTGCCGGTTTTGGCCCGCATCCGGTCAACCACCGCATCTTTTACCCGAACGTTGGCAAACTGATCGTTCGTGATGGATGGGTGCGAAATGCGCGAGGTGACAGAGAAGAAACCCTCCTGGGGGATAATCTCTTCCCAGGGAAACGAGTTGGCCCATTCATAGAGTGCCTGTTCGTTGTTGATTTTCTTTTGGCCCAGCAGGTAGTGTACGCGATGAGCCGTTCTAAGGCGAAAGTTCAGTACCATGCACTCGTTGAGTGAGGCCTGTAGTTCAATGCCGGTTTCTTCGGTAACAAGCGGCGTAAACCCAAGCTCTTCGGTCTCTTTTTTTAGCAGGCGGGATAGTCCGATCGGACAGGTGATACGAACAGTACTTTTTTTATCGAAATTCATAGGTTATAAAAGGCCATCGGTTTAAAAAAAAATCCCGGCGTTCTTGCGAACACCGGGATATAGATCGAGTCTGAATTCGGAAGAGATTATCCGGAAATTTCGACAAGTTCAATCTCAAAAGAGAGGTCTTTGCCAGCAAGTGGATGGTTTGCATCCAGTGTCAATTCAGCATCACCAACTTCGGTAATGGTAACCGGAACCGGCTGCCCGTTGGGTTGATTTACCTGTAACTGCATTCCAACTTCAGCTTCCACATCATCGGGAAGTTGATCTTTCGGTACATTGATGACCAGGTCTTCCCGAACATCGCCATAGGCGTCGCTGCTTGGAATGTCTACGGATGTTTTCTCGCCGGGTGCAAGGCCTTCAACCGCCTTTTCAAACCCGGGAATTAACTGTCCTTGGCCTATGGTGAATTCCAAAGGCTCCCGCCCATTGGAGGTATCAAAAACGGACCCGTCTTTCAAGGTTCCGGTGTAGTGAACTTTTACAGTGTCTCCTTCTTTTACTGTCGACAAAATATTCTGTTTTTTATTGATGTTTATAGTACTCTAAAAGATACCGATAATTTAGGAGAATATAGAATTGAATACAGGCAAGAACCCCCTTTTTACTGATTTTAAAGCACTATTTGAGCAGGCGACAACCATCGCTATTATCGGTTGTTCGTCGAATCGTTACCGCACCAGCAACCAGATTGCAGAATACCTGCAAGAATCGGGATATCGAATTATTCCCGTAAACCCAAACGAAACGGATGTACTCGGAGAGAAAGCCTATCCGTCCATACAGGATTTGCCCCGGGATTATGCCGTAGATATCGTGGCGATTTTTAGAAACAAGCGACACACACCCGACATGCTTGCTGAGATCACCGAATGGAGTCATCAAACAGGACAAAAACCGGTTGTATGGACCCAATTGGATGTGAGCCACCCGGAGGCTGAAGAGATGGCCGGCAATCATCAATTGCCCTACGTACGCAATCGTTGCATCATGGTAGAGCACCGGGCATCTACCTGACGATAGCTTTCGCTATGCCTTGTCGGACGATTCATCAGGAAAGAGCTCCTCGTTCCGCTCCGCTGAAAATTCGTCCATTTTGGATTGAAGGATCAGTTCTACCTGTTTTCGATCCTGCTCCGGGATGGTTGTTTGCAGGTGCAGGATTTCAGGAAGCCCGCTTTCGGCGGGGCGTATGTACTCGATCTGCAACACCTCTTCTTCGGTCCACGCCCATGAGATGACCCGTTTCCAGGGAATTTCTTCGTCCAGAAAGAGGATGGCTCCCGATCGGAATTCAGGCACCGGTTTTAACGTGAACCCGGCCACGCCCAGCATCATCAGCGAAAGGCCCGAGGTGAGCCGGATAGGGGTAACCGGTAAATCGGAGAGCAGTGAGGTACGGTAGAGGCCAAACAGAATCAGGCCGATCGCTAAAAAGTGGGGGAGATGATCAATCAGAAATCCGCGATGTTGATACAACACATTGCCCCGATCAACTTTGAAACGGATCATATGGCCGGCCACACCCAGAAAAAATCCTCCGGCCAGTGCATATAGCTGTGCGATCGCAATTGCCGAGAGCCAATCGGGCAGCCAGCCCAGCCGGGTAAAGAGCATCATCACGGTAAAAACAACCATCAAACCAAGAATCCATGCGGCAAACTGGCTGACCGACAGAGATAGTTTGTGGATCCTGAACCGGCCGCCCAGCACCACGCCGGCCGCAAAAAAGAGAAGCGAGATCAAATAGGTAGTCCACATGAGAGGTTCGTATATTTTAAAGCGATGAGTCTTTAACGCTGAAAAAAGGTAAAAGCTAATGTCTGCCAAAACAACTCCGAAATCGATCGACGTCCAAAATAGTGATCAGGTACTCGTTATACGCTGGCAAGATGGGGTGGAGCATAAATTGGGTCTGTTTGGCCTGCGCAAAAACTGTCCCTGTGTAGAGTGCCGCGGCGGACACGATAAAATGGGACAATACGAAATCGGGCTGTTTCTTAGCGATCCTCCGGCTGACTATCGGGTGGTTCATGCGGAGGCGGTTGGAAATCATGCCCTAAAAATTTCCTGGGATGATGGCCACAACGCCGGCATGTACCGATGGGATTTGCTGCGGTCGATGGGTGAGGCCGTAGAGGCAAAAAGCGCCGGTTAAATTCTCGGAACACCATCATCGAGGCGACCTCCCCGAAGCAGCCCCACAAAACCGCCGATTGTTCCGGCGGCGCCCAAAATCATTAGCCACATCGATTCCCGATCGGGAGAAATGGTAAAAAGTGGATTGTACGAAGAGCTGAGCAGACGGTACTCCTGCCATCCTGCCGTAAGCAGTATCAGCCCAACACAAAGAATCATTGCTGAAACAAGCCTGGGTCGAAGACGCATCGGGATAACATTTAACGGTTACGATTTTGAATACGTGGCGGCAAAGCGCTGCGCGCAAAAGTGATCCGGAACCGGCTGTTGATGAAGGATTAGATCGGAAACATAGCCGGCTAATAATGACGAGTAAATCATTCCCTTCGAACCAAATCCACCGATAACATAAATATTTTCTATATCCGGATGACGCCCGGCTACAGGGAGGTAATCGGGCGTAAACAACCGAACACCCGCCCAGGAGGTAATCGATTCAATGCGGGGTATGATGTGCGGCAACACCTCGTTCGTTTTTTTAAGCAGCGTTTCATGGCCCTTTGAGTCGGGATGCGGATGATCAAAGTGATGCTCATATGTACTGCCAACCGTAAGTTGATTCGGTTCGGCAGGGTGGTTGGCGATGTATCCAACGGCAGACAGAGAGGGCGCAAATCCAACCGGCCCGTCCAAATGGAGGGTGATGGTTTGGCCTTTGGTTTGGCTTAGCGGAAGCCACGACCACAGCTCCGAATCGGCGAGTGCGCTGCCGGTGGCATATATCAGATGATCGGCCGTAAACTCCCGTCCGTCACCCAGCCGGATATGGTGCGCGCCGCTTGTTGTTTCAATCTCGTAGTCTTCTTCAAATACAGTATAAAACGATTCTTTTTCCGACAACTGTTTTACGGTTTCCGAAACCAGAAGTGGCGTTCGAACAGTGTACGCCTCATGGATCATCAGTCCGCCTTCTTGTTTGGTAATGAAGGGAAACCGCTCAGAAAATGCGTCGCGATCGAGCCACTCTACCCAGTTTGGATTGGGCCAATCGTATTTTTCTGGTGCTTTTTTAAAGTCTTTGCCAATCTCTGCCGTGAGGGCAGGGCGAACCACCCCATTTTTTTCAGCCAGGCGGGAACCCGATGCTTGTTCCACTTCACGAATCCACGAGAGGGCAGAGTCCATCGCCTCGGCCGCCG
>JBLRWS010000001.1:4142-79672 GCA_047921075.1 Balneolaceae bacterium | reverse complement strand
CGCTTCCTCCACCGATCCCTCGATGTCTATTCCTTTTACGGCGTCCTGTACCAGATGCATTACAAATCCCTGCTTTAATCCATCCAGAACCGACCATTTTACACAAAAGTCGGTTGCCAATCCCACCGTATAGAGGTCGGTGATTCCCCGTTCTTTCAGGTATCCGGTGAGACCTGTTTGTGTGGTTTGATCGTTCTCGAAGAAGGCGGAATAGGAGTCAATCTCCTTTCGGTATCCCTTTCGGATGATCGCCTGTGATCTCGTCGCCTCAAGATCGGGGTGGAATTCGGCTCCCACGGTTCCCTGCACGCAGTGATCGGGCCAAAGAACCTGTTTGCCATATGGCATTTCGACCGTTCCAAACGGCTCCTTCCCTTCGTGTGAGGATGCAAACGAGGAGTGGCCGGCCGGATGCCAATCCTGTGTCTGAATGATGTGGTCAAATCGATCTATCAGTCGGTTGATGACCGGCAGAATGGCTGACGCCTCCGGCACTTCCAATGCGCCGCCTTCACAAAAATCATTTTGAACGTCTACGATCAGTAAAGCTTTCATAAGTGGAGTGATGTTAGATATTTTATTATGGTTTAACTTATTGCCCTTCAATTAATTGATTGCGTAATCTCAAAAGTTTTCTGGTTACGCCAACCTTGTAAATATGAGGGTTTTCAAACCGTTTATATTCGTCTGTGAGATTGCGCATGGCTTGTTGCACAAAATTGGCGCTATCGCCGATCGATTGCGGCTCAGCCTGTCGTTTACCATCCTGAATGACGGTGGTTAGCAGCTCGCGCCCGTCAAGAGTCGTTACATCCGTTTTCCGTGCGGGAAATGCGGGGTCGTGAATTTGGTCGAAGGGATCATCCTCCAAAAGGCCAATGGCATCTCCGTGCAGTGTGCCGTCCGGATTGGTGTACCGCCGAACAGTTTTTCGGCCGGGAAGCGTGATCTTCTCTACGTTGTCTGAAATTTTGATGCGCGGTGTTCCATTGCACTCAGCAAGTTTGTACACCCCGTCAAGCGCCGGACTGTCACCGCCGGTTACCAGTTGCGTGCCCACACCAAAGATATCAATCGGTGCACCCTGGGCGATCAAACTGGCAATCACTTTCTCATCCAGTTGATTTGAAACCGCAATCTTTACATCAAAATGATCCGCTGTATCAAGCATATCGCGCGATTTTTTGGAGAGGTAGGCCAGATCGCCGCTATCCAGACGAACTGCTTTCAGTTGATGGCCTTTTTCCTGCAGTTCATCGGCAACCGTTATCGCATTGGGGATGCCGCTTTTAAGCGTGTCGTACGTATCAACCAGTAGGATGGTTTGATCGGGAAAGTGCTGCGCATAGGCACGAAAAGCATCGATCTCGGAATCGAACGATTGAATCCACGAATGGGCCATCGTTCCACCGGCGGACACGCCAAAGCGATGCGCTGCATAGACATTGGATGTGCCGTTGAACCCGCCAATGATGGCCGACCGTGTAGCGTGAATTCCACCTAAACCTTGAGCTCGCCGCAGTCCGAAATCGAGGAGGGTGGCTTCGGGGCCGGCCGCGTAGCGCATCCTGGCTGCCTTGGTTGCAACCAGTGATTGGTAATTGAGGATATTCAGCAGAAGTGTCTCAATGATCTGCACATCCAAAAGGGGCCCTTCAGCAATCAATACCGGCTGGTTGGGAAATACAACGTCACCCTCCCGAGCCGAACGGATGGAGCCACGAAACTGAAAATCACTCAGCCACGCGATAAAGTCCTTATGAAACCCTTCAGCGGCAAGCCACTGTAACGCCTCATCATCAAAACGAAGATTGATGACCGTCTCGATCAGCTCTTCAAGTCCCGCAAAAACAACAAAGCCACCGTTAAAGGGATTTTTCCTGAAGAAATAATCGAAGACCGCAGAATCGTTATGCTTTCCCTGCAGAAAGTAGCCTTGCGCCATGGTCAGCTCATAATAATCAGTAAACAGCGCAGCCTTATCAATATACATAGACTATTTTTGGGTGATCTGTGTTTGACAATGAAAACACATTTTAACCCAAAAACAATCGATTCTTACAGGAAAACCGTAGATGGTTATCCACGGAAGTTTCGCCGTTCGATGAACTTTTTGATCTTCTTGTTACCGATCCACACTTTTTGATTGGTTTCGATATTGATCAATTCCAGATTCACCGTGTAGAACACAGCCAGTGTGCGTTGATCTACCGCTTCGTCCACAATTTGATTGATATTGCCAATCATCATATAGTCGGCACCGAGTTCACGGGCCAGCTCGCGGGTGGATTCCTCCGACGCCCAGCGTTGTTGGTCAATGCGTTCATCGCGGACCTGTTCCCGTTCATCACGGCTGGCCACAATGGAGATGGTTCCGCTGTTTACAAATGCACGCTCCACCTCTTTGGTGAACACTTCCGTGTCGATATGTTCCATGCTTTCATTGCGCACATTGCCGACAATGATGACAGGAGGCTTCTCGTGCAGGGTTTGAAACTGCCCGAGCCACGGCTTGGACAGTGCGTCAGGAATCATCTCCTGTGCCACTAGGCGGGCGTCGGTATCGTTCCAGCGGCCGGATAGGTCGGTTTGCGTACCGGGGTCGATACGGGTAATATTTTGCGACGGCCTGCACCCGATAAAGGCGAAGGTGAAAATGAGTGTGGTGATAAGTATCTGTTTCATGGCTTTGTTGGTTGGTTAACGAGATATAGGTTGAATGGTTCAGTTTGTTTCAATTCCAGTAGAGAGATTCAATCAGCGCCAGATCGTTTCCGGGAAATACTTCAATGGTTTGGCGCTCGCTGTACAGCACACGGTTCTGGCTGTTCAAGTAGTTAATTTGCACATCGTGCAGCCCCGGCGGTAATTTTAAAACCTGCACGTGCACTTTGCCGGGCATGGTTTGCCATCCACGCAGATCGGCTTTTTCAGTAATTTCCTGCCCAACTACCCCAGCCAGCCAGGTTAGGACTCCGAGCGCCTCGCTCTCTTTATGAGCGGCCTTTGTAGCCGCCCGTGTGCCTACCGCCTTTAACGCAGAGCGTGTAAATGCCCGCGCATAGACAATGGGTTCGGAGACTTTGTACACATCTTTCGCCACCCGGTCCATCTCTTCAATAACATAGGTGGGCACCGCAACGCTGTCTCCTACAACAACCTCCATTCGCGCAACAGGGGAGGCGTGCAGATGCAGCGATGGCAATGAGAATTTAAGGTACGTACTGTATCGGCCTACAAAAAGGCGTACATCGTGCTGAAGCTTATAGGGTGACTGTCCGGAAAAACCGGTTACCAGTACATTGTATTCGTTGGGGGTGATGATGGATCGCATCGACTCCTCGGGCGGGGGAGAAAACGAAAACGCCTCCTGTTGATCGAGAAACGCTTTACGAAGACGTTCGTACTCAATTCGAGCATTATCGGGGCGTCCCGTTTTGGCATACAGTACGGCTGACAGATAGTGGCCCAGCGCCGAATTCTCTACCACACGCCGGCCGGCTTCCCATTCGCCATGCCCCGAAGAATCGGCTTTGGCAAACACCTCGGCAAGGCCACGATTTCGCAGCTCTACGTTTTCCAGCTTATGTGAGATACGCCGTGCTTCCACCAGGGCCGACTCGTACTGCTCCATATGAATGTAATTCAACGCTTTAAACACATTGATATAGACATCCTCATAATCTTCACCGCGATAGGCCAGGCGGTTGTCACTCACAATCATCGAACTCACACCTCTCGAAATACTGCGCGTAAAATTCTCTTCAATTGCGGTCTCGGCCAGCGAAAATTGCTCGTTACTCGCTTCAAACTCCCTATTAAAGTGATGCACCATGCCGCGTTCCAGGTGCAGAAGTACCGCATCTTTCGATTTGTACACCTCCCGTTTTTCCATCCGCTCAAGGTGCGATGCGGCACGGTCCAAATCGCCGGTTGCGAAATCCGCTCGTAAATCGTCCTGTGCACGATCCAGCGTGTACGCCCCGCAGCCTGTAATCAGGAGAAAAATGAAAGGTATGAGTGCCCGAATGGCCATAATTGAAATAATGTCAGCAGATGATGATTCGGTAGATAGATACGAAAGTTCAGCGATTGAACTATGAAGGATGTCTCTAATTTCCGTTATATTCTTATCACAAAACCGTCAGATAAGGTTTGATGCTTGTATACGTCTCAGGCTGTTTTTGTTATAAAGCTACATATAGTTTACCTCATTTTGTTCAATTTGTTGAATCGCATATTTGTGCTACTGCTGGTTGTTTTGGCGGCCGCCTGCGCCACACCCATCGCCCCAACCGGCGGGCCGCCAGACCGTACACCGCCCATCGTTGAGAGAACAACCCCCGAAAATGGCACGGTTAATTTCGATGACGATGAAGTTCGGTTTCATTTTTCCAAACATGTTGACCGCAACAGTGCACGAAATAACATCACCATCGAGCCCAATTTGGGCATTCGCCACGAAGTGAGTTTTAGCGGGCAAACGGTGATTGTTCGTTTTCAGGATCCGCTTCCCGAAAACACAACGGTGATTGTTCAGGTAGGCACCGATGTGTCGGATACACGCCGCAACACAATGAGTTCGCCCTTTAACCTGGCCATTTCTACCGGACCGGTCCTGGATGATGGAGAGATAACGGCCCGTGTCCGCCACGCTACAGAGGGGCGTGTAGATGCCGGTGAGCGGGTATTTCTATATCGCGAACCGTTCAACCTGGATGAACCCGCCAACTATGTGGCTCAGAGCGACACAGCCGGACGGGTTCAATTTTCGTTCATTGCAGAAGGGCGATACAAAGCCATTTGGGTGGATGACATTAACCGCGATCGGCGCTGGAACAGAGAGCGGGAACGAGCCCAGCCGTTCACTGAAGAATTTTATGAAGTTGCACAGGGCGAAGCGGTAGATATTGGCACCGTATTTATCCAGCGGCCCGACACCATCGCCCCCCGAATTGAAGGAGTAGGCCAATTGTCGGAACGCCGGCTGCGATTACGTTTATCGGAACCGGTAGAGTGGGGAGAGGATGCCTATTTTTCCGTTCGCGACAGCATCAACAACGAATTTACACGAGCCTATCCGCTGTATGGGGATGATATGGATCGAAATGTGCTCTTTGCCCAAACCGATGACCCGTTGCCGCCCGATCAGGAATTTATGCTGGACCCCCTGTTTCTTACCGATAAAGCCGGGAACAACCTTCGGGATGTAGCCGGATTCTTTCCGGGGTCAGCCCAACCCGACACCACCATTTTGCGAATCATCACACATTCGGCAGAGCGCGGCGTTTTTCCCGATGAACCCATTACGGTTACCTACTCTCGTTTTATCAATGATGCGGCCGTAGTCGACTCGCTTGGTGTGTTGGAAGGAGACCGAATGATTACCGAGTGGCCGTTTCTGACGCAACGGCGGCATGAATTGATTATCCGCCCGGACGGACTCTGGCAGCCGGGGGCCCGTTATCGTTTTGATATTTGGGATCCCGATTTTCAAGATCATCTCACTCTTACGCCCGACATCTGGCAGCGCAGCCAGCTGGGTGGTATTGAATTTACGGTTCCGGAAGAGGAGGGGGAAGAGGTGAACCGGCTCCTTATGTCCGATTCCGATGGCATGGTGTCTGTGGATACAACATTTACCGGATCGATTGAGATAGACCGCTTGCCACCGCTTCAGTACAATGTTCGTATTTTCCGAGACCTGGATGGAAGCGGGCAGTGGAGTCCCGGTTCCGTAGATCCTTTTGAAGCTCCCGAACCGTACTTTTTACAACGGCAAATTCCGGTTCGCGAAGGGTTTACTTCCGAAGTAACCGTTACCTTTGGGCAGGCACGAATGCCGGGGACGGGCGCCGATCCCCCGGCCGATTCGGGCGAAAACTCCCTGCAGCGAAACGGCACCCAAAACAATCGGCCCTAATTCGTTAATCGTATAAACTATGCCTGATACTCTGGATCCAATATTAACCAACTTGAGCCTCATTCTTCAGGTCGTGATTATTCTGTTGGTTACGATCATTATACAGCGTGTTGCGAAACGGTTGTTTGATAAGTTTCTGAAAAACAATAAAAATCTGAAGACCGACGACGCTACAAATTTTCGGTTTCTTTACTACACACTGGTAGCCGTCATCTACCTGGTTGGTTTTGGATTTGCACTGTGGAATATTCCCATTTTTCAACACGTGGCAACGTCGATGCTGGCCGGTGCCGGTATTTTAGCTATTGTAATTGGTTTTGCATCACAACAAGCTTTGGCAAATGTTGTCAGCGGGCTGCTTATTGTTCTTTTTAAACCCTATCGAATCAATGACCGGATTACCATTCAAGGTACGTTGTCGGGGGTAGTGGAGGATATCAACCTCTGGCATACGGTGATCCGTAATTTCGAAAATCAGAGAATTATTATCCCGAACTCGAAAATTGGCAATGAAACGCTCATTAACTCGAACTACGCAGAAGATAAAATTTGCCGGTTCATCAATGTGGGTATCAGTTATGGTTCCGATATCGACCTTGCCAAGAAAATTATAGCCGAAGAGATTGAACAGCATCCAAATAACATGGATGTACGAACACCGGAAGATATTGAAAACGGTATACCACGGGTTACTGTCAAGGTCGTGGAGTTGGGTGAATCGTCGGTAAATTTGCGCGGTTGGGCCTGGGCTCCAACACCGCCTGACGGCTTTGTACTGTTTTGTGATGTGACTGAAAGCGTGAAAAAGCGATTTGACAAAGAGGGTATCGTGATTCCATTCCCGCAACGCACACTCAGTTATTTAGAGCCGGCCAAAAGTGCATCGTCTCCGAAAGAGCAGGAATTGTAAACCACTTCTGTAACGTTTGTATCAGTAGATGTTGATTCTTGTACAGAATCACTATCTTTGGAAACGCTTCCATAAATGATTTTTCGAACTCAGCTTTAGAACTATTATGTCATCGGTTAAGGAAAAGAAACAGATATCCTCGAGCTCCTCTTCAAGCCTAAAACCGGCTCAAAAAAAGTATCAGCCTGTTCATAATGTTCGGTTTGTAACCGCAGCAAGCCTGTTCGACGGCCACGATGCAAGCATCAACATTATGCGCCGTATTTTGCAGGCCACCGGAGCTGAAGTCATTCACCTTGGGCACAACCGCTCCGTGCACGAAATTGTGAACTGTGCCATACAGGAAGACGCACAGGGTATCGCCATCAGTTCCTATCAGGGCGGACACGTGGAGTATTTCAAATATATGATTGATCTGCTTCGAGAGAATGGCTGCGAGCACATCAAAATATTTGGCGGCGGCGGCGGTGTAATCGTGCAGCAAGAAATTGACGAGCTGCAAGAATACGGGGTAGAACGAATTTTTTCCGTAGCCGATGGCAGTGAGATGGGGCTGCAGGGGATGATCAATTATATGATGGAGCGTTGCGATTATGAGCCGAACGACATCGCAACTCCCGAACCGGAAGCTTTGAAAGGCGGCGAGCGAACGGCACTGAGCCGGGCCATCACGGCACTTGAGAACGGACACACCGATGTGGTGCAGATGAAGGACGATGCACTGTATATCAATGGCAAAAAGACTAAAAAAGCCGACCGTGCCATTCCGTTGGTCGGAATTACCGGTACCGGCGGCGCAGGCAAAAGCTCCCTTACCGATGAATTAATCCGCCGTTTCTTAACAGAATTTAGTGATCTCACGATCGGAATCATTTCCATCGATCCGTCAAAAATTAAAACCGGCGGCGCGCTGCTCGGCGATCGCATCCGAATGAACAGTATCGACACCGAGCGGGTATTTATGCGCAGTATGGCCACGCGGGCGTCGAACCGTTCGGTGAGCAGTGCAATTCACGGTACACTGGAGCTCTATAAACAGTTCGGGTTTGATTTAATCATCGTTGAAACGAGCGGCATTGGCCAGAGCGGTACCGAAATTGTGGACATTACCGACATTCCGGTGTATGTAATGACCCACGACTATGGCGCAGCCACCCAGCTCGAAAAAATCAATATGCTGGATTTGGCCGACTTTGTGGTGTTGAACAAATTTGAGAAAAAAGGATCGCTGGATGCTCTGCGGGATATTCGCAAACAGATGCAGCGAAACCGCGGAGAATGGCACATACAGCCCAGTGAGATGCCGGTCTACCCAACCATTGCCGCTCAATTTAATGATGAAGGGATTCATCGCCTGTTCAGCGCCCTGGTCGATAAAATAAACGACGAGTACGGTGTTGGATGGAAGAAAACCATCTACACCAATACGGTACCGGCCGAAGATTTACATACACAAGCGGTGATTCCCGGTCGCCGGCAGCGGTATCTCTCCGAAATCGCGGAAACCATTGAAGACTATCATTCGTGGGCCGATCAACAGACTGAGATCGCCGCGAAGCTCGACGAGGTACGCGGCACGCTGCGACAGATCGAAAACTGGAGCCCCGAGGATAAGCCGAAGATCGCAGAGAGCCTTCAAAAAATGGAAGGGCACTGGCTGGAACGGCTCGATCCGCTGCCCCGAAACATCCTGGAAGGGTGGGATGATCTGTACGAACAATATCGAGGCGATACCTTCACCATTTCCATTCGCGACAAAGAGATTAAAAACGAGCTGTACCGGAAGTCATTGAGCGGTACAAAAATACCGCGTATTGCCATGCCCAAAACCAAACATTTGGGCGATCGGCTACAATTTGCCCTCAAAGAGAATCTGCCGGGGTACTTTCCTTATACAGCCGGTGTTTTTCCGTTTAAACGGGAAGGGGAAGATCCAACCCGCATGTTTGCGGGTGAAGGAACGCCCGAGCGCACCAACAAACGATTTCACTACGTAAGTGAAGGGATGTCGGCTGCCCGGCTCTCCACTGCGTTCGACTCCGTCACACTCTATGGCGAAGATCCGGCCTATCGCCCCGATATTTACGGTAAAATCGGCAACTCCGGCGTAAGCATCTGCACCCTTGATGACATGAAAAAGCTCTACTCCGGATTTGAGCTTACGGCACCTACAACGTCGGTTTCCATGACCATTAACGGCCCCGCTCCGATGATTTTGGCCATGTTTATGAATACCGCGGTAGATCAGGAAGTTGAGCGGTATCTCAAAGCAAATGGAAAATGGGAAGAGGCGCTGCAAACCATTAAAAACCATTTTAAAGAAAAGGGAATGCCGCAACCTTCCTACGGCCTCGAGCTGCCAAAATCCAGCAATGGGTTTGGACTTGGAACACTGGGCGTGAGCGGGGATATGCTGGTTGACCGTGAGACCTACCATACCATTCGCGACAAGGCGATGCAGGTGGTACGCGGTACCGTACAGGCGGATATCCTGAAAGAAGATCAGGCTCAGAATACCTGCATCTTCTCAACCGAGTTTGCCCTGAAAATGATGGGCGATGTGCAGGAGCACTTTACCGAAAAAGGGGTTCGAAACTACTATTCCGTTTCCATATCCGGCTATCACATTGCCGAAGCCGGTGCCAACCCGATTACGCAGGCAGCCTTTACACTGGCCAATGGATTTACCTATGTAGAGTATTATCTCTCACGCGGCCTGTCGATTGATGATTTTGCGCATAACCTGTCGTTCTTCTTCAGCAACGGCCTCGATCCCGAGTATGCGGTCATTGGCCGGGTAGCCCGCCGTATTTGGGCCATTGCCATGAAGCACAAGTACAGCGCCAACGAGCGTTCACAAAAACTGAAGTACCATATCCAAACCAGCGGCCGCTCGCTGCATGCACAGGAGATTCAGTTTAATGACATCCGAACCACCCTGCAGGCACTGATGGCCATTTACGACAACTGCAACTCGCTGCATACAAATGCGTTTGATGAGGCCATTACAACACCCACTGAAGAATCGGTGCGCCGTGCTCTGGCCATACAGCTCATTATCAACAAAGAGATGGGGATGACCAAAAATGAGAATCCGTTGCAGGGTTCATACATCATTGAGGAGCTGACCGACCTGGTTGAACAAGCCATTATGAAGGAATTTGACCGGATTACCGAGCGTGGCGGCGTTCTTGGAGCCATGGAAAGCATGTATCAGCGCGGAAAGATTCAGGAAGAGAGTCTGCACTACGAATCGCTAAAACACAGCGGTGAACTGCCCATTATCGGTGTAAATACCTTTAAAAATGAAGGCAGTGGTGAAGAGGAGAAAGAGGTGGATTTGATCCGTTCCACCAAAGAGGAGAAAGAGCAGCAGATCAACAACCTGGAAGCGTTTCAGAAATGCAACCGGGAGGAAGCTGAGATAGCCCTGCAAAAACTGCAGGATACAGCCCGGGCCAACGGCAACCTCTTTGCTGAACTGATGGAGACGGTAAAAGTGGCTTCCCTTGGAGAGATATCGAAAGCCCTGTACGAAGTGGGCGGGCAGTACCGGCGAAATATGTGATCGGATTTTCAAAAGCCCATAAAAAAAGCGATGACTGCCTTGCGCAACCATCGCTTTTTAAAACGTATTTGTAGTGCAGCGGTTTATCCGCCGTGCGTCAGCCGTCCCTTTAGCCGCTCGGCCCGAACAGCCTGCTGAGAGTTTCCGAACTCCGCAAGAATTTCTTCTGTGAGGCGAAGCGCTTCGGCATCATTGCCGGCTTCCCGGTGTGCAATGGCTGCCTCGTATAGGTTATACGGTGTAGTGGAGGGGTTGATATTCCATCGCGCAGCCTCTTCAAATTTTCGTGCGGCTTCGCCATATCGGCCCAATTCTGAAAGAATAATCGCATGGAGCGATTTGGCCGGTACACCTACAATGCCTCGCGGTACATTAAACTGTTCGATATGCGTAAGAGCATCTTCTGCATTACCGAGTTCAAATTCCGAGACGGCTGCGTAGTAGCGGGCCAGGTTGCCGGCAGACGTACTCCCAAAATTGTTGGCAATCTGCACAAAACCGATGGTAAATTCCGTCTCATCACCGTAAAGGGCGTTATTGTAGTTCCCCATCATCAGTGCCTCTTCGGCCGTACCGAGCAAAATCTGAGCTTGATTTTCCTGCTGGTTCATGTACATAAAATAGCCGATCAACAGTCCGATGACGGCAACAATACCCACAGCCGAACCGAGTACCGTAGCTTTGTTCTGTTCGTAATAATGAACAAACCGTGAGGAGTATTCAATAAGTATATCTTGTTCTAAATCTTCTTTTTTAAGCCCTTTGCTCATGATAGGTATTGGTTAAAAAATCTTCTTTGTAAGCTTATAAAAATAAGGTGCATTCCGCTTTTAACCAAGCGGAAAATGTTGCCATTTACGCGTTTTCTACAGCGTGCAAACTACCGCTTTGCAAGGAGTACACCGCATCGGTCTGGCGGGCGATGGCGATGTCGTGCGTAATGATCAGCAGGGAGAGATTCTCCGTATCCCGAAGTTCAAATAACAGGGAAAGAATAGAGTGTGTATTGGATTCGTCCAGATTGCCCGTCGGCTCATCGGCCAGTATCATGGGAGGGTGGTTCATCAATGCCCGCGCCACAGATACGCGTTGCTGCTCCCCGCCGGAAAGTTGCGAGGGACGATGATGCAGCCGGCTCCCAAGCCCGAAACGGTCCAGCAGCTCCGAGGCCCGAACGGTCGCTTTTTTTTCGGATGTTCCGGCGATGAAGGCCGGCATCATTACATTCTCGAGTGCTGTAAATTCGGGCAGCAGATGATGAAACTGAAACACAAACCCAACATTCGCATTCCGGTCATCAGCAAGTTCGTCCGCTGTGAGAGAGTGGATTTCACGTCCGTTCCACCAAACCTCACCTGAATCGGGGGAGTCGAGACCGCCTAAAATGTGAAGCAATGTACTTTTACCCGAGCCGCTGGATCCCACAATGGTTGCGATCTCTTTCTTGCCAACCGTCAGGTCTACGCCTTTTAAAATCTCCAGGCGTTCCCGCTCGTTTTCTTCCGATTTAAAGGATTTGGTGATACCGCTGCATTGCAATACCGGCTGCAATTCACTCATTCTGTAGTCGTTTTAAATTCCGGGTAAATAATCGGCTCAATCGCCGAACAGCGCGCTGTTTCGGTGTTGATAGTAACCAATACGCCGCACAGACGGTTTTCTGTTTTTGCCACTACAAATTTTTGAGGAATGCCGAGGATAAAGCGGTTCATGGCTGTTTTTTTGTTCATTCCAATTACCGATTGAAACGGCCCGGTCATTCCCGCATCGGTAATATAACCGGTTCCTTGTGGTAAAATCTGAGCATCATTTGTCGGGATGTGTGTATGTGTGCCAATTACGGCAGACACTCGTCCGTCGAGGTGCCAGCCCATGGCTCGTTTCTCGGCCGTGGCTTCTGCATGAAAATCGACAATGATCATGTCAGTCTCTTTACGAATCGCATCCAATGCCCAGTCGGCCGTACTGAACGGATCATCAATTTGTGGCATAAAGGTACGTCCCTGTAAATTGAGCACAGCCACCTTCAGGCCGTCTGTTCCAACTTCATAAATTCCATAGCCAAAACCGGGATTGTTTTTCGGGTAGTTGAGCGGCCGCAGCAGATTGCGATCTTTATTCATGTAGCCGAAAATCTTCCACTTATCAAAGGAGTGGTTTCCCCCGGTAATGACGTGCACCCCGGAGTCATAGAGGCGCTTTACAATCGATTCGTTGATCCCCCGGCCTTCGTGGCTGTTCTCTCCGTTGGCAATGACAAAATCGGGCGAATGCTTTTGCAGCAGGTCAGGCAGCATTGTTTCGATGAACTCCAGGCCCGGTTCCCCAACAATATCAGCAATAAAAAAAACGGTCATAGAGTGCTTCATTTTTGTGCCTTTCAATTGAGCGCTTAAGGTACAGAAATTTCAACCAAAATGAGCACGCCTGCAATTTTCAGGCAACGAAACGTACCACGGTAACGAAATGCGCAAAGCTTCCGGCCAGCACAAAAAGGTGCCAGATACCATGAGCAAGCCGATGCGTGGTATCCATTACATAAAACAGCACACCTGCCGTGTAGAAGAAGCCGCCCGCTGCAAGCCAATAGAAACCCTCGCGCGAAAGCTGATCCATCAGTGGTTCAACAATCAGGATGGCCATCCATCCCATCATCAGGTAGATGATCAGGGGGAAAATTCGATGCCCTTTGGATGGAATCAGATCGATGATGATGCCGAGGGTGGCCAGACCCCAGATGACCGCAAAAATGCTCCACCCCACGTCTCCGCGAAGCGTTACCAGTGCAAACGGTGTGTAGCTACCGGCAATAAGCAGATAGATAGCCACGTGATCCATCTTCTGAAAAATCCGCTTTAGCTTTCCCTCCACGCTATGGTACAATGTGGACGATGTATAGAGCAGAAAGAGGGTAGCGCCATAAATAGTAAAACTTACAATTTTCCAGGGATCGCCTTTGGTGAGTGCCAAATAGAGCAATACAAAAAACCCGATGGCTGAGGCCACAGCACCGGCAAGATGGGTGTAAGAGTTAAATTTTTCAGCGATCTTCATGATGGGGTAACGTGCCGGTACAGGCAATCGTTCTGAAGGGGGTAAAATGTGATGCTATTGTGAAATGTCGTGTAAAAGCTTTTGGATCTCGGTATTTACATCGTCCATAAGCTCTCCCTCTTTCTGTTCAGCTTCGTGGATTTTTTGGCGTAGTTCAAACAGCTCTTCGGCAATGCTCAGCGATGCCAGAATGGTGATGATCGAATCGGGTTGGCTGGTAAGCTCCCGCTTAAACGAGCGAAATTTCTCATCCACATACGCCGCAATCTTCTTCATGTTCTCCACTTCCGAATCTTCCACTTTGATCGGAATCTGCTTGCCGAGTATGTTTACCTTGAGTGATTGCATCGTTAGTCGACGTGTTTGTTGATTTTTTCGATCATATCCTCTACCCGGTGCTTCATGGCCATCCGTTCCGCCTCGGTAATTTCAGAAAAAATATCCGACTTGTTTTTTTGCAGCTGTTCAAGCTTGGCGGTGAGCTTCCGGTTTTCAAGTTTCAGATCGCGATTCTGTTTCCGAAGGAGTGATACCTGCATCTTGATCTGCTCAAGCAGCTTGACGAACGTCTCTTTCTGTGCATGGTTCACGGACATGGGGGATCAGGATCTCAATTTCGCGTTGAATGTTTTTTCCGCAGCCTCAACAACTTTTTTAACCATCGGTTCTACATCGCTGATGGTCAATGTTTTATTAGAATCTAAAAAACTGAGCCGAAAAGCAATACTTTTTTTGCCTTTCCCGAGGTTATCGCCTTCGTACACATCAAAGACGCGCAGGCCGTGCAAAGCCGACCCGGCCGATGAACGGATTACCTGCGCTAATTCGCCGGCACGAACAGAGTCCTGAACTTCCAGGGCGATATCAAATTCAAAAACCGGAAACTTCGATACCGGTTGATACCGTACATTCCGAATATTTTCGGTGTGTTTGTGCAGGGTGGTTACATCAATTTCAGCCATAAACAGCTCGCCTTCCAGATCAAAGAGAGACATCAGCTCCGAATCCGCTTCGCGAAGTTCACAAACCACCGTACCGTTCAACAGGTAGTGTAATGTGGTATTATCGATTGTACTGGTTGTGATCTGTTCCGATAGTCCCAAATCATTGAATATCGCCTCCACATCTGCTTTTACGTCGAATATGGAAAATGGTGAAGGTGTGCCGGTCCACTCGTCGGAGCTGCGAATCCCGCCCAGGCCCAGAAGCAGTTTAGACCGTTCTTCTACACCTTCAATCCAGGTAGATGTGTCGCTTTTCAGGAAGGTGTGGCCCAATTCAAAAAACCGAATGGTTTTAGCACTGCGGTTTAGATTAAACCGGGTGGCAATTAAAAATCCACCTGCAAGCGAGGGGCGCAGTGTGGTATTGTCGCTCGACACGGGATTCAGTGTTCGGATCAACTGCTCCTCATCAGCCAGCGCTTTCGCTTCCTGGTCGGATAGCAGCGAATTGGTGGTAATCTCTTTATACCGAAGTGAGCGTGCTTTGGAGCGCAGCGTTTCGTGAAGTGTTTCCCAGGATGTCAGCGGTTCGGTGGATATAAACGACGCACCCGACGGCTTTGGGATGTTGTTGTAATCGTAAATTCGTCCCACCTCTTCAATCAGGTCCACTTCGCGGGTTACATCGGGCCGGAAGGGCGGAACGGTGACCTCAAAGGTATCGGCTGATGTATTTCGGCACTCGAATTCGAGGCGCTCCAGTATCTCCTGTACATCATCCGCCGGCAGCTCCGTGCCAAGCAGATGGTTCACCCGCGCCACACGAAGTTGCACCTGTTTGGGCGTATGTTTTACAGGGTGCACATCCAACACACCGGCTATCCGTTCTCCTCCGGCAATTTCCATAATCAGAGAGGCAGCCCGCTCGGCGGCGCGGTGTTGCAGCGTGGGGTCGATACCGCGCTCGAACCGGTAGGAGCTGTCTGTTTGCAAGGCGAGTTGCTTGGACGATTTACGGATGGATGTTGGGTTAAACCAGGCGCTCTCTATCAAAATATCGGTGGTCTCTTCGGTCACTTCCGAGTCGAGCCCGCCCATGATACCGGCGATAGCCACGGGTCCATCTCCATCACAAATAAACAGAGTACCGGCGGGTACGGTCCGTTTTTTGTTATCCAAAGTTGTAAACGCGCGATCGGATTCGTACGCCTGTACCACAATCTCGGAGTTGGCAATTCGGTTCAGATCAAACGCATGGAGCGGCTGGCCAATTTCGTGCATCACAAAATTGGTGGCATCCACCACATTGTTGATCGGACGCAGGCCGATGGAGAGCAGACGCTGCTGCAGCCACTCGGGTGATTCCTGAATCGATACACCACGCACCACAAGTGCGGTATATCGATGGCACAACTCTTCGTTGCGAATGGTTACACGGATCGAATCGTCAGCAAGCGGAGAGGTATCGGGTTCAAGTTGGTAGGGATTGTGAAGCGGGCGTTTGAGCACGGCCGCCAGATCTCTGGCAACTCCTATGTGGCAAGCCGCGTCGGGCCGGTTTGGCGTAAGGCCGATGTCAAAAACTGTATCTTTTTCTGCTTTTATTACTGTTGATAGGGGGGTACCCGGCTTTGAATCAGAGTCGATCACCATAATACCTTCGTGATGGTCGCTGAGTCCCAGCTCCATCTCCGAGCAGATCATTCCTTCAGACAGTTCTCCCCGCAGTTTCGTTTTCCGAATGGTAAGCAGATTTCCATTCGGTAGGGGCACCGGCATGGTGGCGCCAATCGTAGCGACAGGCACGGTTTGTCCGGCGGCTACATTCGGGGCACCGCACACAATCTGCAGAGGCGAATCGGTTCCGGCATCTACTATACAGAGCTGTAGTTTATCGGCGTTGGGATGCGGCTTTACTTCCTGTATCTGCCCAAGCACAAATCCTTCAAAATCACTTCCCCGCTCGATGACGTCATCCACTTCCAGCCCCGCCAGGGTGAGGCGGTCTGATAGTGTTTGTGCATCTTCTTTCAGGGAGATATAGTCACGAAGCCAGTTAGCTGAAATCTTCATAGAAAAGTGTCTTCAACAATTAAATCGTTACGAATTAAATTGGTTCAAAAATCGGATATCGTTCTCGTATAGTACTCGAATGTCGTCAATCCCGTATCGGAGCATGGCGATGCGGTCTACGCCCATGCCGAAGGCAAATCCGGTGTACCGTTCGGAGTCTACGCCAACGGCATCAAACACATTGGGATCTACCATTCCCGAACCTAAAATTTCGAGCCACTGGCCGCCTTTTTCATTTTCCCACCAGATGTCCATCTCCATGCTCGGCTCTGTGAATGGGAAAAAGGAGGGGCGCACGCGATAGGTTACATCGGTGCCGTACATCAGCTTTGCGAATTTAACGAGCGTATCGATCAGATCGGCCAGGGTAACCCGCTCATCTACATACAATCCTTCTACCTGATTGAACTGGAAGTAGGATTTTGCCGTTACCGCCTCGTTTCGGTACACACGCCCCGGCATGATGGATCGAAGCGGGGGTTTGCTCTCTTTCATGAGGCGGATTTGAACGGGAGAGGTATGCGTCCGAAGTACCAGGTCTTGCAGGTCGGGCTGCTCGGTTTTTCGGATAAAAAAGGTGTCCTGCATATCCCGGGCGGGATGGTCTGGCGGAAAATTGAGGGCCGTAAAGTTGTGGAAGTCGTCTTCCAGTTCGGGGCCGTCAGCGATGGTGAACCCGAGACGCTTGAAAATTTCTTTTATTTCGTGAAGCGCCTGCGTAAGCGGGTGGAACGAACCGGAATAGGTGGGCGACACCGGAAGTGAAATATCATCAAGTGCACCGAACGATTTTTGTTTGACCGATTGCAGAATTTCCCTGGCCTGATCAAACCGCGATTGCGCCAGATTTTTTACCTCATTCATCGCTTTGCCAACCTGGGCACGCTGTGCAGGATCTACCGAACCCATCAGGCCAAACATCGATTGCACCTTGCCTTTGCGGGAGAGGAATTCGAGACGGAAAGCCTCGATGTCATCGGTGGAAGAGAGGGGATAGGATTGGATCTCTTTTTTAAGCTCTTCTATCTTATCAATCATGACGCAGGTGTAGCCGGTTGGGAATTTCGATGCAGTTTTTTTGAAGGTGTATGATAAAAAAAAACCGGCAGATCTGAGTGCAGATTTGCCGGTTTATACAAAGGTAAGATCGACTTACTTCACAGCTTCTTTTACAATGGCTGAGAATGCTTCGGGATCACGCACAGCGAGATCGGCCAGCATTTTTCGGTTCAATTCAATACCGTTTTCTTTGAGTCCATGGATTAGTTTTCCGTAGGTGGTTCCATTCAGCCGTGCGGCAGCGTTGATACGTGTAATCCATAGCCTTCGGAATGCTCGCTTTCTATTTTTGCGATCCCGATACTGATAGAGAAGTCCTTTCTCGACAGCATTTTTAGCAACGGTATAAACGTTTTTACGTCTGCCCCAGTAACCTTTCGCTTGGTTGATAATACGCTTGCGACGGCGACGGGAAGCCACTAAGTTTCGTGAACGTGGCATTTTTGTATACGTTTAGTTGGTTAACATTGAATTTAGTTGCCGTATGGCAGCAGGTCTCGTACGGATTGTTCGTCAGCTTTGTCTACCAGCGTCGACTTTCCAAGATCCCGTTTGCGGTTGGCACTCTTTTTTGTAAGAATGTGGCGTTTAAACGCTTTTTTACGTTTAATTTTACCGGATCCGGTAAATTTAAAGCGCTTTTTCGCACCACTATTAGATTTCATTTTAGGCATTGTAAAAGAATTTATGTCCTAAATTAGTTAAGACTCGCAATATACGTGTTTTAAAACTTCAATAAAAGAGCTATTGGCTCTTGAATGGGGCCAGTACCATGTTCATACGGCGGCCTTCCATCGATGGCGGCGTTTCCACTTTGCTGATATCACTGAGTTCTTCCGCCAGGTTCAGCAGCAACTCTTTGCCTTGATCGGTGTAGAGCATATCTCGTCCCCGAAACTGAACGGTGGCTTTTACCTTATCACCATCTTCCAGAAATCCACGAGCATGTCGGGTTTTAAACTCCAAATCGTGATCGTCAGTTTGAGGGCGAAAACGCAGCTCCTTTACCTGAATGGTATGCTGTTTCTTTTTGGCCTCTTTCTCCTTCTTTTTCTTTTCGTACATGTATTTGCCAAAGTCGATGATTTTACACACCGGCGGGTTGGCATCCGGAGCAACTTCTACAAGATCAAGGCCAAACTGTTCGGCCACTTCCATGGCACGTTCAATGTTCACAACTTCGTGTTGTTCGTCGGGCCGGATCAAACGCACTTTTTGAGCGCGAATTTCTCCGTTGATGTTCGGACGGTCGTCGTTTCGCGATCTCCGTCTATGTTGTTGTCGTCTTGCGATACGTAGTACCTCGTTGGTTTATTTGTGGTTGGGAGGTAGTGCTCTGTCCTGCACTTCCTTATGGATAGTATTTAAAAATTCTGTTAAAGAAAACGTTCCAATGTCGCCTTGCTTGTGGCGGCGCACCGAAACGGTTTCATCGGCTTCTTCCTGGCTTCCCAAAATAAGCATATAAGGAATTTTTCGCTCCTCAGCATCGCGTATTTTTGGGCCAACTTTAATGCTTCTCTCATCCAGCTCTGCGCGAATATCGAGTTCCTCCAGCGCTTCCCGAACTTGTTTTGCATATGGAATCTGATCGTCGGAAATGGTGCAAATCTTGGCCTGAACAGGAGCCAGCCACAGCGGGAAATCACCGGCAAAATGTTCTATCAAAATGCTCACAAAGCGCTCCATTGATCCAAAGGGTGCGCGATGGATAATGACCGGACGATGGCGCGCATTGTCGCTGCCCACATATTCCAGATCAAACCGTTCCGGCATTACATAATCGACCTGTACGGTGCCAAGCTGCCAGCGGCGGCCAATAGCGTCTTTGATTATAAAATCGATTTTCGGTCCGTAAAAACTCGCTTCGCCTTCGGCAATGGTGTATACGAGGCCCATTTCATCGGCCACTTCTTTAATTTCGGATTGCGCACGATCCCAATATTCACTGTTGCCGCCAAATTTCTTCTCATTGTCATCGCGATAGGAGAGGCGGATATCCACCGGCATTCCAAACGTTGAAAACACATGCTGGGTAAGCTCAATCGTGTTTTTGATCTCCTGCTTCAGTTGATCGTGCGTGCAGTAAATATGCGCATCGTCTTGTGTGAATCCACGCACACGCGAAAGTCCGTTCAATTCACCGGACTGTTCATATCGATATACCGAGCCAAACTCAGCAAGCCGCAGCGGAAGGTCGCGATAGCTGCGCAGGTCTGATGCGTAAATTTTATGGTGATGCGGGCAGTTCATCGGCTTCAGCATATACTGCTGATCGTCCACATCCATCGGGTTAAACTGTGACTCTTTATAGTACGGATAATGCCCCGACTGCCGGTACAGATCGACGTTGGCAATATGAGGTGTAATGACCTCCTGATAGCCGCGTCGTTTCTGTTCATGGCGGAGAAACGCCTCCAGCGTGCGGCGGATGATCGTACCATTGGGCAGCCAAAGGGGCAGGCCGGGGCCTACCTGCGGATCCATCATATAAATGCCCAGCTCTTTGCCCAGCTTTTTGTGATCGCGCTTTTTCGCCTCTTCAAGCTGCTCCAGATACTCATCCAGCAGCTTCTGCTTAGGAAAGCTGATCCCGTAGATCCGAGTGAGCTGCTTACTCTCGTTATCTCCTCGCCAATAGGCACCGGCCAGGCTTGTCAGCTTTACCGCTTTGATCACGCCGGTATGGGGCACGTGCGGCCCCCGGCACAAGTCGGTGAAATTCCCTTGTTTGTAAAAAGTGATGGTGCCGTCTTCCAGATCATCAATCAGATCCACTTTGTATTCGTTTCCTACGGCTTTGTAGTGCTCCAGCGCTTTCTCTTTGGAAATTTCAGAGCGTACAAACTCCTTCTTTTCCCGAGCCAGCTCTTTCATTTTCTTTTCCACATCGGCCAGCTGTTCCGAGCCGAAATGCTCATCGCCAAAATCGATGTCGTAATAAAATCCGTTCTCAATGGGCGGGCCGATACCAAACTTCGCCTCCGGGTAGAGCGCCTGAATGGCTTCAGCCAGTAGGTGAGCAGAAGAGTGCCAGAAGGTAAACTTTCCGTCTTCGCTATCCCAGGTGTTGATGGCAATGGTGCCATCCGATTCAATCGGGCGATCGAGGTCCAGAATTTCTTTGTTATGCGTAATGCTGTAAGCGTTGCGAGCCAATCCCTCCGAAATACTCTTGGCGATGTCCAGGCCGGTTACCGGTGATTCAAATTCCTTCTTTGCGCCATCAGGTAAGGTGAGCGTAATGGTTTTTTCCGGCATGTTAGTGTGTATCGCTGCAGTCTGTAGGTTGATGATTATTATTCGTACGATGAAAATCTTGCGGAACATGCCCGCCATTCAATACAACGTACGCGAAACTATTTGAAGCTTTAAAAATACAAAAACATCGCGGCTCTTTAAAACCTGAAAATTAACGGTTCCCCCCGGCGGATTTGTCAATGCCGATTTGTTATAATGACAGTTGCCCGTTAGAGTTACAATCATTTTATTGTTACGTTCATTGCAGCATGCTGTTTTGAGGAGCTTAACCTATCATTTTACTGTGTCTCGCAACAATACAACGGATTTCTCTTTTTTTACGGATGAGTGCATGCTTCTGTATGATGCTCATTCGCGGGTAATTTTGGATAGTAATCCGGCCGCAGAAGAGCTGTACGGGTATACTGCCGATGAGCTGGCCAAATTAAAAATTACCGATTTGGGTAAACGCCTGCATCAAACCACGTACGATGTGCCTGAATCGGTTACCCATCCCGCCTACGAGTTATGGCTCCATCAGACCAAAGCGGGCCGCACTTTTCCGGTGCAAATTTCAACCAAGAGATTTACCTATAGGGGACGGACCGTTAAACTGGCCATTATTCATCAGGTTCACCGCGAGCTGGAAGCCAGTCCGTTTGTGCGCCACTCACTGCCTCGTATCAATCCGATTGATGTGCATATCCCCATTGGCTTTGTAGAGTGGGATGCCGATTTTAACGTCGTTGACTGGTCGCCCCGGGCCGAACAAATCTTCCGGCTGGAACGGCACAAGGTGATCGGTAAAAACCTTTTCGACCTTAATTTTTTATCGACCAATAGTGCGGCAGAGGCTACAAAGCTGTTCGACAGCGTGCTTGAAAGCGGCGATGTCTATTTTGAAGTAGAATCGCCGCATACCATTCCCGGTAACAACGTTATCTACTGCCGCTGGCACAACGCCCTTACCTACAACGCCAACCACGAACTTATAGGTGTTCAGTCGGTTGTGCAGGATATCACGGAAGAGAAGCGAAAGCAGAACCTGCTCAAATACTCCGAAATGAGGTTTCGGGTTATTGCCGAATCTTCTTACGTGGGCATTTATCTGCTCCAGAATTATTCGATAAACTACGTCAATCCTCGGTTGCAGGAACTAACCGGTTATAGCGAACAGGAATTGCTCCATGAGATCAATCCTGTTGAATTGCTACATCCCGAAGATCATACCAAATATCAGCGAACTCTCGAGATGTGGAGTGAGGGCAAGCTCCGTTCTTTTGATCTGATGTTAAAAATGGTCACCAAACGGGGCGATTTGCTACATATAAAAACGTACGGCTCCACAATTGAGCTCAATGGCAAGAGGGCGGTGATCGGGGTCATAATCGATCAAACGTCGGAAGTACGGGCCAAAAATCGAATACAGGAGGCGGTGGATAGCTATCGCACGCTCTTCGATTCTATTGATGACTCCATTTATATATTGGATGAGTCTCACACGTTTATTGAAGTGAATTACGGTGCGGAAAAGATGTATGGATACCCGAAATCATCATTCATCGGCAAATCACCCGAATTTACAGGTGCACCCGGTAAGGTAGATCTTGAAGAAACCACCCGGTTAATTTCCAGGGCCATGAACGGCGAACATATCGAGTTTATGTGGTGGGGGCAGCGTGCCAACGGCGAAGTATTTCCAAAGCAGTTAAAATTAGGGCCGGGCCGTTATTTTGGCAAAGATGTGGTAATTGCCACCGGCCGTGATGTCTCTGATCAGTACGAAAAAGAGATGAATCTGCGTAAAAGTGAAGAGCTGTTTCGCCAGTTATTTCAAAATTCGCCACTGGCCATTACCGTACTTGATGAACATGGTGATGTGATGATGATTAATGAATCGTTTACCAACCTGTTCGGTTATTCGGAGGCCGAGATCAAAGGGCTGCATCTCGATTCGCTGATCGCTCCCAAAGATAAGATGATGGAAGCCCTGAAGCTTTCCGAGAAAAGCGAATCTTTCAGTAAGCAAACGCAACGCAAAACGCGCTCCGGCAAGCTGATTGATGTGCTTGTGCACGGAACGCCGGTCTATCTCGAAAATCGTACCATCGCCATTTTTGGCATTTATACCGATATCACGAAACGAATTGAAGCCGAAACGAAAGTTCGTAATTCACTTCAGGAGAAGGAGGTTCTGCTTTCCGAGATTCATCACCGCGTGAAAAATAATCTGGCGGTCATTACCGGTTTATTGGAGCTTCAAACTCAACACCTGAAAAGTGAAGAGGCGGTTAGCGCCCTGCGAGACAGTCAGATGCGCATTACCTCCATGGCCATCATTCACGAAAAAATCTACCAGAATGAAAACCTTTCACAAGTCGATTTTGAACAATATCTCGAAGATGTTATTGCCGGAATTCAACAATTATATCGGGATAACTCGCAGAATGTAACGATTCAGATCGATTCGGAACCGGTCCCTATACCGCTTACCGATGCCGTTCCGTGTGCACTTATCACCAACGAGATTATTACAAATGCATTTAAACATGCTTTTAAAGGGGTTGATGACCCCCTAATTCGTATCTCTCTTGTCGTTAAGGATCATCAGGTCATTTTACGAATTTCCGACAACGGTATCGGGTTGCCGGCTCCTTTTGATGAGCTTGAAACCAATTCACTGGGTGTAACGCTTATTAAAATCCTGAGCAGGCAGATCGAAGGGGAGTTGAAGGTAGAAACAGGGGAGACGGGCACACATTTTGAAGTTGTGTTCCCCCTTCAGGAATAGTAGTGTGGGTTTAGGCAGATTCGAACTGCCGACCTCCACGATGTCAACGTGGCGCTCTAACCAACTGAGCTATAAACCCCGGATGCCAAATATACCACTCTGTCGGTTTGAAATGCAATGCGAAGCTTGTGATTCCTGCTTTCAGCTCTCAGTGAGGAGTCGTATTTTAAGAATTGCCAAAATTTTTGATTAACGATTTACATGCTACAACGACGCGCTGCACGCCAAGCTGCACTGAAAGCCTATTATGCCGTAGAGGTGGGGAAAAACAGCACGCAGGAAGCTACCAAAGAGATTCTTAAAACCGAGCTGCCAGGTGATACGGAGCTGCTCCGGTTTGCCGAAAAATTACTTCTCATAACCGTCGATCATCGTGCCGAATACGATGAGATTATCTCCGGGTACACCAAAAACTGGGAAGTAGACAGACTGGCCACAATTGATAAATTTATTTTACGGCTTGCACTCACCGAACTGCTTCACTTTAGCGACATCCCCACCAAGGTATCCATCAACGAAGCGATTGAGCTGGCCAAGCTCTTCTCTACCCGGAATAGTGGCACCTTTGTAAACGGAATTCTCGATTCCATCGCTAATGACTTCATTAAAAGCGGCCGCATCGAAAAGAAAGGACGTGGACTCATAGACCACTCCGGAGGGTCGTAATGCCGAAAGGCTTGATTGCCATTGGGGATATTCACGGATGCTATAACTCATTGGTATCATTGATTGATACCCTATCAATATATAATAATTATACCTTTGTTTTTCTGGGTGATTATATCGATCGGGGAGTACAGTCAGGCAAGGTGATTGACTATTTGATTGGGTTTGGAGCCGAAAAAGATGCGGTTTTTTTACGAGGGAATCACGAACAGATGATGCTCGACGCTCTCGATAGCGGTGATCTTATTCACTGGTTTATGAACGGCGGGCAGTCGACGATTGAATCGTACGGCACCGGCTCCACAATTCATGATATTCCCGACGAGCATATCCGGTTTATACGTGCAACCAAGCTGCACTACGATACGACTGCTTTTTTCTTCGCCCACGCAGGAGCTCCGGTGCACCAAACCATTGAGGAATCGATTCACGATCCCGATTCGCAAGAGTATTTTTTATGGGGCAGAGATCACATCTCTACCGAAAATATGGCGTGGGAGAAACCCGTTGTATTTGGCCACACTCCCATGCAAAAACCGCTGCTTACCGATTTAAAAATTGGCATCGATACCGGTTGCGTCTACTCCTCTGAGGGGTACGGCACACTCACCGCTGTTGTATTGCCCGAACGAACCATTATTCAACAACCATCCTTAGATTAGGTTACCTTCATGAATTTGAAATGTGGAATTGTAGGATTGCCAAATGTGGGCAAATCCACACTGTTTAACGCACTCAGCAACGCCGGTGCCGAATCGGCTAACTTTCCGTTTTGCACCATCGATCCCAATGTGGGCCTCGTTCCGGTGCCCGATACCCGCCTGGATACACTCACTGAGCTTGTAAAGCCTGAAAATGTGGTACCAGCAACCATTGAGTTTGTAGATATTGCCGGACTGGTAAAAGGTGCATCCGAAGGCAAAGGAAAGGGGAATGCATTTCTTTCTCATATTCGGGAAGTGGATCTGATTGTACATGTGGTGCGCTGTTTTGATGATGACGATATCATCCATGTGGAAGGCTCGGTAGATCCCGCACGGGATGTTCGCATTATTGAGGATGAGCTGATTTTAAAAGATCTTGAGTCGGTCGAAAAACGGGCAGAAAATCTGAAAAAACAGTCCAAAACCGGCGATAAAAAAATCACCGCACAGCACGCGGTAGTGGAACGCCTGCGGGCTCATCTGGAAGATGGCCAAACGGCCCGGACATTTTCCGTGTCAACTGAAGAAAAACAGGCCTATAGTGATCTGTTTCTGCTCTCATCAAAGCCGGTTCTGTATGCCTGTAATGTTTCCGAAGAGGATATTAACACCGGTAATGATCACGTAGAAACTGTTCGGGCCATTGCTGCCGAGTATAATGATGAAGTCGTCTCATTTTGTGCAAAGATAGAGGCAGAAATTGCAGAGCTTGAGGAGGATGAGAAAGAGCTTTTCCTGGAAGAGCTTGGCGTTGAGAACGCCGGTCTCGACCGCCTGATTCAGGCTGCGTTTAAAAACCTTGGGCTGATCACCTATTTTACGGCCGGTCCAAAAGAGGTGCGCGCGTGGACCATTCGCAAAGGGACAAAGGCACCACAAGCGGCCGGTGTGATTCACACCGATTTTGAAAAAGGCTTTATCCGTGCAGAGACCATCGCGTTTGATGATTACCAATCACTTGGCTCCGAAAAAGCTGCCCGCGATGCCGGAAAAATGAGACAAGAAGGGAAAGAGTATGTGGTAGCAGACGGGGATGTAATGCTGTTCCGGTTTAACGTATAACACGGATCGTACCCGGCAGACGTAAATCACTCATTTAACGAAACGGCTCCAGAGCGCGAAGGGAATCGGCCTCTTCAGCCGTCCGAAACCGAATCTCAATCTGTTCGCCGGGAATGCGCCCAGGCTCAATTCGGTCGTGTACCACCCAAGCATCGGGATATCGGTTTTTTAACAACCTGGAAAAGGCTACCGCGCGGTCACGATCTCTGAAATCGCCGGCCCGTACCCGGTAATTGGGAGATCGAAAAAGCACATAGGCGTTGGGATCAAAACCGGCAAAAACCGAATCGGCCCAAACCAAAAATTCATTGCGGATGGAGTCGGCAATCTGTACCGAACGTGTGGTATAGAGCTGCACACGGTACCCGGCGTAGCGATCTACCACCGTCTCTTCCTCTTCAATCTGCTGCAAAAAAACATCCGGAACATCCCCGCCAATAGATGCGTATTGATCGCTTAGAGACGATCGGCTTTGGAAAAGAAGCCGTTCCCAATCCGACATATTTTCAGCGAGAAAGTCATCAACAACCTCATCGGGAAGATCAAACAGCGACCCTCGCTCTTCCACCCCGGCACCTTCACGATCCCGCTCCGTGACGGTTTCTGTGGGTGAGCAGGAGACAGCAATAAGGAGAATCAAACAGCCGGCTATGACGGTGCTTGAATTAATTAGCAATGGGGTGCCAAGTGGTTTTGATTTCCTGTACATCAAGAATGTAATACGGATTTTCGTGATCGGGATCATCCCAGTTTTCAGATGCGCGGTGCAGAACTCGCTTGATGTTTAAAGCGCCATTCTCATCAATTTGTTTCCGAAAATCGCGATTCTCGTGGGCATTCCAGATGGCATTTACATCCATATGGGCCGTAAGGTGAGAAACCATTTCATCCGCAAAACCTGATATGATATTTACCACGCCCCCGGGCACGTCAGAGGCTTGCAATACCTCTCCAAAACTTACAGCCGGGAGCGGATTTTTTTCGGATGCCAGTACTACACAGCTGTTTCCACCGGCAATAACAGGCGCGATGGCGGAGACCAGCCCAAGCAGTGGAGACGACGTCGGGGCAATAACGGCCACCACGCCGGTTGCATCGGGCATGCTAAAGTTAAAATGGCTGCTGGCTACAGGGTTTACTGAGCCAAACACCTGCGGAAGCTTGTCCGTCCATCCCGCATAATAAACCAATCGGTCAACAGAGAGTGTCACTTCCTCGTCTGCCGCTTTTGTCTTCATTCCGGAAAGCTCAAGCTCCCGGATAAACTGCTCTTTTCGGCCTTCCAGCATCTCTGCAATGCGGTAGAGAATTTGCCCGCGATTGTACGCCGAGCGGCTGCTCCAGCCATCAAATGCAGCCCGAGCTACGACCATTGCGTCGCGCACATCTTTTCTGGTACAGCGACACGCGTTGGCAATAAGCTCGTCCTTTGCATTTCGGATGGGATAGGTATATCCCGATTCACTGCGCGGAAAAGCTCCGCCCACGTAGGTTTTATAGGTTTTAAGAATATCCGTTCGTTTCGACATGTTCAGCGTTTGTTAGGCTCAAGTTTTACATAGGGATACAGTCCGTGCAGTCCGCCTTCACGGCCTACGCCGCTCTCCTTGTATCCGCCGAAGGGGGAGGTGGGATCAAATTTGTTGAAGGTGTTCGACCAAAGCACCCCGGCACGTATCTGTTGGCCAACATTAAAAATTTTCGATCCTTTATCGGTCCAGACTCCGCCCGACAGTCCATATTGCGAGTTATTCGCTTTTTCTATCGCTTCCTGAGGTGTGCGGAATGTTTGGATGGTAAGTACCGGTCCAAAAATCTCCTCCTGCACAACGCGGTTACTTTGTGATACATTCATAAAGAGGGTAGGGCGACAAAAATAGCCGGATGAGGGGAGGTCTCCATTGCTTTGGTACATGGTTGCACCTTCGTCCTGTCCGGTTTGCAGGTAGGAGAGAATCCGCTCGTACTGCTGCTTGGAGTTGATGGCTCCAACGTCGGTATTTTTATCCAAAGGATCGCCCACAATCAGCGTGTCCATGCGCGCCTTCAGTTTCTCGATAAATGGCTCTGCAATTCCTTCCTGAAGCAACAGCCGGGATCCCGCACAACACACATGGCCCTGATTGAAAAATATGGCGTTTACAACACCTTCCACAGCCTGGTCAATCGCGGCATCTTCGAAAATGATATTTGCACCTTTACCGCCCAGTTCCAGAGTATATTTCTTATCGGTACCGGCCAGTGTACGTTGGATAATTTTCCCGACATCGGTTGAGCCTGTAAATGCAATTTTGTCTACATCCGGATGTTCCACAATAGCGGCTCCGGTTTGGCCTGCACCGTGCACAATGTTTACCACACCGGCCGGCAGTCCGGCATCGCGGCAAATTTCGGCAAAGATCATGGATGTAAGCGGGGTGGTTTCGGCCGGTTTTAGTACCACTGTGTTGCCGGCAGCAAGGGCAGGAGCAATTTTCCATGAGAGCATCAACAGCGGGAAGTTCCAGGGAATGATCTGCCCGCATACACCTACCGGCTTGGGAGTTCGGCCGGGAAATGCATAATCCAGCTTATCGGCCCATCCGGCATAGTAGAAAAAGTAAGCAGCCGCCAGTGGAATATCCACATCGCGGGATTCACGAATCGGCTTTCCACCATCCATCGACTCGGCTACAGCCAGCTCGCGGGAGCGCTCCTGAATCATACGGGCAATGCGATAGATATACTTGCCACGCTCTTTTGCAGGGAGTGTACTCCAGCTTTTTTCATACGCTTTCCTCGCGGCCTTTACGGCCCGGTCAACATCTTCGGATGAACCGTCGGCAAAAGAAGCGATGACCGTTTCGTTGGAAGGATTAATCGACTCGAAGTAGTGTCCTTTGGCCGGTTTTTGGAATGTACCGTCAATAAAATGGTCGTACGACTCGCGAATGGAGATTTTATCACTGCTCTCCGGCGCATCACTGTACGTCATAAATGCAGCAAACTCCGATTTTAAATCGGCATTCGGAGAGGTCGGCTTAGGAGAACCATTCGCAGTTGCCGTTTTCTTGGTTTTGTCTTTGGTGGTTGAATCACTCATAATCGTTTCGATCTTCTAAATGGATAAGCCCGCTGTTAGTCGTTGGAAAAGTATACACCACTTTGGTACACACCGGTTTGCTGTTTCACGATTTGCATCAGCAGGTCGTTGGTTAGCGAGCTTGCCCCAAAGCGGAACCACTCGTTGGTAAGCCATTCCGGGCCGAGGGTCTCTTTAACCAGCACCAGATATTGTAGCGCCTCTTTGGCTTTGCGAATCCCGCCGGCTGGCTTCATACCAACTTTCTGTCCGGTAGCGGCATAAAAATCCCGAATCGCCTCCAGCATAACCAGCGTTACCGGCTGGGTGGCGGCCGGCGATATTTTTCCGGTGGATGTCTTAATAAAATCGGCACCGGCATGCATGGCTATATCACTTGCTTTCCGGACATTTTCGTACGTACCGAGCTCACCGGTTTCTAAAATAACTTTAAGGTGTACGGCGCCGCACGCTTCCTTGATAGCGGCAATTTCATCATATACATAGTTGTAATTGCCTTTCAAAAACTCCCCGCGGGAAATTACCATATCCACCTCGTCGGCACCTTCATCAATGGCAAAGCGGGTATCATCAAGTTTCATCTGCATGGTTGCCATACCACTGGGGAAGGCTGTTGCCACACTGGCTACTTGAACGGAGGTGCCTTGCAACGCCTTTTTGGCAACGGCTACCCGATTGGGATACACACAGACAGCGGCCACGGTTGGCAGGTCGGGCATCGGCGCGTAAGGCAGACGTGCTTTCTTACAAAGCTGTATCACCTTGCCTTCCGAATCGCTGCCTTCCAGCGTGGTGTGGTCGATCATGCTCAGCGCGAGCTTCAATCCGGCCGTTTTCGACTCTTTTTTGATGCTACGTTTATTGAGGCGAGCTACGCGCTCTTCAATTCCAACGGTATCAACAGGTATGGTTACTTTAAAATCGGGTATGGTGGCAGACATTGGCATAATTTGTTAATCACAAAAAAAGAAATATAACAAATTCGCAAGACGCATTCATAGTAGTTCCCGATTTGAATGGGCCGGATCAGGGGATTGCGTGAACCATCATTTCCGATTATTTAGAAACAGGAATCAAAAGAAGCCTCACGTATTGATGGCTGGTTATCAAAACCGCTAACTAATTGGCCCCGCAGCAATAAGCTCTTCGGATGCTTGTTTCTCGAAGCGCCGAAAGTTTTCGCGGAACATATCCGACAGTTTTTTTGCACGGCGATCGTACGCCTCCGGATCGGGCCAGGTAGCCCGCGGCCGCAGCAACTTATCGGGTACACCCTCAATATGACGTGGGATATGCAATCCAAAAAATGGCTCCTGCTCATAGTCTGCGTCATCCAAATTTCCTGCAATGGCCTCGCTTAGCATTTGCCGCGTATATTTTAGCTTAATGCGATGTCCGGTTCCGTACTCACCGCCGGTCCACCCTGTATTGACCAGCCACACATTCGAGTTGTGCTTTTCGATCTTATCCATCAGCAGTTCTGCATATACGGTAGGGTGCAGCGGCATAAACGGCGCACCGAAACAGGCAGAAAATGTTGCCTCCGGCTCGGTAACGCCGCGCTCTGTTCCGGCAACTTTTGCCGTGTATCCACTGATGAAGTAGTACATCGCCTGCTCGGGCGTGAGGCGAGAAATGGGGGGTAAAATGGCAAAAGCATCAGCAGTTAAAAAGATGATGTTCTTTGGATGATTGCCAATACCATTATCACTTGCGTTCGGTATAAAATCAATCGGGTAGGAGCAGCGCGTATTTTGTGTGAGACTGCTATCCGAAAAGTCGGGTTCGCGTTTGTCGTTCAATACCACGTTTTCCAAAATGGTACCCGGCATCTGTGTGGTTTGGTAGATTTCGGGTTCCTGCTCTTTGGTCAGATCAATCGTTTTGGCGTAACAGCCTCCTTCAAAATTAAAAATGCCGTTCTCACTCCAGCCGTGTTCGTCATCACCGATCAGGATTTTATCGGCATCAGCAGACAGGGTTGTCTTACCGGTTCCTGAAAGTCCAAAAAAGACGGCAGTATCTCCATCACGGTCCATATTAGCGGAGCAGTGCATGGCCATCACATCCTTTTGCGGCAGCAGGTAGTTCATCACCGCAAATATTCCTTTTTTCACCTCTCCGGAATAGAGCGTACCTCCAATTAAAATGATGCGCTTTTTAAGATTGCATAAAATAAACGTAGAGCTGCGCGTACCATCGGTTTCCGGATCGGCCTGGAATTTCGGAGCCGCCAGTACTGTAAATTCGGGTTGATGGCTGCGGAGTTCATCATCGGAGGGCCGAATAAACATGTTATGCGCAAAAAGTGCGTGATAGGCCGCCTCGCTAACCACCCGTACATTGAGCCGATAGTCGGGGTCGGCTCCGGCGTAGAGGTCTTTTACATACAGCTCTTTATCCTGCAAATAACCTACTACTTTTTGATGCAGGTTGTCGAAAACGTCCTCGGAAACGGGCTGATTGATCGTGCCCCAGTCAATCTTCTCTTTGGAGCTCTCTTCCTCCACGATAAAACGATCTTGGGGAGACCGTCCTGTATATTTCCCGGTCAACACCCGCAGTGCCATTTTATCGGTTAGCACCGCTTCGTTTCGGGAGAGTGCGTGCTCGTACAGTTCAGGCGGCGTTAAATTCCAAAACACATTGGCCGGAGTTTTTTCAAACCCCAAATAGTCTAATCCAACATTACTTTTTGGCTGTTGCTGATACGTAAAATCCATAGATGATTAATCATTCATTTTGTAGGTGACTGATATCCTTTAAATATCTGCATCATTTGAATTGTATAAAAGCGCTTTTTTGAATCATTTTAGGCTAAACAGAAGATTTATTTACCGTGTGTTTTGCGCAAAACGGAAATCCGGATGGCGGTGGTTCACTAACATTTTCGGTGTGAATGATCTCCACTCCTTCGTATTTTAGGTGCTGCTACAGAACGTTTTAAATAGATAAGAATATGTCTGAAACAGTCGTCTCACTTCTTCAATACAGTGTTGCCGCATCCCCCAATGAAACCGCTGAAAAAGCCGAGCAGATGGTGCGTGAAGCCGCTGCCGACGGAGCGCAGATTGTGTGCCTGCCCGAACTCTGTTTCACCCCTTATTTTTGTTACGAAATCAACTCCGCACACTTTTCACTGGCCATTTCGAGAGAGGACCCTCTGCTGCAGCGGTTTGGTGGCCTTGCTGCGGAACTGGGCATTGTGTTATCAGTTCCCTTCTTCGAGAAAGCGGCAAAGGGACTATACTTTAACAGTATGATCGTTTATGATGCCGATGGATCAACCTGCGGTGTATATCGCAAAATGCACATTCCGGACGACCCCGGCTTTTACGAGAAATACTATTTCACACCCGGCGATGGCGGATTCAAAGTGTTTAAAACGCGATACGGAAATCTGGGCACACTTATCTGCTGGGATCAATGGTTTCCCGAAGCAGCCCGGCTCACCGCTCTCATGGGTGCCGACCTGCTTATTTATCCTACAGCGATCGCTACCCTGGAAGAGGAGACCGAGCAGGATCGTGATCGGTTCCATCACGCCTGGAAAACCATTCAGCAGAGCCACGCCATTGCAAACGGCGTGAATGTGGCAGCCATCAATCGCTGCGGCACCGAAAACGGATCGACATTCTGGGGGCGATCGTTCATCAGTGGGCCGTTTGGGGAGACACTTGCAGAGGGTGGAGGCGGCGAAGAAATCATTACCGCTTCGGTAGATTTTGACGGACTTGAAGAACACCGGCAGATCTGGCCGTTTTTCCGCGACCGACGCATTGACGCTTATCATGATATAGAAAAACGATTTAACGATACGTCCACGTGATGTTATGATGCGTGTGGCATGGGGTACTCTGTAAACTTCGTCTGTACCTGCTGTTTAATTTCGTTATCTTTGGTGCTTTCAAAAATGCATCAACCTACAGATATCCTTTCATGAGTTCGTACAATCCCGAAGCGATTGAAACCAAGTGGCAAACGTACTGGCAAGAAAAGAAAACGTTTGCAACAGAAGGCTCCAACGATCAGCCTAAATACTACATTCTTGATATGTTTCCCTATCCAAGTGGATCGGGATTGCACGTAGGCCATCCGGAAGGGTACACCGCCACCGATATTTTGGCTCGCTACAAACGCATGAAGGGGTTTAACGTTCTGCACCCGATCGGGTGGGATGCATTTGGCTTACCGGCCGAGCAGTACGCTGTGAAAACAGGAACACATCCCCGGATTACCACTGAAAAAAATATCAAAAAATTCCGGGCGCAGCTCCAGATGCTCGGTTTCTCGTACGACTGGGACCGGGAGGTAGACACCACCGATCCCGATTACTATAAATGGACACAGTGGATCTTCCTGAAACTGTACGAAAAAGGATTGGCGTATGAGCATGAAGCACCGGTTAACTGGTGCCCCGAGTTGGGTACCGTACTGGCCAACGAAGAAGTAATTGACGGCAAAAGTGAAGTGGGCGGCTTTCCCGTGGTTCGTAAACCGATGCGCCAGTGGATGTTGAAAATTACCGAGTATGCCGAAGAGCTGCTTGAAGGGCTTGATGACCTGGAGTGGCCCGAATCGACCAAAGAGATGCAGCGAAACTGGATCGGTAAATCGATCGGTGCCGAGATTGACTTTCAGATTGCCGGCTATGATGAGTCGCTGAGCGTGTTTACCACACGGCCCGACACGCTTTTTGGTGCAACCTATATGGTACTGGCCCCCGAACACCATCTTGTAGATCTCATCGCTACCGACGATCAACAACTTGAGGTGAAAAAGTATGTTGATGCGGCCTCATTAAAGTCCGATCTGGAGCGTCAGGAGCAATCGCGGAAAAAAACCGGTGTGTTTACCGGAGCATACGCCATTAATCCGGTCAACGGAAAAGAGATCCCCATCTGGATTGCCGACTACGTGCTGGCTCATTACGGCACCGGGGCCATCATGGCTGTACCCGGGCAGGACGATCGCGATTGGGAATTTGCCGAAACGTTTGATCTGCCCATTATCCGAACCGTTCAGCCACCCGAAGATTTTGACGGAAAAGCGTACACCGGAGACGGACCGGCCATCAACAGCGATTTTTTGAATGGCCTGCACATCACCGATGCTAAAACGAAAATAATCGAATGGCTCGACGCAAACGGTGTCGGCTCCAAAAGTGTGAACTATAAACTGCGCGACTGGCTCTTTAGCCGGCAGCGGTACTGGGGCGAACCCTTCCCGATTTTACATGTGGATGGCAAACCCAAACCGGTTCCGGAGTCGCAACTGCCGGTAACCCTGCCGGAAGTAGACAAGTTCCAGCCCACCAAAACCGGGGAGCCCCCGCTGGCACAAGCCCGGGAATGGGTAGAAACCACCGATCCGGAAACAGGCAAACCCGCCTTGCGCGAAACCAACACCATGCCGCAGTGGGCAGGAAGCTGCTGGTATTACTTGCGCTACATCAGCCCCGACTTTGACGGCGGGCCCGTAGATCCCGAAGAGGAGAACTACTGGATGCCGGTCGACTTGTATGTGGGGGGATCGGAACACTCAGTGCTCCATCTTCTGTACGCCCGTTTCTGGCATCGGGTGCTCTACGATTGTGGCGTTGTATCAACCAAAGAGCCGTTCCAAAAGCTGGTGCATCAAGGGATGATTCTCGGTGAAGTAGAGTACACCGCCTACGAAAAAGATGGCAAGATCATTGACGCTGATGAAGCAAAAGAGCTGGATGAGGTAACACGTGTGCCGCTTGATGAAAATCAGGTGGAGAAAAAAGGCGACTATTTTGTGATGAAAGGCACGCAAATTAAAGTCGAGTCCAAAGCGCATAAAATGTCGAAGTCGCGAGGAAATGTAATCAACCCGGATGATGTCGTGAAATCGTACGGCGCCGATTCGCTTCGCTTGTACGAGATGTTTATGGGGCCGCTCGAGCAGGTAAAACCGTGGAGCACCAAAGGTGTGGAAGGCGTTTACCGCTTTCTGCATCGTGTGTGGCGGCTCTATCATACCGACAGCGGCGAGCTAACCGTGAGCGACCAGACAGCTGATTCCGATCAACTTAAAGTGCTGCATGAAGCCATCAAAAAAGTGACGGAAGATATTGAACAGATGCGTTTCAATACGGCCATTTCAGCACTGATGATCTTTGTAAATGAAGCCAATACGTGGCCATCGTTGCCGCGTACCATAGCTGACCCTTTTGTGCTGCTGCTCGCACCGTTTGCGCCCCATCTGGCCGAAGAATTGTGGGAAAAACTTGGACACGAAGAGACCATGGCCTACGAAGCGTGGCCAGAATGGAATGAGGAATTTCTTGTAGAAGATGAGATTGAACTCCCGATTCAGGTAAACGGGAAAGTGCGTACCCAACTCACCGTACCGGCCGAAAGGGCAGAGGATAAGGAGTTTGTCATTGGCCTCGCCAAACAGGATGAAAACATACAGCGCTACCTGGATGGCTCGGTGATTATTAAAGAGATCTTTGTGCCCGGGCGAATTGTTAATCTGGTGGTTAAACCCGCATAAGAAGTAGCTCGATAGGGTAAACATATTTTTTACATATGTTTCAAATTTGTAGTTTGAGGCATGAAGAAATTTGTTTTATCGAACGCCGGACAAGACCGGCAGACGTATCAAATCGAGTACCGGAAGCTCTTAAATGATGCACAGCATCGCGCCGTAATGCACGGCAGCGGTCCGCTGTTGGTGGTTGCAGGAGCCGGAACGGGCAAAACGCGAACACTTATCTATCGTCTTGCCCGCTTAATAGAAAACGGTGTGCCCCCGGAGTCCATTCTGCTTTTGACGTTTACGCGTCGATCCGCCGCAGAGATGCTGAAACGGGCCAGCCTCCTTTTAGACGACCGTTGCAGGAGGGTAGAGGGGGGCACGTTTCACCACATATGCAGTACACTGCTTCGCCGCCATGCAAAAAGAATCGGCTATCCGGAGCAATTTGGCATTCTGGATGCATCGGATGCCATGGAGGTGATACAACTGCTTCGATCGCGCTTTGTAAAAGGGCAGGGAACCACCCGTTTTCCAAAAAAAAGCACACTGTATAGCATATTCAGCGCGTCTGTAAATCGTCAGATGGATCTTCAGGCGGTTCTTGAAGAGGAGTATCCGCAGTTTCTAAAACAGGGAGATCGCATTGCAGACCTTATGCAGGCATATCAGGAATATAAGTTCGCCAATCACGTGATGGACTTTGATGATCTGCTCGTCCGCACAACGGAGCTGCTCACCGATCACGATGACGTACGGCGTGAGGTTGCTGCCGCCTATCAACACGTAATGGTAGATGAGTATCAGGATACCAACGCGATACAGGCGCATCTTACTAAACTCTTCTCATCTGTTCACGGCAATGTGATGGCCGTGGGTGACGACGCCCAGAGTATCTACTCATTCAGAGGCGCAGATGTGCAAAACATGCATCGGTTTCCGGAGCTGTTTCCCAATACCACAATCATCCGTTTGGAAGAAAACTACCGATCTACCGGAAATATCTTAACCTTTGCCAACCGCGTGTTAAGCGAATCGGACCAGCTCTATGAAAAAGAGCTTTATACCCGAAAAGAGGATGGAGACCTTCCGGGCTTGGTGAAAGCAGCCAATATGAACGATCAAAGCCGCTTTGTAACCCAAATGATTCTTCGGCTTCGAGAGCAGGGGCTGGATTTGAATCAAATAGCGGTGCTGTTCCGTAATGGGCGTGATTCATACGATTTGGAAGCAGAGTTGAATCGGCTCGAAATCCCCTTTGTGAAATATGGCGGCCAAAAATTTACCGAGGCTGCGCATGTGAAAGATGTGTTGGCTCATTTACGAATTTACATCAATCCGAAAGACGCGCTTTCGTGGAACCGTGCGCTCACGCTGATCGACGGTATTGGGCCCAAAACAGCAGAGGAACTTCACCACTATGTTACGGCACAATCATCTGCCTTTGCACCTCATGAGATGCCCGGTGTAAGCGATCGTTATCTGAGACAGCTTAAAGCGCTGAGTGATCTATTTGCAACCCTTCGAGAGCTGGATGGCTCCGTTACTGAGCAACTGCGCACGGTGGTAGATTATTACGCACGGTTTTGCAAAAAGCGGTACGATGATCACCCCAAGCGCCTGAAGGACCTCGAAACCTTTGTCGACATTTCGGGAACCTACCGCACTCTTGAACAACTGGTGGAGGAGTGTGCGCTTGATCCGGTAGAAGCTACAGCCATCGATACAGAAGCCTTTCAGAATGAAGAGCCACCCTTGGTATTAAGCACCATCCATTCGGCCAAGGGGCTGGAGTGGAATACGGTTTTTTTGATTCAGTGTCTGGATGGGATTTTGCCATCCGGCTACGCCATGGACGATGAAAAACAGATGGAAGAAGAGGTGCGCATTTTATATGTTGCGATCACCAGAGCGCAGGAATCGCTGTTTTTAACCTATCCTGCATTGTTTCAGAGCCACTATGGAGATTATTTCTCAAATCCGTCCCGATTTATAGAAGAGGTACCCGAGTCGGTGCTGGAACCGTGGCTGCTGGTGCACGAAACCAGTGGAGAACTCGGAGGGGGAGAGTCTGCCGGCAGACAGATTGAAGGGACTTAGAGGCGACGAAGTTCTCTTTTTTGCCGAATCATATCAACAATAATCCACGCCACCGGATAGATCGGCACCAGTATAGCCAATGCTAATTTAGCGTTCGATATCTTGTCGTTTTTGGAATCCAGGCAAAGGCCGGCAACGCCGCTCATCCAGAAGATAAAAAACAAAAAAAAGCCCAGTGAAAGCACCAAAGAGCCTACAAACCCGACGTTGTTGTATAATGTTTCGAGCATTTACTTATGATAATTTGCGTACCTTTCAATAAAGAAAATAGGAATTAAACTACACACATGTTACCAACGGTATCAATTGTTGGGCGCCCGAATGTTGGGAAGTCCACGTTTTTTAATCGCTTAATAGGACGACGAAAAGCGATCGAGCACGATGAGTATGGCGTAACGAGAGATCGCCACTATGGGGAAAGCTACTGGAACGGACGCAGCTTTACCGTGGTGGATACCGGGGGTTATCTGCCCGACGAGCCGGATGTAATTCTGAAGGGTGTTCGCGAGCAGGTGCACATTGCCATTGATGAGTCGGATGTAATTCTGCTTCTGGTGGATGTTGAAGATGGTGTAAACTCCATCGACAAAACCGTAGCCGGTATGCTGCGCAAACAGGAGAAGCCGGTTGTGCTGGTTGTAAACAAAGCCGACAATGAAATCAAGACGATGGACGCGGTGGAATTTTACGAACTCGGTTTCGAAGAAATTTTCCCGGTATCATCTCTAAATGGTACCGGCACAGGAGATTTGCTTGATAAAGTAGTGGCACTTTTACCCGATGATGCGGAAGAGGAAGAGGATGAAAACATCCCAAAAATTGCCTTCGTTGGCCGCCCAAATGTGGGGAAAAGCTCACTGATGAACGCCCTGCTTAAAAGTGAGCGATGTATCGTTACCGATATTCCGGGAACCACCCGCGATTCCATCAACAGCTTGCTGGAATATGAGGGGAGAACCTACACACTGGTTGATACGGCCGGTCTCCGAAAGCGCGCTAAGGTGAAAGAAAATGTGGAGTTTTTCAGCACGGTGCGAACCAGCCGTTCTATTCGTGAAGCAGATGTAGTGGTGGTTTTGCTGGATGCAATGCGCGGTTTTGATGATCAGGACAAACGCATTATACGTGAGGCCGAGCGGTTTAATAAGGGATTGATCATTGCTTTGAACAAATGGGACATGGTTCCGGAAAAGGAGACCAATCTTGTAAAAGAGTTCCAGGAATACATCTATGACCGCATTAAAACGCAGACCTATATTCCTATTATCACCATTTCGGCGTTAACCGGGCAGCGTATTCACAATGTGATTAAAACAGCCGATAAAGTGATTGCGGAGCGGAGAAAGCAGATCACCACATCCGATATGAATCGGTTTATTGAAAAAATTCTATCGGAACGGCCGCTCCCGGTAAAACGAGGTAGGCAGCTTAAAATACAGTATGCACTACAGGTGAAGAGTAACCCTCCGGTGTTTAAATTTTTCCTGAACCAGCCGCAGGATCTGCCTGCCAATTACCGACGTTTTATCGAAAACCGTATTCGGGAAGAGTTCGGCTTCGAGGGCGTACCTATTACATTGGTTTTTCGCCAAAAGTAATGGTAAAGTGCACAAACTTTCATTGAACAGATGGAATGAAAAGGTTATTTTTGGCCTTTACAAAGCAACAGATTTCCTTAACCCAACGGCTTTAAAATGTCCCTCGATAAACCGGCTGCAAACCCATTAAGTGACGATTTTACCAGAGAGCGTAAACTCTCTTTTCTTGAGAAAATTTACCTGCCGGAAATTTTTAAAGGACTCTGGTACACCTTTAAGCAGATGTTTGCTCCTACGTTTACGATGAGTTATCCGGAGGAAAAGTGGGATCCGCCATCCATCTTTCGTGGCCGGCCGGTACTGGTAGAAGACAACGGCCGTGAGCGTTGTGTGGCTTGCGGGCTGTGTGCCCGTGCATGCCCGCCGCTGGCCATCAGCATGCAGGCCAACGAAGATGCCGAAGACCCCAAAGAGCGCTATCCCGACTTTTTCGAAATAAATATGCTGCGATGCATTTATTGCGGATTTTGCGAAGATGTGTGCCCGGAGGAAGCAATTGTGATGAGCAAAGATTATGACATTGTTTTTGAATCGCGAGAAGATGCGGTTTATGATAAAGAACGGCTGCTTGTTCCCAAAGAAGATTTAAAAGAGAGACTCGACTTCCTGAAAGAGTACAAAAACCGTCAATTTGGGCAATTCTGGGACTTCCAGGAAGAAAATAACATCCATTCTGTAAGAGACCGCGACCGCGACTGGAATACCGGGCTATCGTTGGTAGACATGGTAGAGCAGCAGAAAAAGAACGACGCCACAAAAGCTTCTTCCAACTGGTCGGTTTAATACCGATACCCATTATGAGCAAACGCGCGGTTTCCCAAGAAGAGTACAAAGCTTTAATTGACGATGCGTCGTATCTGCAAGATGAGGCCGAAGCCCTTCAGTATGTCATCGAAGAGGTTCCATACCGAGACGTGCCCACGGAAAGTTTATCCATTTACCAGCGCCTGAAGAAGGTTGATCACGCTCAGACTTCGTTTTACAGGCCTATTGTAGAGGATGTGTTATCATCTAAACATTCGCTGCAGTTAGGCCGGTACAATTCGATAGATGAGACCTTCGAGCCCGAGGAAGCGGAAGAAAAAATCGATGTTCAGAAGACACTCCGAAAGATTATCAAACATCGTGCCGCCCTAATCAATCTGTTTCAGCAGATTCCTCTCATCGACTGGGAACAGGAACTTACGGACGAGAAAGGGAGGGAGCGAACACTTTTTGAGTTTGTGCAATCGATGATCACCTTTGAAAGGAACGAACTGAAACAAATTGCCGATCTGGTCCTGATCTATCAAAAAGAAAAAAGAACACAGAGAGAGATCGACGCCAAATCGAATGCACGACAAGACCTCAATGGAGAATAGCCCGTGTGGAGTTATTTTTTTTTACTGTTGGTTTTGGTTGGCTGCTTTTGGGTAGCGTATCGTTCATCAGCATTAAAAAAGCTCACAAAAGGGGTGTTTATAATCCTCTATCTGTTTGTGATTACATGGCTTGTAGTCAATTTACTCGATTTTATCTATGCCGATATCATCGCTTCTTCGGCTTTCATTTTGGCGCTGCTCACAGCACTCGTTTTTCTCTTCTTAACCGTTTTTGAACTACAGCCGGAAACCGAACGGTACCCGGACCTTATCGCTTTTTCGCCAATGCTGGTTTATCCGGTGTATCTTTTTGTACACCATAGTACGGCCATGCAAGAGTTAATGATTTTGCTCCTGCAGGGTGGAGGATTGCTCGTACTGCTGCTGTTAGCGGTACATTATGCATCTGCTGATAAAACAGGGGCTCTAAACTTGGCGGGCAGCCTCGTTTTGACGGTTCTATTTATCGAATACTGGTTTATACAGCCGCCAATAGATTGGATTCCGGAATTCAGAAATGTACTTTTTGGCTTGTCTGCTATTAGTTTAACCTACACGTTGCCTCAAATCATCAATCAAAACAAACCGAACTATGCCTCTCAAAGCCCAGGATAAAGCTCCCGATTTTTCTCTTCAAAACAGCAATGGTGAAGAGATTGTACTTTCTGAACAGTTAGCGGAGGGATCCGTCGTACTGCTATTCTTTCCATTGGCATTTACATCGGTTTGTACGGATGAAATGTGCACCGTCCGTGACAATATGAAATTATACGAATCGCTTAACACACAGGTATTTGGTATCAGTGTCGATAGTTTTTTTACGTTAAAAGAGTTTAAGAAAGCCCATAACATTAATTTTACGCTGCTTAGCGATTTTAACCGTGAGGTGACGGATACATATGGAACGCTCTATGAAGACTTCTTTGGAATGAACGGAGTTTCCAAAAGAGCGGCCTTTGTGATCAACCGTGAAGGGACGATCCTATACGAAGAGATCTTGGAAGACGCCGGTAACCTCCCGGACTTCAAAGCAATACAACAAGCCCTGAGAAAAGGGTAACGGAAAAATCCAAAACCGTAGAGCTGCAAAGGAGATACCGAACAGATGAAGTATAAGTATAGATAAGCAACAGGTCTCTACTTTACATAATATATATTATACGAATACTATATACAGGTTCGAATCTACCAAAAAAATTGTATACTGAAAGAACCATCAAACAATCCGGTTTTTATGGACATCTATATCGTTGAGGATGACAAAGTACTCACCTTAATTCTTACCAAAATGTTAGAGAAGTTGAACTGCAACGTTGCCGGACTTTCAGATACCGGCAAGGATGCCATCGAAACGATTTTGACAAAGCGCCCGCCGGTAATACTGATGGATATCTTCCTCAAAGATGAGATTTCCGGTATTGATGTAAGTGAAGAAATTACCAGTCATTACTCTCCTTACATCATTTATATCACGGGGAATTCCGACAAAGCAAACAAAGAGCGTGCCAGTAAAATCGGATTTCACGATTATTTGATAAAACCGGTTACCCTCGATATGCTGCAGAAAACGATCGACTCGTTACCTTCTCGCAATGGAACTACTGAAACTCCGTGAACTCCAGATCAAACGTGCCGTCTTCCTTACTCGCATCAATCCGGATCTTGTCTAAGATGGCATCCTGATTGACCGGAAAATCGAGGTTCAAAACGGTAGCATCTTCAGGTATAGATACTCGTTTTTGCAGCCTGGCGCTATCGATGACCAGCAGAAAAAGGTTTCGATGCGATTTGTACGCATCATTGAGATATGCATTCAAATAGCCGGCCGTCACGCATTCTATCGTTTGTGTTTCGGAAAAATGATCCGGTTTATATTCACCATTTTCTATCAATGATGGCCATTTTCTTCTCGAAACTACATGAAAAATCAGATCTGTACTCATAATGTCTTTTCATCTAATGGTTCGGTGGCTATGTGCAATATGGCGTCCCCTTTATGCACTACCGGATTGTAATTGAAACCGATTACCCGTCCTGTATATGGACTCAATATTCGAGTCGTTTCCATGCCATATGGATCTGTCATAATAGCTACAAGTTGCCTTTTTTTAACGTGATCGCCGAGCGCCACTTCCGGATGAAAAAGCCCCGCTGTTTTAGCGCGAACCCATCTGGATGTTTTAAAAATATCTGTTTCTCCAGCTTTCGGTGCATCAGATACCATTCCAAGGTGCTTTAGAAACCGCTTGGTACCATCAATAGCCAAACCTATACCGTACTCATCAATTCGAAGCGATTCCCCGGTTTCAAACACCAAAATCTGTTTCTTCTTGTCGTGGGCGGCTTTTCGAAATGATTTTTTGATCAGCGATGAATTTAAAATGACGGGCGGCGCAAATGCTTTTGCCAATTCAAGGTTCTGATCGATTGAAAATACGCAGCGTATCTGCGGATAATTGGCCCGGCTCGCACCACCGGTGTGAAAATCAATTCCCACATCAATCGTCGGAATAATCTGATTCATGATGGTATGTGCAACCATATTGGCCAAAGAACCCGCCTTATTGCCGGGAAAGCTGCGGTTGATATCTTTTCCATCCGGCACACCGCGTACATTCTGGATAAATCCGTATACGTTCATTAACGGCACTGCTACGATTGATCCACATAACAGATCGGGCTTATCAGTTGTGGTAAGCCGGCGAACAATTTCAATGCCGTTGATTTCGTCGCCATGCAGCCCACCCGATAGCAGTACAACCGGCCCTTCTTTTTTAGCGCGAAATACACGAACTGGCAGATCTATTTCTGTGTAGGTTGGTAGGCGAGCAATTGTAAGATTTACAAGCTTCTCCTCCCCCCTTGCTATTTTTTCGCCGTTTATGTGGATATAATCAGGCATTGTTCGATACTTTTTTCTTTCGCCGTACTCTCGAGCGTTCTTTCTGAACCAGCTCTTCGACGTAGCTTATAATACCGGTTGCAATGTCTTTGTTTGTCGTGCGTTCGATACCTTCCAAACCAGGTGATGAATTCACTTCCAAAACCAACGGTCCCCGTCCGGATTGCAGCATATCGACGCCGGCAACAGATAACCCCATGGCACTGGCGGCCGTCAATGCAGCCTGCCGTTCTTCTTTGCTTAATTTGATCAGCGATCCGGAACCTCCCTGATGCAGGTTTGAGCGAAATTCTCCCTCTTTTCCCTGCCGCTTCATCGCGCCAACAACTTTTTTTCCAATAACAAACGCACGGATATCAGCTCCTTTTGCCTCTTCAATAAACTCCTGTACAATCACGCGTGCTTTCATGCTGTGGAACGCTTCGATGATCGATTCGGCCGCTTTACGGGTTGGTGCAAGAACCACACCGTAGCCTTGGGTCCCCTCTAAAAGTTTCACAATAAGCGGCGTACCACCCACGCTGTCGATAATTTTTTTGGTCTCTTTTGAGTAGTTGGTAAACACCGTTTTTGGCAAACCTACCCCTGACCTTGCTAAAATTTGCAAACTGCGCAGTTTATCACGTGAGCGCGTTAACGCTTGCGATTCAATAACCGTAGGCACCCCCATCATTTCAAACTGGCGAACCACCGACGCCCCATAAAAAGTAACCGAAGCTCCAATCCGAGGAATCACCGCATCGGCATTGTCAATTTTTTCCCCCTTATGATAGATGGCCGGGTGATCTTTTTCGATGACAATATCACATTTTAAATGATCCAGAACCGTTGTGGTATGCCCTCTTAATTCGGCTGCCTCCACCAACCGACGTGTTGAGTAAAGAGATTTATTTCGGGATAGTATGACAATATGTAATGGGTTGTGCGACATTATGTTGATTTAACTTTCTAAAAATTTTCTTTCTGGATCTACCATAAATTTGCGTAAAAACTTACGCCCCAATAAGACGGGATACCGCATATCTGTACGGTCGGCAAGTGTAAACTCCATTGTATAGACATCTCCGGCAAAATGAACCTGCTCCTGAATAATCGCGCGCTCGTCAACCTGTCCGTTCGAGCTTTTGACACGTTTTACCCGATGCGCCTTTCGCTGAACAGGCTCACCGGTATATTGCGTGTACGATTCATCAAGGGGAACAAACTCAACCCAGAGTTTTTTATTTTCGCGATAGGTTCGAATCACCGAGCAGTGCAGACTGCTGGTATACGCACCGGTATCGGCTTTAGCTTCGAGATCGGATAATTGCAGGCCGGGTATGTCAAGTTTTTCGACGCGTCCGATTACTCTTTTCGTATCTTTGCCCATTTGAATGACTCTAAAGACTTTAAAAGTATCATTTTTTTTGCTCAGGTAATATGTTCAATTTGTCCGTTTTTTCTAACCCTCAACTCTGTACACTATGGCCACCATTCAAAGGCCCGAAGCGATACTGAGAACTTCTCAGGTTATTACGAATATTGATGCGATGGCAACGAAAGCAAAACGTGCAGGTGTTGCCTTACGCCCACATTTTAAAACCCATCAATCCATTCCCATTGGGCGATGGTTTCGTGATGCGGGCGTCACCGGAATCACCGTCTCTACGCCGGAGATGGCCGCATACTTTGCAGATGACGGCTGGGAGGATATTACCATAGCCTTTCCGTTTTATCCCAATCAAATTCAGCAAATCAATCACTTAGCGGAAAAGATCTCTTTACGGCTCTTTATCAATAGCCCGGATCAGATAACGTATCTGGAAAAAAATCTCGACTATCCGGTAGCTGTTTACATTGAAGCCGATGCCGGGTATGGCCGCAGCGGAGTATCTGTACACCATCAAACAGAGGTTATCGACGCGATAGTACAGGCCGCAACAGCGTGTGAGAAGGTTCATCTCCACGGGTTCTACTTTCACGATGGTGATACCTATCGAACCGGCAGTGCTGAAAAGATTATAGCCGTAGCCGAACGCAATTACAACGCGGCCGGTGAGTTAAAGCGCACGTATCCCGATCTCTCCATTTGTCTTGGCGACACTCCCTCCTGCTCGGTAATGGACAGTTTTCCTCATGTAGATGAAATCTCACCGGGTAATTTTGTCTTTTTTGATCTCACCCAGGTGGTAACCGGCAGTTGTGCCATCGAAGAGGTAGCACTCTTTATCGAGGCACCGGTGGCCCAGATCCAACCCGATAAGGACCGAGCCATTTTGCATTGCGGCGCTGTACATTGTTCGAAAGATTTGATAACCATTCCTGGCGGCCATACGGTTTATGGAGTACCTGTTTGGTTTGATGAGCACCAAAAACCGCATTTGGTATGGGAAAGCTATCTCTCATCCCTTTCGCAGGAACACGGAGTGCTCGAGCATCTTAGCGCTGCACAAAAAGCCATCACCGATCGGAATACAATCATGATTTGTCCGGCTCACTCTTGTCTGACCGCTAATTTGTTCAAAGAGTATCGTGATGATCAGAGCGGCCAACCAATCTCAAAAAGAATCTTATCATGAGCAACGAAACCCTGACGATCAAAGAGAAATATTCACCGTATTGGCCCATCATCTCTGCAGCCAGTGCCGTGGCAAGTGTTGCGCTATACGGCATTTATCTCTCCTCCACCGATGTGCTTTTAGAGGGCTACTTGAGGCTTTCAGCCTTTGTTTTCTTCGCTCTCTTCATTCTCAGCCTGTTCAAATTGCGCGACGGACAGGTGGAAATGATCGTTGAACCCGACACGGAGCAGAAACATCAGTACCTCATCTCTTATTCCGTCCGCGGACGCACGGTTCACCAAGAGATCATCGATATGGATTCCATCGAAGATTTTAGGGTGTCTGAAATGCCCAACCGATCCCTTACCAACGATCTGTTCAGAAATGATTACACGGTGCAGTTTAAGAAAAAGAAAATGGATCAATATTTTTACCTGGCCGACATACACGGGCGGGTGCTGCCACTTTCGGCATCAAATGCAGAAGCTGTTCAGCAGTACTTCATCAGCCGGCTTCCATCTGCATGATTATCTCGTTTCCGGCGGCTCTTACATCATCTCATCAAAAGAGTCACTCTCATCGGTAAAGGCACGCTTCCAAAATACATACAGGCCCAGGGCGAGCGCTTTCAACACATAGAAACTGAAGACAACAATCAGTCCAATGTCGTGAAATATGGCAATGATAACGAGATAGACAAAGAATTGAATCAGCCTGTTTTTGTGCTTTTTGATTGATTTCCGATCAAATTTTGGAAGTTTATCAAAGGGAATCGTGCTTACCATCAGAAATGAGATCACAACAATTGCAGGGATAATTACCGATAGTACCCCATGTTCAAAGCTGTCGAAAATATGCAGCTTGTCGTGAAAGGTAAGTGTAAACGCAGAGAGCATTACAGCCTGCACCGGTATCGGCAAGCCGTTGTAGAAGTCGTAGCTGATAATTTTGGAGTCGACATTAAAACGAGCCAACCGAACAGCTCCGCAAACGGGAGGCAGCGCAGAGAGAATAATGCCGATAATAGCCAGTTCATTGAGCGCAAACGAGTAGATCAAAAATCCGGGGGCGGCACCAAACGAAATCACATCGCTCAGCGAATCGAGCTCCAGGCCAAATTCGCTAGTGGCATTGGCAAGCCGGGCCATAAATCCGTCCAGTCCGTCAAAAAACCACGCTACCACAATCAGCCAGGCCCCAAAAACAAGATTTCCCTCCGCTACCATAATGATGGAGAGAAATCCGCAAAAAAGGTTCATCAGCGTAAAAAAACTGGGGATGATGATACGCGGGATCGGTTTCCGCTTCCGTTTCTCTTTGCGGCGTTTAAGCTGTAGACGCTGAATTGGATATTTCATGACGAGCGTTTGGCTATGATCGATTCGCCGGCTACGGTACGGTCTCCTTTCTGTACGTGAATGTTAAAATCGGGCGGTACCAACACATCCATACGAGAGCCGAACTTCATGATTCCAAACCGTGCACCGGCTTTCAGGTCGTCCCCTTCTTTGGTATGATATACAATACGCCTGGCCAGAAAACCGGTAATCTGCTTGAACAGGATTTTGGTTCCATCAGACAGGCGTACCCCAAAGTGAGCCCGCTCATTCAGTTCCGAAGCGTGGTCTTCCCAGGCCATCAGATACTTGCCCGGGTAATAGCGCAGATATTCCAGCAAACCCGATACCGGGTTGCGGTTCACATGCACATCCAGTGGAGATAAGAAAATACTGATCTGAATGGCTTTTCCGTGAATATATTCGGTCTCTTCGGTCTCTTGAATCAGCACCACTTTTCCATCGGCCGGCGACAGAATTACCCCCTCATCGACAGACGGCACCGTCCGCTCAGGGTCGCGAAAAAAGTAGAGCAACAACAGAAAGATAGCGCCAAAAACAGCCAGCAGCAGCCAACTCCACCATGCCGGTGAAACGGACACCAAAAAACCAAAAAGAGCCACCGGAACGGCTCCAACAAGCAGTGTAGAAAAACCCTCTTTAGCAATCATTTAGCCACCAAATGTCCGTAAAATGTCATTAAATGTTACCAGAATAATGAGCCCGACCAGGAATATAAACCCCAATTGTTGCAGTCCCATCCGCACTTTGGCCGGCGGTTCCCGGCGTGCAATTCCTTCATACACCAAAAACATAAAATGGCCGCCATCCAGTGCGGGAATGGGCAGCATGTTCATAATGGCCAGTGTAATGCTCAAAAAGGCGGTAATCAGCCAAAAGCCAAGAAAACCGCGGCTGTCGGTCGCCTCTTTGGTAACGTTTGCAATAGCCACAGGGCCACCAAGATTTTCGCGTACGGAAATATCTCCCGATACCATACGCCCCAATCCTTGAATAATACCCATAAAGGTATCACGGGAGTCGCGAAGGCCGATTCCCATTGAACCGGCCAGGCCATACCGAATCTCCTGCACATCAAAAACTTCCCGTGCCGATTTATTAAAAATGCCGATGGTGTTTGTTTCAGGGTCCGGAGTAACGCGTATCGTTAATTGTTCGCCATTGCGAAGAACACCTAATTCAATATCTCCCTCGGCTCGTTGAATTCGGTTTGCAAGTTCTACCCAAAACTGAACCGGCTCTCCGCTTATGGAGATAATTTGATCATCAGCCTGCAATCCTGCCTCATCGGCGGGGCTTCCGTCAATCACACGAGAAATAGCACTGGGAAGAGTGTTCTCTGGCGTTATAAACCCATCTTGTGCAATGCGATCTACAAAATTGGGCGGAGTGTTTACAGTGAGCACTTCTCCATTTCGGCGAACCATAAATGTGAGATCCCGCTGCATGATGGCCGACGGATTAAAAATCTGATTAAAATACTGTACCTCTTTACCATTGATGCCAATGATATGGTCGCCGGTTTGCAGGCCAATATCCGCTGCCAGTGACTCCTCAGCAACATAAATACCATTCATGGACTCCACCGGAATAACCTCTTCTCCATACGTTAGTGCAATTCCCGCGTAGATAAAAATGGCCAAAATCACATTGAAAATCACACCGGCAGTAATCACGATCATCCGCTGCCAAACCGGTTTGCTTCGGAATTCATCAGGCTGCGGTTCTTCGTCAATAAAGTCACCATCCATACTCTCGTCAATCATCCCGGCAATTTTTACATACCCGCCTAATGGAGTGGCGCCAATCACATATTCGGTCTCCCCTTTTTGATAACTGAATATGTTGGGTGGAAATCCGATAGAAAAGCGATCCACACGCATGCCAAAGAGCTTAGCGGCTAAAAAGTGGCCCAGCTCGTGTACGGTTACGAGAATAAAGATCGCCGCGATAAATATCAGGATGGTTGATCCTAAACTAAAAATCCATTCCATGGTTTACCCCTTAATACGCCCGTGCAAACGCGCGTGCCTCACGATCGGCCACAATCAGAGTTTCTGTCTTGTAAAGATCGTTTTGATGCACGTTTTGTAATGATGATTCGATGATTTTTGGAATGTCAATATAACCAATTTCTTTGTTCAAAAAGCGTTCCACAGCAATTTCATTGGCTGCGTTTAAAACCGCCGGAGCGGTCCCCCCTCTTTTCACGCTTTCAATGGCCAGCTCTACGCATGGAAATTTACGCTTGTCAACCGGCTCGAAATCCAGAGAAAATGCACGGCTGTAATCAAGCAGCGGGTTGGGAAATGGAATGCGCTTCGGATAGGTAAGAGAGTACAGAATCGGGACTTTCATATCCGGCACGCCAAGCTGTGCTTTCGATGAACCGTCTGTGAATTCCACGATGGAATGTATGATGCTTTGAGGATGAATTACAGGCTCGATTTGTTCTACATTAATATCAAAAAGCCAATGCGCCTCAATGATTTCAAGACCTTTGTTCATCATCGTTGATGAATCGATGGTGATCTTTTTTCCCATCTCCCAATTGGGGTGTTTCAGGGCGTCTTCTACCGTTACCTGTTGCATCTCTTCAACCGTGTAGGTACGGAACGGGCCACCGCTGGCGGTGATCAATATACGCTGAATCGTCTCTTTGGGTTCTCCCACTATGCACTGAAGCATGGCAGAGTGTTCAGAGTCTACCGGAATCAGCCGTTCATAAAATCCATCGATTTTTTGCAACAGTTCCCCGCCTACCACCAGCGATTCTTTATTGGCCAATGCCACCCTCTTTCCGCTACGAAGCGCCGATTCTGTAGATGAGAAACCGGCAAAACCGACCAGAGCGTTCAAAATAAGATCGGCATTTTGCCAGGTTGCAAGTGTGGTGAGAGCCTCTGCACCGTACCCCAAAAACGAAGGTTGATGGGTTAGCGCCTCTTCGAACTCCTTTCGGTACGATTCATCGGTCAATACCACCGCTTCCGGCTTTAATGCATTGACCTGCTCGGCTAACAGCTTCCAATTTCGATTGGCAGAGAGCGCCAAAGCCTGAAACTGTTCCGGTCTTTGACGGATAATCTCAACGGTTTGTGTACCAATTGAGCCGGTAGATCCTAATATGACTATCTTTTGGGGCATTTCTTTTTGGTAATAACGTTCATGCGGTGCATCAGGCTACCGTACTCTTTGCGATTAACACGGCCTGCTCGTACATCACAGCGTGCGCCTGTGCGGTTTCTGCTACCGTTGGTGCATACCCTCCCGAGAGGAGTAGTGCCAGTGGAAGTTGGCGGTTCAGAACTTCCGAAACAACCATTGTTTCGCGCTCGCGCAGGCCGTTCAGTGTGAGGGACAGACGGCCAAAATGATCGCTTTCCAGCGGATCAATTCCGCCAAGATAAAAGACAAGGTCGGGAGTAAACTCGGTAAAAATATGCTGCAAGGCACGTTCAAGGGCGTCCAGATACTCGCGGTCCTCGGTACCATCGGGCAGGCCAACATCGAGTGTGGAAGCCGGTTTTTTAAAGGGATAATTTTTTTCTCCGTGAATGGAAAACGTAAATACATCGGGGTCGTCCGCAAAAAAGGCCGCATTTCCGTTACCCTGATGCACATCGCAATCGATAATCAATACCTTTTGCACCCACATCGTCTGTTTTAGAACGCGGATAGCAACGGCCACATCATTAAACACACAAAATCCTTCTCCGAAATCCGGCATGGCATGATGCGTGCCTCCGGCCAGATTTCCCGCAATTCCATCCTGAAGAGCCATCATTCCTGCGTTGATGGTTCCCTGTACCGCTACTCTCGATCGAATGGCCAGGCTCTTGCTCCAGGGCAGACCCATTCGGCGGACTTCTTTTTTTGCCAAGGCGCCATTCCAAACGGCATCGGCATATCGCGGAGTGTGGACTGAACATAAATTCCCGAAGTCTACCAGCCCCGGCTCTACAATATCAGCGTCTTTGATGACTGAGCGATAGACCAGCAAATCTCTGAGCTGCTTAAACTTCCCCATTGGGAAGATGTGTCCCTCGGGTAATACCGCCGTGTATTTTTGGGAATAGCTTACGCGCAAAAGAGATTCAACCCATCAATTTAATATACCCCAACATCCGTCCGGCCATCGATCCTTCCCGACGATACGAGTAGAATCGATCCGACCCAACTGTGCATTGTTGGTCGCATTCAATTTGACTAAACGGTATACCTGCATCTAAAAGTTCATCCTTTAAAAATTTCTTTAAATCGATGTGAGGCTTGGCATGCGACCGGTCAATCGCCGATTCCGGAAAACGGGCTGCAACCTCCTCTCCCACCTCAAAGTTTTCTGCAGAAATACAGGGAGAAATATAGACTCGCATTGCCGAAGGGTTGCCCCCCAACTCTTTCATTACCGATACACCAGTAGCCACAATGCCATCTGCGGCTCCGCGCCAACCTGCGTGCAGTGCTGCAACGATGTCGTTTTCCGGATCTGCAATAAGCAGTGCCGCACAATCAGCCACTTTGATACCGATCGTCAGTCCGGCTTGTCTGGTTACAAGTCCATCTACGCCCTGTATCAACCCGGGGGAATCTACCACAACCACATCCGAACCATGTACCTGTTCAGCAAGCGCAACCGCTTCCTGTTCATCAAACAATAGGGCAAAATTTTGCAGAATCTCAGCTTCCGGAGCATCGGTATTGTTGCCCAGATTGAGGCCCGTAATAGCCCCATCCAGGTTTATCGAGCTTCTGTTGGCCGGTGTAAAAAACGCCTCGACAGTTGAAATGGAATCGAAAATAGCCGGTCTTATCCGTTCTATATTCATGACAGCTCTTTCAATAATGTAGACCGAACCTTGTTGACCGGAAATGAGTGCCCGGTCCAGAGCTCAAAACTGCGACTTCCCTGATGAATCAGCATCTCCAGCCCGGAAATCGGCACGGCATCGTGTTCGCGAGCCAGCCTCAGTAATGATGTTTCAAGAGGATTGTACACCAGGTCGTACACAATTTTATCCTCCAGAACGTGTGCCTCCCGGGTCTCTACAGGACTTTGATCGGTATTCGGAGCCATTCCCAGCGGTGTGGTGTTCACAATCAGAGCACACTCATCAGCGTAGGCGGCCCATTGGGAATAGTCGACAATATCTACGTGTAGATCACTCTTTTCGTGCAGTATAACGGTTTGCGGTTGCCTACTTACAAGCACAATGTGCTCTGCACCAAGCTGACGCAAACCTGCCACAACAGCACGCGCAGCGCCGCCCGTGCCAAACACAATGGCTCGCTCACCGGCAAGTTCATCAGCAAGGTCCCGAAGCGGTGCCAGGAACCCGGCCACGTCCGTGTTATATCCCACCAATTTACCGGTCGTCTCATCTTTCACGATCGTATTGATCACTCCAAGCTCAGCCGCCACGTCATCCAGCTCGTCTACAACCTCTGCCATGGTCTGTTTGTGGGGGATCGTAATATTGCACCCTTTTAGTCCATCGCGATTTAAAAGCGGCAAAAACGACGCTATTTGTGCGGGGTGGAGATCAAGAGCGTGATAGGCGAGCGGCAACCCGTGATGCGCAATGGCTGCTGAATGCATAGCCGGCGACAGCGAATGGGCAATCGGGTGCCCTACCACTAACAGGTGGTCCGATTCCGGAAACGCTTCGACATACGCATTAAATGAAAAAATCATGGCTGAATAGTACACAAAAAAAATGCGTCCCAATAGAGTATCGGGACGCATGAAATTATTTTGGATGAGACCGCTATGCTGTTACTTCGCTCTCTTCAACCACTTCGTCTTTAAAGGTATCGGTCTCAGCAAGCTCTTTAAACTTCTGAAGGTCGATCTTGATTTGCTCATCAAGGCCACCGATGAAGTCTGCCAGGTCCTCTTCAGGTTCGCCAAAAAACGTACGATAGTCGAGGGTAAAGTCAACTCTTGTGCGTTTACCGTTATCCAATGGGGTAAAACGAATCGTTCCGGTCTGATTCAGATTGCCATTAATGGTTATCCATGCAAAACGGGTATTGCGCAGATTGTCGATGATGTTTGTTGTCCACTGAAACTCTTCAGTACCAATCTTGGTTTGGTAGTTGAACGTCTGAGAGTTTACTTTCTCGATGGTATCGATTCTATCGAGAAATTTTGTGAAGTGTACCGGATTGCTAAGTAATTCGTATGTTTTGGCAAGAGGTAAGTCGACTTCAATTCTTTCGTGCGCCATAGTATGATAAACTTCGAAAAATGAAAGGTTTTTATTCAGTTTTATGGAAGGGGAGGAAGTTGCGAGTACAACTAATCCACAATGCAATAAAAATAAACATATTTTGATTAAGCATCAATCATATTCACGTGATTTCATTTAAAAAACTGTATCGCTGTACAGGTTGGCTTTTGGCCGCCCTCTTTCTTGCCCTCGCCTTCACTCCCCTTAAAACCGTTGCACAGACCTCTCTTACGGGAAAACTCCAAAACTACACAGCCTTCCAATCGTACTTTGGTGATGAGCTCATTGTGCTTCGGAATCGGCTGCGTTTGGCGGCATCACGGGAGGTTAATGATATAATAGTAACGGTTGAGGGAGATATATTGAGCGCCCATCCCGATTTTAATGAGCTTGATTTCAGACTTCGAAACGCGCACGCAGAGTTTTTCACCCCTACCACCGACATCCGTATTGGCGTGCAGCAGGTAATTTGGGGGCAAACCAACGGCGGGTTCATTACCGATATTTTAACCCCTGTGGACCTTTCAGAATTTCTGACCATTGCGCAGGATGATTTGCGCACCGGATTGCTCGCATTTTCGGCTACAAGATATATTGGTAATGAATCTTTGCAACTGGTTGTGGCCCCTACGCTGCAACCCAACCTGATACCCGATTCCGACTCCCGATGGTTTCCGGTTCAAACGGTCCCGGATGGAGTGCCCAATGTGTTCCCCATTCAATTCCGGGGCCCCGACCGTACCCCAACCCTGCGCGATGTACAGGCTGCACTTACCTATCGATGGCGCCCCTCGCTGTCGTTTTCAGCTGACTGGATGCTCTATTATTGGGCGCATCCCCAACCCGCTTATTCGCTCGATATCCGCTTTCCGGTGGTGACCAACGACCCGGGGATATTCCTTACCGAAACCTACCGTACATCACCGATGGCCGGATACTCTTTGCAGTGGACCATCTCCGATCGTTTTTTATTGGAGTCAGAAAGCCTGATTGTAGGCGAAAAGCCATTCACCTTCTTACCGGTTTCGGTTAACCGGTTACGTGAAGCGCTCGAGGATCCCATTGTTGCTGCAGAGGTACTGCAGGAGTTTGAGTTGCGGGATGACGGATACCTCATCAACAAACCGTGGCTTCAATCGATGGTTGGCCTGCAGTCTACCCTGCTTAACACCACGGTAGGCGTGCAAGCTGCGGTGGAAATTATCCTTAATTACGAAAGCCGGCTGCTGCCGCAGAAGCACTTTCCTTATGGGACATTTTTTGCACAGCGAACAATGCTGCGAGATCGGCTTCAGCTTTTAGCTTTAACACGATACAATTTTTTTGGCGAGGATTACTGGATCCGTGCCGAAGGTACATATGAGGTTACAGACGGATTTGAAGTAGCGGTGGGAACCAATTATTTCGACGGGCGATCGTTCAATCCTTTTTTCGGCCACTTTACGTTTCGACAGTTTCGGGACGACAGTTTTATTTTTCTGAGAACCTCCCTCTTTTTCTGACAAATAAGGAATTCCCATAAGCCCCTTTCGGTTCAGTAAGCTTCACGATTTATAGATGTAACCCTTTTGCAAGACACACTTTGAAACGCTTCGGAGAACTTTTATTGGCGGCACCCGGAACAGTGTTCGCACTGTTGGTCGTGCTACTGTTTTTGGCCCTTTTTCCCGCTTCTCAAATCCGTACCGATTTTAATCTGGAAGGATTCTATCCCGAAGAAGATCCGGTTATTGAGAACTACCAACTACTGGAAGAGACCTTTGGCCGCGATGACAACACCTTTCTGGTCGGTTTGCAGTTTGCTCAACCCATTGGAGTGGACGAACTACAGATCGTCCGCTCTCTCACCGACTCATTTTCCTCGATAGAACACATTCGTGAGGTGCAAAGCCTTTGGAATGCCAGAGAGATTCGCAGCGAAAAAGATCAGCTCACGTTCGACCGCTATTTTACGGATGATGCAATTGGTACTGAAGAATATGTACACGCTACTCTGGATCGCATCTCGTCCGATTCACTACTGGCCGGGTTCATGCTTGGTCAAGATCAATCGGTTACAGCCCTTATTTTAACGGTAGATGAACCGTATAACACCTACCCAAACCGAAATCGGATCATCGATTCAATCAACGAACAAGTAAGCCTGCTCCCCGCATCGGTATCGGTTCACAAATCCGGCATCCCCTACTTCCGAAATCAATATGTAAATCTCCTAAACGGGGAAATTGTGATGTACATCGCCATCTCTTCACTGTTGATTATCGGCTTGTTGTGGCTCTTGTACAAAAGCATTTGGGGCGTGCTGTTTCCAATGATGATTGTGTGGGCTACACTTCTGTTTACCGTTGCTCTTATCCAGCTTACCGGCGGTTACCTCGAAATTATGAGCAGCACCATTGCCCCCATTCTGCTCTGTGTGGGCGTAGCCGACGCGGTACATATGATATCCAAATACGATGATGCCCGCGAGCAGGGAATGGACAAGCGAAAATCGATCCTTGAAATGCTCATGACGCTCGGCAGTGCAACGTTTTTAACCAGTGTAACCACCGCCATCGGATTTGCCAGCCTCGTGAGCAGCACAGTAATGCCCATGCAAAAATTTGGCCTTTACACAGCCGCAGGTGTACTGATCGCCTATCTGGTCACAATCGTTTTCTTGCCGGCTGCACTCTCCAAATCGAGAAAAAAAAGAGTTTTTAACGAAAAAGATGGCCGATTCTACCCGCTTTTGCAATCGCTTTTAACCTCCGTTACGGCCTTTAACCGCAAGTACCATACTCAGATTTTGATGGGCGGGGTTCTGTTTGTTGCCATATTCGCCTACGGCATTAAAGATGTAGAAGTGAACGGACGGGTGTTTGATGACTTGAGTGATGACACCGAGCTGATGCAGGATAGCCGTTTCTTTTCCGAGCAACTTTCGCCGCAGTTTCCCATGGAGTTCATCTTCAATACCCGAGAGCCGGATGGGGCACTGCAGGCCGGGTTGTTGAACGATCTTGTCGCGTTTGAAGCACATCTGCTCTCCTATCCCGAAATCCATCGCGTGGTTGGGCTTCATACACTGCTTAAACATGTGCACAGTTTGTTTCGTGATGATCACTCTACACTGCCCGATAACGACGCAACCATCGCACAATATGTGTTGCTGATGGAAATGAACAGCGATGAAGAACTGATGCGCTTTACCGATTTTGAGTATCAGCAACTGAGGGTCACTGCTTTCACAGAAGATGCAGGCTCCAAACGGATTAATCAGATTCGGGATTCGGTTGGGGCGTATATGGGCGAACACTTTACCGATCAGGAGATTACCATCACCGGAACCACGATTCTCAGTGCCGATCTTACCGATAAAATTGTGTTTTCATTGGCTTGGAGTATTCTAATCGCGATTGTGGCCATTTCACTCATCATGACGGTGCTGTTCCAAAACGTTCGCATGATTTTCATATCGATGATACCCAATCTCATTCCTCTGATCGTTGTGGCAGGAATTGTGGGATATGCCGGTGTCGATATCAAACCATCCACAGCCGTTATCTTTACAATTGCTCTTGGTATTGCCGTGGATGACAGTATCCACTTCCTCGCACGGTTTCGGATTGAGTATCTGCGATCGGGGGCTATGTTTCCGGCTCTTTCGGCAACCACCATTCGGACAGGCCGGGCGATTATTATTACGAGCCTTATACTGATTGCCGGGTTTGGCACACTTATTACCAGCGCATTTACCTCCACAGCCATGATGGGTGCCCTGGTCTGCGCCACCATTTTTGCCGCGCTCATTTCGGACCTGTTTCTATTGCCGTCCCTTTTCTACAAATTACGGCCTAAGCTTATGGTTGACGAAACGCTGTGACGTGCGCAAGAATCTCCTCATGGATAACCTCAACAGGCCGATTGGCATCCACAACCAGAAAGCGAGGATGAATCTTGCTCAGTTCGTCGTATCCGCGAATCACCTTCTCGAAGAATGAGTCGCCGGCACGCTCCATACGATCGGGGCTGGACTGTTTAAGCCGCTCTTTGGCCTGCTTTTGAGAGAGCTTTAAATATACGGTGAGATCCGGTTCCAGGGCATTGGTAGCCAGTCGGTTCAGCTGTTCCACATCCGGCAAACTCAGCGATTCGCGGCCGTACCCCTGATAGGCGGTGGTAGAATCATAAAAGCGATCTAAAATAACGATGGTGCCCTGCTCAAGAGCGGGTTCAATTTTTTCGCGTACAAGTTGTGCCCGGGCCGCAGAAAAGAGCAAAATTTCGGCCACCGGATGAATGGCATCTGTGCTGTTCAAGAGAAGCTCGCGGATGGCCTCCGATAGCTCCGAACCTCCGGGCTCCCGATAAAGTTGAACAGGACGGCCTTCGGCTTCGAGCGCTTCCTTAAGCAGCGAAATTTGGGTCGATTTCCCGCATCCGTCAATCCCCTCAAATGTAATGAGCACAGCAGAAAATTTATCGGTTAAATTCTTCCAGCCATTCTATAGGCTGTTTTGGCATGATCAATCCGAGAACAATATAAAAAATTAGCGGACTTCCATACCCCAGAAAGAAAGCGCCTAAAAAAAGTGCTCGAACCAGTGTAGAGCTCATCCCGGTATAGGAAGCAATGCCGCCACATACGCCAAATAGCCATTTGTCGTCGCGCGACCGGGTGAGTTTGTTTTTCTGTTTCATTGCCATCGACAGCGTCTGCCCCGAACCACGGGTCTGTTTACTGCCGGTTGAATCGGCATCAGCATACAAAAATGCGTCGAGTTTATCGCGGGCAGCGATGTTTTGGGCCATCACCACTTTTTCCTTCTCTTTGTTTTGCCGGCGTCCCATCATCATAATCAATACAAACGCCAGTAATGCTGCTCCTGCGTAGGGAGCCACAGCGCCTATCATCTCAAGCCCGCTGAACAAACCGAAACCAAACAGTTCACTGCCAATACGGTTGCCAAGCACTGCAAAACCTGTCATGATGAGCGCAATCCCCGAAATGGTTCGGATGTTCCAGATGTTCTTTTTTTTCTCGCTTTGATCTTCGTCGAGAAACGAATTCAGAGATTCGATCAAATCCTTGTCGGAAACCTGAATGGTGGATGACTGTTCGAATGTAGAAGATGAAAATTCCATACGAGCGGTTTTTTTTATTTTGAGCGTACGTGCTGCCCCACTCCAATGTTTCACGTACGTTGGTAAACAGCAGATTCCGTAATCAATTTCCCAAGCGGAATATCAAACGGCTCTACCGGCAGCGGTTCATCCGATAGCGTGCAATCGAACAGAACCCCGATCGTTGGTGCTGATGTTTTTGCCAGAAAACGATCGTAATATCCCTTCCCGTATCCCAAGCGGTTGCAAAGCCGGTCGCCCGCAACCATTGGTACCATAATCAAATCCAGAGCCGATGGCTCTACGACGGGCCGATTAACAGAAGGCTCCCGAATACCCCATCGACTTTCTTCAAGCTGCTGTAGCGAATCGATCCGGTGATGCCGGAGCTCGCTCTCTCCCACCATCCGGGGCAGAACAACCGTTTTCCCAAGCTCCATACACGTACGAATGAAGGCATCCGTTTGCACCTCTCTATTTTTTTGAATGCCATAAAAACAGTGTATAACCGATGCACGATTGAATAGATCGGTATCTGTTACAGTATCTATAATTCGTTTACTTTTGGTCTCTATCTCACTTTTGCTCAAGTCTTTACGAACGTTCATGAAGTGCATTCGCAAAGCCTCTTTTCGTTTGGATAGCTGTTGTGAGCTCATAACCTATACAAGTGATGGGCCGTGGTTTTTTTCTCCTTCAGATCGTCCAACAAACGATCCCAAATCGAGATACCGTATTTGTTCATATACGTGAGGAAGGCAATTTCTCGCTCCTGAAGCGATCCTTCGGGAAAAAGATTCGTTTTAATTTTCCGAATGCGGTTTAGTTGTACCTCTTCTTGCTCTTTAACCGATCGGTACACCTTGCCTTTAAGTTTGTCGAGCTCTGAAAAATAGGTGGATGATGCTTTTCCAACGGTTTTTCCGAGAGACGGATCGATCTCTCTGATCGCTTTCTCCTTTTCCTTCGAGAGTTCCTGAATTTGATGCCGCCACATTCCGAATAATTTTTCTATATCGGTGGTTTCGGTTCGCTCCACAAATTGCTTTTCAAGATCTTCGATGCGCTGTCTGTACTCCGAAATGGTGAAGGGCAGTTTTTCCACAATGCGCTCTATGGCCGATTCGTAGAGCGTAAGGCTTACGCGCGGTGTTATGATCGGCATGGTCATTCCCATGAGCTCATACAGTGGCTTCATCTGTGCATAGTAGGCAATTTCGCCCGGTCCACCTACATACATCAGGGTTGGCAGCAGTGTATCCTGCAGCAGCGGGCGAAGAAATACATTGGGAGAATAACGCTCCGGCTGCTTCTCGATATCGCTGGCCAGCTCTTCTGTGGTAAATGAATGGTTATCGGCCCGCCAGCAGGAACCGTCATACGTTATTTTTTCCCTGGCTCCATCTTCACGGAATCGAAAAAGATTGCTCTCCTGTACCTGAACCTGCCCGTGGTATCCGTCCGATATAAGCTGGTAGGTTTGTGCATCCAATACATCAGAAATTTCGCCTTGTCGTTCTACGGATTGCCGAAGAACCGGCATGGTATACTCTTTAATATGCTTCAAATTGCTCCCGGCAAGAATTAAACCATGCTTGCCAAACAGCTTCAACACAAGCCGGCCAAACGCCTTTCGGTGTGTGTATCCGGGTTGATAGCAATGATTGATCAATATCCAGAGTTCTTCTGAAAAATCGGTTTCGGGAAGAACATCCCGAATTTTTTTCTTCACATCCTGAATATGCCCGGTGAGCTTTGCACAGCCGACGGCCGGCAGAAAGTCGGCCGCGGCAAAAGGCACAGAAACCGAATGCGTATCATCGCCATCCACAACAGTGAGTGAATGGGTTTCCTCAAAATCATGGTCTTCATCAGCCAGCCAGAAGACCGGAACTACCGTCCGCTTCTGTTCAGTTGAATACTTTTTTGCCAACGCGATGGCCGTGCAAATTTTATAGATGGTAAAAAGCGGCCCGCCAAATACCCCAAGCTGCTGGCCGGTTACAATGGCCAGGGAATCGGGATCTTCCAGTTTTTTTATTTGATCGAGGGTGGTTTTTGTCGTTTCGAATTCGCTGTTAAAGCGGGTAAGCAGTTGCACTATAGCGGAACGATTACCGGGAAACGAAAAGTTTTCGATGCGTCGATTCACACCTGCATCATCAAACGGATGAACGGAAAAAAAGGGAGCAAGTTTTTCGTCCCGTTGAAGATAATCGACGAACAGAGAGGAAAAACCAAGCTCTGAAAAAGGTATGGCAGAATCCGGCACGTTAGCCTTTCTTTTTATTGATTTGATCTCGAAGCTTGGCGGCTTTCTCGTAGTTTTCTGTGTCAATGGCTGTTTTTAGTTCTTTTTCGAGCAGTTCAATTTCGCTTAACCCCGAGGTGTCTTCAACGTCTTGCGCACGGGCAGAAGTGGTTTGTCCCGGTTGCTTTTCTTCCGATTCGATACCCGCTTCCTTCAGCACCTCTTTATGGACATAAATAGGTGCTTTAAACCGAATACACAGAGCGATGGCATCACTGGGCCGGGCATCAAGCTCAACGTTTTCGCCATTTACCTGATACACAATTTTTGCAAAAAAGGTGCCTTCGCTTAAATGACTTACAACTACGTGATCTACCTGAGAGTTAAAACTGAGCAGCGCATTTTTCAACAAGTCGTGCGTCATGGGGCGGGGCGGCTTGATGTTTTCGAGTTCCAGGGCTATTGCTTGCGCCTCGAACGTACCAATAATAATGGGCAGGCGCCGCGTACCGTTTTTCTCCGTAAGAATCAGTGCGTAGGCGCCACCACTGCTTGGGCTGGTAGACAGCCCAAGGATTTCCATTTCAATATTCTCTGAAGACATGAAGCCGAATTATTTAGCGTCTGCATTAAAACTCATAAAGCGAAAATTGTTTGGGCTCGCTCTGTTATATCTGCTTTGCCCGAATACTCTTTACAAGGTCTTAAGGTACACAAAATAGATCGCTCTATAAACTCGGGCAAGCAAAAAGACCCGCCACCTTTACCCGATATTGGACAAAGAATGCTGTACCTTTAGACTTGGTGCAAACCCACAGCAATTGCAACCAATTTTTAATTCTAATTTCTCCATTATGGACGTGCAAATTCGAGAAGAACGAAACCCTAAAACCGGTAAACCGATGACGGTCGTTTCCGGACTCACTCATAATCCTCAGGTAATAGAGGCGCTCGAGAAAAAGTTAAAAAGTCAGTGTGGCGCAGGCGGCCATACCGAAAAAAAAACCATTTATATACAGGGGGCTCACACTCAAAAAATTGCGACGATTCTCGAAAAAGAGGGATACAACATTAGAAAAAACTAATGTAGCCATTTTTATGTAACAAACTTTTTCTTTAGGCCTCTTTACAAGTATATCGTGTGCATAGGATTGGCTTAAAAATAAATTCAGAAAATTGAACCATTTACTTACTATAGAGTCAAAGAACATTCTATTGGTTGAAGACGATGGCATCCAGCAAATTATAATGGAGCGGTTCATCAATAAATTAGGACACACCGTACTCGCTACGGTTTCGGAGGGGGAAGCGGCTATTCGATCGGCTCTGAAAATCAAAGGAGTAGACCTGATTATTATGGACATCCGCCTTGGAGATGAAATTGATGGTATTGAGGCAATGTCGCGAATTCGGGAAACATCGGATGTGAAGGTAATTTACGTTACCGGTAACACAGAGCCCCACATGAGAGAGCGTGCAGAAAAAACCAATTTTGAAGATTATATCGAAAAGCCCATTACAATAGAAAAGCTGGAAGAAGCTATTACCAACGCTTTTACCTCTAAATAGGCTTGCAACAAAAGCAAAAGTTCTTCACCTTAAATTTGTCATGAAGAGCGTTTTCACCCTATCCATTGCCCTTATTTTTGCGTTGTTGCCAATACTCACCAATGGCCAGGGCACCACTATTTTTGATCTTCGGGAAGCGCCGGAAGAAGATACTCTGCGGGTAGGCTTGGTTCTAAGTGGTGGCGGAGCCAAAGGGCTTGCTCATATCGGAGTCATCAAACAGCTCGAAAATGCCGGTGTACGCATCGATTACATCACGGGTACGAGTATGGGAGCACTTGTAGGAGGGTTGTATGCCATCGGGTACACCACCGAACAGCTGCGTGAGATTGCCAAAACCAATCGATGGGACGAAATGTTTCAAGAGCGGCCTTCCAGGCGGCTTCTCTCCAACCATCAACGCGAGTTTGATGAGCGCACCGTTGTGACGTTTCCCATTACCGAAACGGGTATCGACCTGCCATTTGGTATTTTGACGGGGCAAAACATCTACTCCTTTCTCGCCCGTTTTACCTGGCCGGTGCACGGCACGGAAAGTTTTGATCAGTTCCCCATCCCCTTTGCTGCAGTAGCAACCAATTTGGAAACCGGAGAAGCCGTGACCTTTCGGGACGGATTTTTACCGGATGCCTTGCGAGCCAGCATCTCTATACCCTCGCTAATGATTCCCCATCGAATTCAGGGTGTGGATTACATTGATGGGGGGCTTGCTGATAATCTGCCGGTACAGCAGGCGCTTGACATGGGGGCAAATTACATTATCGCCGTCAATGTTAGTTCACCACTAAAACCGTCGGCCGAACTGCAGTCTCTTATGTCGGTGCTCAACCAGGTTGTCAGCTATCAAATTACTTCAAATGTAGACAGAAGTGCAGAAAAGGCTGATATATACATCGTGCCGGAAGACGTACGCGACCATGACCTGCTCGATTTCGAAAAAGTGGACCTGTTTTATGACATTGGGTACCGGGAAGCTGAAAAATATCTCGAGATGTTTCGAATGGTAGCTTCCATGCAACATACGCCAGCAGCGGAACGCCGGGGCGTTACCGATTTTGGTTCGTTACCCATCAACAATATCATCGTGGGAAGCAATCAGTACGTAACCACCGAATTTATTATGGATGAGGTTTCGGAGCTCCGGGGCGCTTTTGTAAGTCCCGAAACTATCGAATCCAAAATCAATGAGTTATACAGCACGCAGTTATTTGACCTGATTACCTATCGGATCGTCCCGGACCCCTCCTATTTTTACAATTTGCACATCAATGTTGTCGAAAACCAGTCCAACCTCTTTAAAGTGGGGCTTCGTTTTGAATCCGAAACACAAGCCTCACTCCTTTTCGATGCGGAATTTCGCAATTTGTTGCATTCCGGTTCCAATCTTCGATTTGATCTGCGTGTGGGAGATAATGTTCGGTTCAGAACCGACTATCTTGCATTCGGTACACTTGGATCAAGAACTGGCCTGCGCGGCACAGTATTGTACAAAACCGAAGACGTAAAAGTGTTTGATGAAGATGTACGCATTGCCAGTTTTTCCAACCAAACCTTTCGGAGTGAGTTATCGATCGGTAATTATCTGGCGTCAAATTCCCTGTTCGCAGTTGGTATTCGACAAGACTTTATCGGCCGTGGCGAAATTGTAAACTTTAACCAAATTCCTTTTTCCAGCAAAAATCATCACGCCGTTTTTGCAAAACTAAAACTTGATCGTCTCGATAGAAAGTCCTTTCCCCGTAGTGGCCAGCAATTTATCGCAGTCGGTACTTATTCCGATGAGGTGCTGCTAAGTCCAATCAGTTACAATTCGTTTTCCGGTATGTGGAATGCCTATTATTCTATCGGTGATGTTCTCACGTTTCACCACCTGCTATATGGCGGCATCACCTCGGGCGACAGCCTGCCGTGGGATTCATGGTTTACGGTAAATCGTTATGATGACGATTTTGGGTATATCCGTTTTGGGGGATTTAACCGATTTGAGCTAACAAGCCGAAACATACAGCTTGCAAATGTGGGATTTCGGCTCGAACCTCTTAGAAACCGTTTTTTCAGTGCCTATCTGCATACCGGCCGGTTTATGGATAACTGGACATTGTTTGATTTGAATCAAGACCCAATCGAGTATGGATTCAGCGCATCGGCTGGACTGCTATCCATTATTGGCCCGATTGAAGCGATCATCTCAACGAGCAGGCAACACAGCTTTTTATTCGAACTTCAACTTGGTTTTCAATTCTAACTAATGAACGAACAGGCCATTCAAAGCCAATTGGCTGAACTTCTCGATGAAATAGAAGCAGACCCGGAAAACACCGACTTGCTGAACGATGCCGGAGTAGGCCACTATTTGCTGGGAAACTACGAGAGGGCCGTTCACTTTCTAAAGCGGGCAGCCGAAGGCTCAAATCACCCCTCTCATTGGTTTAACCTCGGAAATGCATACAGCGAATTGCAGCATCTGCAGCAGGCATTGGAAGCCTATTTAAGAACACTGGAAGTGAAACCGGATCATACCGGAGCGCTTACACATGCCGCTGACCTTTACGACGAGCTTGGAGAAGACGGCCGTGCCCGTGAACTGTTTGAATACCTCACTCGGTTATCCCCCGATGACCCGTTACCACATTTCAATCTTGCTAATTTCTTACTTCGCCAAAATGAGCATATGAAAGCGGCAAAGCTCTATGAAAAAGTTATTGAAATGGACTGGCAATTTGCTGACGCCTACTACAATATTGCATGGATTCTTCTGCAAGCCAAGGCCTACGAAGAGAGTTTTGAATATGCAGAAAAGGGGCTCTCCGTCGATCCTCACCACAATGAACTACGTGCCTTGAGAGATGAGCTTAGAGATCGTCAATCTGCCTGAAGCTGGCCAATATCTGCAAGGTGAGTTTGGTTCGCATGTTGAGTTTCTCTTTCCAGTTCCAGCGCAAACTTAGCGGCCATTTGGCTATCAAAGTTCTCGGATAGCTTTGGTTTCGGCAGCGTTTGAAGCATCCGATGCATCCGTAATCCACTCATTGCCTGTTGCCGGATAGTGGGTACGCGTTCGTTAAGTGCTGAGAGCTCTTGAAGTTCTGCAGTGGTACAGTTTCCTTCCGCAAAACTACAAATGAGATGTGTTAGGTGTGTGTTATTTTCAGATAGAAAAGACATAGGAGCAGCAATCAATGTTCGAGGTTATCGATTGCTACTCCCGCTGTACTAAAATGTTTCCGAGTAAACGTAATCTCCGATCAAATCCTGGAGCTGTTGCCGCGCCCGGTTGATTCGTGATTTCACGGTACCCATTGCCGTGTCGGTGATATCGGCAATTTCTTCGTAACTGAGTTGCTGTATATCGCGCAAAACGATTACTTCACGAAATTCATCATTCAGCTCCATCAATGCCTGTTCGAGCTGCTGCACAGAAAGCTTTTGATGCAGCGTTTCATCCTGTAAAGGAACACTGTCTTCAAATTCCATCTCTCTGCTTTCAGAATCGTAGGGATCTTCGTGCATGGAAATGAGTGTCATGCGTTTCTTTTTCTTATGCATGGTTTTGGCAAGGTTCAGCGCGATGGTATACATCCACGTAGAGAGCTTGGCAATGCGCACGTAAGAGTGGCGGCTGCGGTAGACCCGCAAGAATGTTTCCTGTACGAGGTCTTCACAATCCTGATGATTATGCGTGTAGCGATACAAAAAGTTGTGCAAGCGATCTTTGTATCGATTTACGATAATGTCGAATGCCTCGACGACCCCCGCCTGAAGATGTTCCATAACGTCTTCATCCGAAAGTTGAACCAACTTGGAACGTTTAATGGCTTCCATGATAATACCCCGTACATTAAGTTGCTGTTTAGCACTACCGGTTTAGCCGATAATGCGTGTAACGAGCAGGAGAAGTATCGAGGGTACATCGAGTGTGCTAAAGCCTTTAGCGGCGCGGTCTGCGTCGAGTAAAGCTTCAAAAATGCGCGGCATCTCTTCCAATTTATACCGGGAAGCGTCTTTCCACTTGAAGTTAAAAACGTATTCATTTCTAACTCCAAGTTCGGCCTGAATCTGTTTCTTATTCAGCCCTTTTGCTGCCAGGCGGCGAATCTGCCACACATCACTAAACACACTGTAAAAGAACCCTACGGATCGAATAACTTCACCCGCTTCTGCATTACTTTTGAGCAACATCTGTTCCACAATGCCAAGCGAGCGTTCCAGGTCGCGATCAAATAGGGCTTCTTTTAGCTCAATCACCGAATATTCGCGATATGAGCCGATTATTTTTTTTACGTGTGCCGTTGTAATGGTAGTTTCACTGTCTACAAAAGTGCACACTTTATCTATTTCTGTAGACAGAACCTGTAAATTATTACCTACAAGCTGTGCCAAAATTTGTGCGGCCTGTGGGTCCACCGTTTTTTGATGCTCCTTTCTGGCCCAGGCAATCACCCACTCCGGCAGCCGGTAATCAGGCAGTGATGAGAGCTCGAATACACCGGTTGTCTTCGAGGAGGCGAGCTCCTTGCCAAAGGAGGTGCGCTTATCGGGAAACTTCTCGTCCAGCAAGCAGAGTAACGTGGTAGGATTGGGCTGCCGAATGTAGGCCAAAAAATGAGAGGCAACCGTGTCTGTGCCCTCCTTCTGAATCAGCTTTTGAAAATCGCGTACAACAACAACGCGCTGGTCAGCCATCATCGGAAAACTCCGGGCGATACCGATTACTCGTTCCGTGGTGGTTTCATCACCATGCATTAAATCGGCATTGAAATCGCGCTGATCTTCCGCCACCTGATCAAATACCGTTTGTTGAAGGCGATCCAACAAAAATTGCTCCTCACCATACAAGTAATAAACCGGTTTGCGCTGCCGCGGATCGGTGATGGATGCCAGCGCATCATTAAAATGATCAATTCCGGTTTTTTTGGCCACAGACAGAGTTTTTTGAGCAGACTACGGTTCGGTTTATGATACCGAATCCAAGCGGGTTTGGTCAACTCCCTTTATGGGTTGTTTGAAGCACGTTGCACAACCATTGTAACGGATCGGTACCATCCGGCTTCCAGCTAATGGGTGGTTGCTGAGCCGACACAAGCGGTTCTGCTTTAAACCGCCCTGCGGTAAACTCCGGCCCGGAGCTATACACCGCTTGCAATCCATCCTCATAATCAAGAGCCAACTGTTTCACTGTTTCCAACCCTCCCACTACCCAGTGTAAAACGAACGGCTCGGTGGGATGCATGGTGGTCTCTTCAACCAAAAAATGATCGAGCCACATCTGCTCGTATCCCATCGCCTTGTTATAGGCAAATCGGTGATAGAGGGCAGGACGTGCTTTTATATGCTGTGGAGAGTGTAGCCAGAACGACTCAACGTAATCTGTAAAGTGACACTTTTCGCTGCGTAACGAGAATGGGGCTACTACCAGCGCCACCGAGCGGCAGCCTTGGCCACCATAACGGAATACACTATCAACAAGATTGCGCATGGTTGTCGGTTCTGCGTCGTGAATATAAGCCATGGAGTAGTGAGCCGTGCGCTGCAGAATTGGCACATTCGGTTTTACCATATCCTGTTGATACAACACAGGCAAGATGTGGTCTACCGTATCGGTTGAGCCCGAAAACAGAACCGCATCACTGTTCACCCCATCCATCGTGTTCAGGTCGGTGCTCCAAATGGCATTGTTAAGCAGTCCCTCGGCTTGAAGATGGGGAAAAAAAGTTGGCAGTAAGTAGGGATCTTTTTTGGATATTTTGCCCGCGTAGCCTGCTCCCGACAGCGCCACCGCCAGCACATCCTGAAACCCAACCAGAGGCAAATTACCGGCATGCAGACAAAGTACCCGGGCGGGATCGCCATCAACACAATTCAACTCCCCAACCCACTCTAACAACGCGGCTTCGGTAGCCTCTTTTTTCAGAGCGCGAATTTGATAACGAATATCGGACATACTGAACAAGCCTTCCTGAACGGTTCGGTCAATTGCCTTTTTCAATAGGTCATTATCTGGCCGCAGCCAGTTGTTAATGCTTCTTGCAACACGTTTGGCACGCTCCTTACACGTTTTATCCATTGTCGACCTCCGTGTCGATCAAAAAATTACACCCACGCAATTCGGCACCTTTCCACCGGCCCAGTACCTGAAAGCGGCCGGCTTCGTCCATTACACCCTTGTCGTCCGTAAGCAGAAACGGGCATGAATAGATATTGGCCAGATCAATGATGGCGAGCTTTCCTTCTTCTCCCGGTTTACAGTGTTCGGATGGATCATCCGGATTCCGAACCGATACCGCCATCCATGGCGGCGCCTCAAACCACTCGGAGCCTTTTGCATAACATTGGCTTAGCAATTCGCACATGCCATATTCACTGTGCAGGTTGTGGAGCGGGAGAGAAAATCCATCGGAGAGCTGTCTGCGCAACTCCTGCTTGCTCATCTCGCGACGATAGGTCTTCATCCCCCCTGTTTCTATGATACAGCTGCCTTCGGGAAGTTGTAAGGGGCCCGGCTCCAAAAGATCGAGCAGGCCAAATGCGGCTCCAAAAATCAGCACGGGGTTTTTCTGCTTCTGAATGATCCGGCGGGCTTCCAATAACTGCTGCTTGCCAACGGGCAAAAATGTGCTTTGAGAAGAAGAGTGTGATGCAACCAGCTCATTCAGCATCCAGAGCAGGGATGAGTGAGGATTGGAGGCATACCCCGGCGCATAGCACAACAGTGTAAACGCATCCAGATCAAACCGACGCCGAATACCTGCGTGGATGCTCTGGCGGTAAAGGTCTGCGGATGACACCAGATGCCGGCTGCGAGAATGGCGGCCGGTACCGGAACTTTTAAACTCAAGTTCGGGATCGTTCTCTGCCGCATACAATTTCCCCTCTTTAAACGCTCTGATGGGCAACATCGGTATGGCATCGGGGTCAATCTGATCCGGTGCTTCGTTGCAAAGCGTTTCATAAAACATACGGTAGATACCGTTATGCTCAAGTTGATACATCAGCACAGCGCGAGCCTGCGTAGAGAAATTTACATCCTCTGAAAATAGGAGGTTTTGTAATTGCTGATGGCCGTTCATAACGACAATGAAATTTGAAACAACTGACGATCGGTAAGCAGATACAGGATTTGCTCCTCACGTTGAATATGACGCACGGCCGGGGCGCGATCAAATGGAATAGAACGGAGAATATCACCTCGCAGATTTCGCTCCTGAATGGCCGTTTCTGTTGCAGTCCACATCGAAGACCCACCGGCCGTTACTGCATGTACCGGTTCGCTGAACGCTCCAAAACCGGTAAAGCGACCGTTGCGATCAAATCGATAAAATTGTTGATCGGCAGCGCTTCCAATCAGCCACTCATCGCTGAATACCAGCAGCCAATCGGCCGATCGTACCCGGAACTGCCGGGGATCAAGTGTCCACTCAAATACACCGTTCGGATCAAATTTATGAATCAGCAATGCGTCGCGATCCAGTACAAACAGCTCTCGCTGTACATTTACGGCCAACTGATGTGGAATAAACCGACGGCGATCACGGATGGACCCTTCATCGATGGAGGAAAGAAACTGATGGCGCCTGTCGTAGAGTTGAATCCGCCGATTCTGTTTATCTGCCACATAAATTTTAAGCCCATTAGTGGCATCCACAGAGCTGGGAAAGTCGAACCGGTAATCGCCGCTGCCCTGCACACCGAGCGAATCGATGCGGCTGCCCTGCAGGTCAGTGATCAGCAACCGGTGCCGTCCGGATTCGGTGATATAGATCCGGCCGGTTGGTGTAATGTCGAATGAGGTGGCCCCGTCAAGGTTGTCAACCAGGAGCGTAGCGGCAGGGCTCTGCTGACTTGATACCGTCACGGGAATCAGTAGAGCTAAGCATGCAATAAACAGTGCAAGCAGGAATCGGTCAGGAGTCAGACAAACGACGCAGTCCTTTTTCCCCGATATCACGTCGGTAAACCATATCGGTAAATGAAATTTTTTCGACATTTGCATACGCATGATTGATGGCCTGTTGCAAGGTGGAGCCGCGGCCCACAACGTTCAACACGCGGCCACCGCTGGTAACCACCGCCTGCTCATCGTTTGTGGACGTTCCTGCGTGAAAGATAAGACAATCACTGTCAACCTTCTCGATGCCCTCAATGGCGTATCCTTTTGTATACTCTTCCGGATAACCACCACTTGCCAGCACAACACAACAGTGATATCCATCAACAAAGGCGGGTGTTGTTTGTTCCAACTTGCCGGCGGCTGCATTCACTGCAAGTTCCAGAAAGTCGACGTCCAGTTTGGGCAGGATAACCTGGCACTCGGGATCGCCAAACCGGCAGTTAAACTCCACCACTTTTGGCCCGTCGCCGGTCATCATCAAGCCTACGTACAGGATACCGCTGTAGGGCGTACCTTCTTGTTTCATTCCGTCCAAAACGGGACGCAAAATCGTTTCTTCAATACGGCGCAGGACTCGATCGGTAAGGAGCGGTGCAGGCGAATAGGCTCCCATCCCTCCGGTGTTAAGCCCGGTATCGCCCTCTCCTATTCGCTTATGATCTTGCGCATTATTTAGGATGTGGTAACTATTTCCATCGCAGATCGCAAAGAGAGACGCCTCTTCGCCCTCCATGAACTCTTCTACCACCAGTGTGGATGATGCCTTCTGAAGCGTGGCATCTGATTTCATCTGATCAACCCGTTTCTCGGTCTCGGAATACGATTCGCAGATAAACACCCCTTTTCCGGCCGCAAGCCCATCAGCTTTTAGTACCACCGGATAGCGTCCCGCTTTCTTCACATCCTGCAGCACCTGGTCAAATTCGTTTTGCCGATAGACGGTATATGCGGCCGTAGGAATGTTGTGCCGCTTCATAAAGTCTTTGGCAAATTCCTTACTTCCCTCAAGTTGTGCGGCTTTTTGGGACGGACCAAAAACCGGGATTCCGTTTTCGATGAGTCGATCTGCAAGCCCATCTACAAGAGGTTTTTCGGGACCGGGAATCACCAAATCGATCTGCTCTGACCGGCAAAATTGGATGATGGCATCAAAATCATCCGACGGCAGATCGATGTTTTGGCCAAGAGAAGCGGTTCCAGGATTTCCGGGTGCGACAAAGAGCTGTTGTAGCTTTGGGGATTTGGCGAGACTCCACGCCAAGGCATGCTCCCGGCCTCCTCCCCCGATCAACAATACCCGATAGCGGCTCATTTCAAAAGTTTCTCTGATATGGAAATGATCTCTGAAAAACTGTCGGCCTGCAAGCTGGCGCCACCAATTAAACCACCGTCTACATCGTCTTGAGACAGCAGCTCTTCGGCATTGCCCGGCTTCATGCTGCCGCCGTATAAAATGCGAACTTCTCCGGCCCGGTCGGCACCCCACCGTTCAGCCAATAGATTGCGGATAAACAGATGCATCTCTTGCGCCTGTTCGGGAGTTGCCGTTTCTCCGGTACCGATGGCCCATACCGGCTCATATGCAATTACAAAATCGGGGGCATCCTGGCGGTTCATCCGGTTAATGACGGCATCCACCTGGTCCATCACAACTTTTTGATGAGTGCCTGCTTTACGCTGCTCCAGCTTTTCCCCAACACATACAATAGGAATAAGGCCGGCATCAAGGGCTTTTTTCGATTTTTTGGCAATCAATGTATCGGACTCTCCGGCGTACTCGCGACGTTCGGAGTGGCCGATAATCGCATACGTGCAACCGGCATCATAGAGCATGTCCGCACTGATTTCTCCGGTGTATGCGCCGCTGTCTTCGGTATGTACATCTTGCCCACCAACATGCATGTCTGTCTCCAAAATATCCCCTGTAACATACGGGATAGAGATAAACGGTGGACAAACAACTACGACACTCCTTAACTTTTTATCCCCCCATGTTTTGCTTAACTCCTCAGCGAGCTTTTGGGCCTCAATTGGCCCTGCATTCATTTTCCAGTTTCCGGCTATAATAGGTCTTCTCATAATTCGGCTTCTTGTTGAGTGATTACTTGTTGCAAACCGCGAACGATTTGGTCGTATTCCCGATGCGTGTAGCGACGAATAATGTTACCGGCATCATCAACCAAAAAACGAGTGGGAATAGCGCGCAAATTATAGAATTCTACAATCTCTTCTGCATCAAAAGTGCCCGGTTCGGCGACTTCCCACAGCTTTACACGTTCTTCAAAAAACGCCTCCAGCACCACCGGTGATGTTCCCAGGGGAACGGTTAAAATGTTCAATCCAAAGTTGGAATAGACGTGGTAGATGGCCACGGTGCGCTCAAACTGCTCCAGATAAAGCGGGTTATCCAACCGGGTAAATTCCAGCATATAAGGCTGACCGGCAAGAGTGCTGTTGGTAATGGTTTCCCCATCGGTGGTGACGAATGAAAAATCGGGAAATGGTTGGCCGGGCGCAAAGGTTTGAAGCTCGTAGGCAATAATATCTGCCCATTGTATCGCTTCATCACGGCCGGCATAGTCTCGTCGGAATTGTGCCAGCCGCTGTTCGGCATCAATGGTACGGGCGCTGTCGAAGAGCAGCTCAATGCGGTGTGCTTTGATTTCCAACTGACGATCGGGATCGGTGCTTAAAGACTGCACCCTGTCCAGAAACTGAAGGGAGCGATCGAGGCCTTCACGTTCAGCGTAGTAGCGTACAGCTTGTCGGCGCATAGTTGCCCGCACATCCAGATCACGATCCAGAACGGTATGGATGCGGTCGATCATCAGTGAGTCGTTCCACCCCTCCAGCAAGGTTACCGATGATGTTGCAGAGCGAATGGATGCATACGTTCCATGCTCCTGATTATACAGGTCCCAGTAAAGATCGCTCCACTTTTGAAGCTCTATCGTAACACTGTCTTCTGCAACAAGTCCTGCATCAATAAAGCGCGCCACACGATTAAAGTTGGTTTCGAGCCGTTCGTACAGGTCAAATGCTCGATTTTCGTTCGATGAAACTGTTGTTCTTTCTTCAATATGCGGCAGTTCAGAATCGATGCGCACGGTATCGCCTTTCGCAAGCACTGCACTGATAACGCCCACCGGGTTGCCCCCTCTGGAAAGGAGAAACGGATATACACCCGGACGATTGATCCGTGCCGTACCTGAAAAATAGCCCTGCTGATCCGTAGTAGCGTAAAAAAGAGTATCGGTTGGTGTGCCCTGTGTATCGCGGGTGGCAACCAGCAGCTCAATGTTGCTGTAATCTTCGGTAGAATCGATATCTGGGTCTACCGTTATTTGCCCGCTGATGTAGGTGCCCGGGTCCTGTGTAGCTGAGCATCCCAGCACTACAATGAGCAGGCTAAAGAATACAACGAACATACGAATTTGGTTGCTGAGCATAGATTGCTGCTTAATCAAGTTTTTTGGTGATAAGTTCTCGTACCTGTTGAGGATCGGCCTTGCCTTTCGATTGTTTCATAACCTTGCCGATGAAGAAGCCAATCAACGCTTTTTTACCATCTCTGTATCGCTGCACTTCATCGGGGTTGGCATCAATCACCTCTTGTATGATCGGTTCAATAAAGCCTTCGTCCGATACCTGAAGAAGATTCATCTTTTCGGCCAGTTCAGCCGCCGGAGATGAATCGGTGAGCATGGCATTAAAAATTTCCTGCATGGCCGACGAATTCACCTTGTTTTCTTTCCGAAGTTGCACGAGCCCGGCAAGGCGTTCGTGATCAATCGAAAATTCACGAATGGAAATGCTTTGATCGTTCAACACACGCAGAACTTCCGATAGAATCAGGTTAGCGACAGCTTTGGCATCTTTTACTTTGACAAGCACCGCTTCAAAATAATCCGCCAAATAGCGGCTTTCGGTTAATACTGTGGCATCTTCTTCCGATAGGGAAAGCTCTTCAACAAACCGATTGAAACGAACATTGGGAAGTTCCGGCAACGACTCTTGAATGTCATTCAGAAACGCATCTGTAACAATAACCGGCGGCAAATCCGGTTCAGGGAAGTAGCGATAGTCGTGCGCTTCTTCCTTCGATCGCATTTGGCGTGTAACCATTTTGGAGGCGTCCCATAGCAGGGTTTCCTGTACCACGTCGCCACCGCTTTCGATGAGCTCGATCTGCCGCTCAATCTCAAATTGAATGGCTCGTTCAACATTTCGAAACGAGTTCATGTTTTTGAGCTCGGTACGGGTTCCAAACTTTTCCCGGCCGCGGGGGCGTACGGAAACGTTGGCATCGCAGCGGAGGCTCCCCTCCTCCATGTTCCCGTCGCAAATTTCGAGATACTGTACAATCTGGCGAATTTTCTTCAAATATTCGTACGCTTCGGCCGGCGTGCGCAGGTCCGGTTCCGATACAATTTCGATGAGCGGTGTTCCGGCCCGATTCAAATCAATCAGTGTGTTGTATGGATCCTGGTCGTGAATCGATTTCCCGGCATCCTCTTCCATATGAATGCGGGTAATGCCAATGGTTTTGGAGTACTCTTCCAGCTCAATCTCAATATGGCCGCCGTAGCAAATGGGGGTTTCATATTGCGAAATCTGATATCCTTTGGGAAGATCGGGATAGAAATAGTTTTTCCTCGCAAAGATCGACTTCTCGGCAACGGAGCAATTGGTGGCCAATCCCATTTTTATGATATAGCGCACCAGGTTCTCGTTCAGAACCGGTAGTGTTCCGGGATGGCCCAGACAGAGCGGTGTTACTTGTGTGTTGGGGGCTTCGCCATAGGTGGTAGCTACCGGGGCAAATGCCTTGCTGTTGGTGAGCAGCTGTGCATGTACTTCGAGACCAATAACCGCTTCAAATCGCGGGTGTGAAATTGTGGACATAAAAGGTTTCCTAAAGCTCGGGGAATCAAGTTGGACTAAAGATAGCAAAGTATTGAGGCGAATCCATAAAAAAGGAACCGAACCGGCTTTCAAAGAGATCCTATTTACAGACTACCGTTTTGCAGCATTGCCATAAGCT
>JBLRWS010000001.1:0-4042 GCA_047921075.1 Balneolaceae bacterium | reverse complement strand
GGCTTTCAAAGAGATCCTATTTACAGACTACCGTTTTGCAGCATTGCCATAAGCTCTTGTATGCGATCTGCTCCTGCAAAGCCCGGTTGTAATCCGGCAAACTCTCCCCCCGCCCGAAAGAGCAAGAGCGTGGGCGTTTGGGATGTGTTGAAATGAAAAGCAAACTCCAGTACCGACATCGGCTCACCCTCAAAATAGATGGGATGTCCCGAATCGATATTGGCCCGAAACCACTGAATGTTTGCAGCTGTGTCTGATGAGAGAAAATCTTCGGTAAAAACCTCCTTTTTAAGTCTCACACAGGAACTGCAGTTGTCCGCTTCTATCAGCAAGATGGCAGGCTTTTCAGAGTTTTCAACCTGATTGAAATCGGACAGTAGAGCCAACCCCTGCGGTTGGTTTGGAGACGTACAGGAGGTAATCATCAAAAAAGTGAATGCGAGCCATCCACAAATGCGAATGGTTACGTTGGGGATGGTAGACATGTCAAATTATTTAATATGAAAGTAATTTTTTATTTAAAACGTTGAGGGGTCAGAATTTAAAAAGGTAATATTTTAAAGTATGCCCGAAATTTTGTTAATTAATATTAATAGTCAAACAACAACGGAGGTGTTTTATGTACACGAAGATGTTGATGTCCCTTCTCGCCATTATAATTTCATCGGGCTCTTTGTTTGCCCAATCGGATCGCGGCTCGTATGTAAAAATCGATTACATATATGTAGAAAGTGATCAATATGATAAATTCATCGACTATTTAAACACCGTTCTGCACCCATATAAAACGGAACGGCTGGAGAACGTTGATATTTTAGAATGGAACGCCTACCGTGTGCTGTATCCCGGGCCGCAAACCAAACCTTATAATTTTATCAGTAAAACCGTAAGCGCTTCCATTAATGCATTCGACCATCATCTGAATGGCACCACCGATCCTCTTCATGAAGAATCCTTCGCATCACAATACACCATCGTGAAGTCCGAACTGTGGAAAAACCAGAGCAGCGAATATCGCCTGCGAAATGATGAACCGAGCCCATATTTAAAAATGGATTATATGAATGTTGCCCTCGGCCGGGAACTTGAATATGAAATGCTCGAGATTGAAATCGCCAAACCACTGCACGAGCGCCGCATGGAACAGAACCGGCTCGATGGCTGGAAAATGTATCAGCTGATCTTTCCCGGAGGCGTTCATTACGGGTACAATTACGTGACGGCAAATTACTATAGCCGTTTGGCTGATCTGGAATTTGGCTTTACAGATGAGCTAATACGCTCCGAGAATCCGGGGGTAAACATCCGGCAGTTCCTGGAAAATATTTGGTCAACCCGCGACCTGGTAAAAAGCGAAATCTGGATGCTAACCCATCACGAACGGCTATAATCTGACGTTCATATTCTAAACACACTCAGGGCATTGTCTTATTCACGATACAGCTGTTGTGTGATGCAATGGAGGCTGCCCTGCCCCCATACCAGGTCGGCGCACTCTATGCCGATAATATCCCGGGAAGGGAACCAATCGGCAAAGTGGGATATCACCTCTTCATCGTACCGCTTGTCGTACATCGGTACAAAAACGGCGCCGTTGGCGATGTAAAAGTTGGCATAACTGGCCGGTACATATTCCGAACCGTCTACCGTGGTCCCTTCAATTTTTGTCATGGGCAGTGGAAGTTCCACTATATGAAACGGTACTCCGTTTTCATTAACCGCTTGTTGAAGGGTGTGCAGGTTTTGCTTTAGGATGTGATAATTAGGATCGGATACATCATCTGAGACGGCGGTAACAATCGTGTTTTTATTTACGAAGCGGCTTAAATCATCAATATGCCCGTCGGTATCGTCGCCGGCAAGCCCCTCCCCCAGCCAGATGATGTTCGTAACACCCAGCCATTTCTTCAGCTCCGCTTCTATGTCTGCCCTATCGAGCTGCGGATTCCGGTTTGGGTTTAATAGAACCGATTCTGTCGTTAGCAGCGTACCGCATCCGTTCACGTCGATAGAGCCGCCTTCCAGCACCATCGGAATATCTGCCCGCTCTACCGATAGTACTTCGGCGAGGGTTATTGGCAGGCGGTTGTCACCATCCCATGGGGGGTATTTTTCTCCCCATGCATTGTATCTCCAGTTCAGAGCAACAACGTTGTCGTCTTGGCGCACCATAATCGGCCCTGAATCCCGCGCCCATACATCATTTACGGGATGGGGCAAAAAGGTTATCTGATTCAAATCGGTGTGAGACTCTTTTAAAATCGCCTGAGCACGTTTTTGAATCCGTTGGTCAGCAACGGCAATGTACACCGGCTCGTAACGCGTTAAAGCCTCTATAAAATGAGTGTACACCTTTTCCACGCGCACAAGGCGTTCACCCGGCCATGTATCTCGATTATGAGGCCATACGAGCAGCGTTCCGTGGTGCGGCTCCCATTCCGCGGGCATTACCGTGTTGTGATTGGTACTCATATGTGGTTATAAAAAAACCACCTTTACATTCTGAACAGTCAGCTGCAAAGGTGGTGGTTTAAAGAATTCTTAAAATCGATCCTATTTAATCAGCGTCATTTTCCGGCTCAGGCTTTGTCCGCCCCCCAAATTTACCCGATAGATGTACATTCCGGAAGAAAGTCCGGTGGCATCGAAATTGACGGTATGCGAACCGGCATTAAACTGCTGCCCGTTGGCAACGGTGGCAACCAGCCGACCCATAATATCGTATACCTGAATTGTAACCAGATCAGCCTGCGACAGCGTGAAAGCGATGTTCGTTGATGGATTGAACGGGTTGGGGAAATTTTGCTGCAATTCGAACGTATCGGGCAAGCCCGCAACTTCATCCTCCAAACTTACCAGACTTCGGGAAAAGTCGAAGCGTGTCCACACCGGAGCATGATCTGAGGTTGTGGAGATAAAACTACCGATAAAGTTTGGATTTTCGACCCGCTCAGCACCATCAATATGATCAAGAGACAAATCATTGGTAACGGTAATGTGATCAATCATACTGCGGTTTTGCCCGGCGATAAATGAGGCCAGGCCCCGCTCATCAAGGCTTTTGGTGATGGTGTAGTAGTTCGCATCATCAACAAAGTTCTTGTAGGGCGAATCGAGGTCGTCAAACGTAGATGTGATCAGACGATCGTTGTAATCGCCAATGAAGAGCACATTGTCATTGGCTCGATTCCCATCCAGGAAGATCTTCAGTCGTAGCGATGCATTGGTTCTGCGATCATACGATTCCTGATCGGCCAGCGCTTTGGCATGCACGTTATACGAGAAAATATGGCGGGTCATGCCCTGTACCGTGGCATTGAATTCGAAAAAGAGCGGGAGCCGAAATGCCCAGTCAAACTCAACTTGATTGGTGGTCAACAGCCCGCTATCGATAAACTGAATAACCGATGGTTTGTACAAATAGGCTGTATTTTGGACCTGATTTGAATAGTTGGCCCAGAAACCTTCATACTCATCCAACAGGCTTACCAATTCATTAAACCGCTGTTCGTTGGCGATTTCCTGAAGGGCATACAGATCAGCATCGATGGTTTCCACAACGGTAATCACATTTTGCAGCTGCAGCTCGGTATCGTCGGGGCCGTTTGATTCACTACCAAACCACTCGATATTCCAGGTCACAACGTCAAAGGTTTCATCTTTTGGAATATCTTCGCCAACCGGCTCAAATACTTCAATTTCTATATCGTTGGAATCACGCGGTTTTAACTGAAAGGTGCCTGCAAAACGATCTACAACACCGGTTATCTCTACCGGCTCGGCAGGTATGGCAGCATTTACCAGATCGGTTGCGTTTTGATCAATTCGCAGTTCTCCACTGCCTGACGCGTCCGAAATATCGTAATTGGTACCGCCCTGAAAAGAGCCGGTCGATTGAAAGGCTACATTGTTAACCGTTACAAGTTGGCTCTCAAAGCCACCGGCATTCATATCAGCAAGGGTAATCAATTGGGGCTCTACCAGTTCCTGCGGCACATCAACAATTTCGAACGTAATGTTGTCGTCACCTTCAAAAGGAGCA